>NZ_CP030032.1:4440227-4742955 GCF_003258315.1 Bradymonas sediminis
TCTTTGAGCGCGTATCGCAGCCACGCCGCGCCATAGCCCGTCGACGAACGTCAAAAACAAAAAGCCCCGGGTCTCCCCGGGGCCTCGCGAAACGTCCAAAAATTACAAATAAATGATGGCTTATTGCGTCGACGCCCAATAAAGCGCGACCGCCTCAGCATAAATCGCCCGCGCCGGCTGCCCGGTCTCCCTGGCCAATCGCGCGCAGTCCTCATACTCCGGCGCCGCCTTAATCGCCTCGCCATTTTGCAGGCCAACCTTAAGGCGCACCGTGCCGGCGGAGGTCTCGACCTCGACGATTTTTCGCGCCAGGATCAGCCGCTCGATCTCCTCGATGCGCACCCCGAACGTGGTGCTTTCGAGGAAGAGAATATCGGCCAGCGCCTGGGTGTTGTGGGGCTCGGCGAGTACGTTGACGCGGGTGCCCTGGCGCCCTTTTTTCATGAGCACGGCCTCGCGCACGACGTCGAGGGCGCCGGCGCCAAAGAGCGACTCCTCGACGCTGGCGAAGAGCTCGGGGTTCATATCGTCGATCTCACACGACAACTTCGCCACGACCTCGCGCCTGGTCTGCGCGCGGTCTTCGACCTCGAGGATCATCACGCGCACCACATTGGCGAATGCCTTGAGGTCGCGGGTTCCGGCCCCATAGCCCACGCCGCGCGCGATGGCGGACGGACGCGAGAATCCAGGGTTGAGGTCGCGCAGGGTCTTCAGGATCGTCGCGCCGGTGGGGGTCACCAACTCGGCCGACACGCCCTTGGGGGTCAGCTCGAAGCCCTCCAGGATCGCGGCGGTCGCCGGCACCGGCAGCGGCACCGTGCCGTGGTCGGTCTCGACGGTCCCCGTGCCCGTGGGCACCGGCCCGGCCGACCAGGTCGCCGCGCTATGCTCGATGATAAAGGCGGCCGACACGAAGTCGAAGATCGAGTCGAGCGCGCCGCATTCGTGGAAATGCACCGTCTCGATCGGGATGGCGTGAACCTTGGCCTCCGAAGCCCCGAGCCTATAGAACATCTCAGTGGCCCGCGCCTTCACCGGCGCGCTGAGCCCGCTGTCTTCGAGCATCTCGAGGATGGTCGACAGGTGGCGGTGGTCGCGCTCTTCGCTGGGGTCCCAGCCCTCAAAATGCACGTGGGTGGCCGAGAACGCCCCGCGCATGACCTTCTCGGCGACCACGCGAATCTGGCCCACGCCCAGCGAGCTGAGCGCCGCCTCCAGCGCCTTGAGATCGACCAACTCCGCGTCGACCGCCGCGGCCAGGAACATATCGCCGGCGAGTCCGCCGAGCATATCGAGATGAATATGTTTCATGTGTTTCCTCTATTTGAACGCGTCGCTGCATGCGCACCGACCCTAAGTTTATACACGCACAAAAAATACCGCATTACATCGCGGCGTCGACCTCAAAAACAAGCGTTTCCAAACACGCCGCGGCCTTGTATGAATCAAGGCGATCGCCCAGCCAAGGCGGCGCCCATTAAACGCGCCCGACCCCAGCCCTATAGCACGCCATAAGGTATTGCCCCATGAGTTTCGCTAAAAAAACACAGACCATCGAGACCTTCCCGCGGCGCGTCGGCGCGGCCGACACCATGGTCGGCGTGAACCTCAGCCTGGAGGCGCGCGCGCCGCTCAAGAACCTGGAGTGGGTCAACTCGCTGCGCATCTCGCTGCCCGGCGCCGACGCCCAGGACGACCCGGCCGGCGGCCACCCCCAGATCACCAGCATCCTGCATATCGAACCCGGCGCCGACGCCCTGCCCGACGACGCCCCCCGCATGGCCGGCTCGGTCTCAACCGCGCGCAGCACCGAGTGGTTTATCTACTCCGAGTCCCCCTTCGCCGAGCAACTCCAAAAGGCGATCGGCGCACAATTTCCCGACCTCGAGGTCCACGCCCACGCCAAGCACGACCCCGACTGGTCGGTGTTCCGCGAGTTTTTGATGCCCTCCCCCCAGGAGCGCCACCTCATCGAGACCCGCCAAAACTACGAGGGCCTGCTGTCGCGCCATTTCCAGGAAAACGACGGCCTCACCCTCAACCATACCTTCTGGTTCACCTCCCCCGAAGACCGCCAGGACTTCGCCCAATCCCTGCCCATGGAGGACTATGAGGCGCATTTCCCCGACGTCGAAGACGAAGATATGCACCCCTTCCAGATCCCGGGCCTGCCCGCCCCGGACGCCGACCTCGAGGTCGAATACGGCCTGATGGTCAGCCATTACCAACGCCTGCAGCTCGACTCACTCAACGATCGGGTGCGCGATATTTATCGGCGCGCGATGAGTTTCGGCGGGGAGTATGAGGGGTGGTATACGCCCGATGATCGGGGCGATTGATCCAATGCCCCCAAACAGACGCTCGCAGCCGTTTAACTTGGCGTCAATCGGTGCGCGCGAGCGTGAACGCATCCACGCCCGGGGCCAGCGGGCTCACCCGCCGGCTGTCGACCTCAACCACCCAGATCTGCCCATCAAAGCCGAAGACAACCAGCTCGCAGGTATCCGAGAAAAAATACGGCTGAATGGGCGGCTCAAGAAGATTCGTCCCCCCCTTATCCCCGGCGAGCACGACCAACTCGACCAACTGGCCGTTGACGCGCGACACGCTCAAGCGCGCGTTGCCCTGATAAAACTCAAGGATAAGCTTGCCGCCGCCCTCGGGCCCACCGCTGCATTCCTTGGGGCGCAGCGCCTGGGCCGCCGCGAGGTCGCCCTCCTCGGACGATAGCAACGCACCCGCCTTAGCCCCCACACCCTCGGAGCCATCCAGCGCGACCCGCCGCATGCTCCCGTCCCCGGCGGTCACCACGATAGGCTGGTCTTCGGCCGATATCTCGCTAAGCGCCACCTGTTTATTTTTCAGTTGACCGGCGCCAGTGCCACATCCCCAGAGCAGCAGGACGGCGAAAAAAAGTGATAACCTCAGACCAACCGGTCGCAAGCGAAGTCCATACATCATCAAAGTCTCCAGAGTTTCCAAGGTAACGCCACGTATCGCTTCATGCGCCCTGGCGCCAATCGGTACGTACCTATCAAATATCCAAAGCGTCGTCTCCCCAGTTCGGCGGGAACCTGCGCTCAGCCACGCTCTTTCGGGGGTATGCAATGGGCTCTCCATACGCCAAAACGCCCCGAGCGAGAGCTTCGGGGCGTTTTGGGTTGATGGAGATCAAACCCCAGATTTAGGGGGTGATCTTCTTAGTTTTCAGATCCACGCAATGCAGACGCAACCGCAGCATACCCCATTTCCAATTATGTCGATTCGACTCCACCCAGGCCCCGGCCGCGGCCTTATCGGCTAATATGTCGGCAGTTCAAGGTCCGCGCAGGCCACGCGCACGCGCAGGATATTCCACACATTCGTGTTGCCATAATCAATCGTATTGCGCCTGGACGTCACCGTGCTTAAGCCCACGGCGACCTGATTCGCTCCGCAGGACTGGGGCTCGTATCCTCCCCACTCGTGTCCAAAGGATTGAGCCGTTCCGCTATTCGACTCCTGCTCAAATACATAAGCCGTCAATCCATTATTATTGGTGACCCGATACGGCCGGCAATAAAAGGACACCTGGGATGTCAGACCTCCACTGCTCCGAATATCGACCCGATAGATCGCCTCATTGGCCGCGCACGTAAACACCTCGGTTTGGTTGCCCCCCTGATAAATCGAGCTATGCCCGCCGATATAATTGATCGGGCCGCTGCGCTTTTTGAGCGAGTATTGGTTATCACCGGTGAAGGAGCCGGCGGCGAGCTTCTCTAATTGGAATTCCTGGCACCCCGGCTCGATCCAGGCCAGCGGGGTCACACCGTTGGGGTTCCCATGGTCGGGGCGATAATTCACCCGCGCGGCGCTCCACACCGAGCCGGCCGGACATACCGGAGAGTACAACCCTCCCGGCTCATTGGCGTGGTTGCCACTGGCGCCGATATCGTGATTGGGGTTCGTCGCGGCACTATAGCTGCCAGCCCAGCTCAGCAGGCCATCGCCGATCGGACACTCCGCCGCGTCGTCTTCAACCCCGTTACAATCGTTATCCCGCCCATTGCAGGTCTCGCCCGCGCCCGGGTGAATCCGGCTCTCGCCATCATGGCAATCCTTTTTGACCTGAGGATCGCCAAAAGGCGGCAGAATATATTTGATATTCCCCGGCCTCCCGCACGACGAGATTGAATTATTCACGTCGATAAAACCGTCGCCATCGCCGTCATAATAATATGTCTGCTCCAGCGTCTTGGTGCTGTCATTGACGTCACAATCATCGCCGTTGAGCACCCACCCACTGCCCGGGGCGGGGTCGACGCATTTGTGCACCTGGTTGGCCGGGTCGCCGTAGCCATCGCCGTCGGTGTCGCGGTACCAAACCTTCGCGTTCACCGCGTACTCGCGGCTCTCAGGCTCGTTATTGGCGCCGATGGGGTTCACCGTATCGGTCTGGCCGCTGCAATTATTGTCGATCTGGTCGCCGCAGATCTCCTGGCGCAGCGGGCGAATCTCGGGGTCGCTATCGTTGCAATCCCCCCAGTTGACCGAGGTGCCCGGCGGCGGCGTCGCCGAGCAGCTCAACACCACTCCGTCACCATAATTGTCGCCATCGTTATCGTAATAATAGCGATAATGGTCCTCGGGCTGCGCGTTAAAGAGCGACCCGTCGCAATCGTCATCGACCTCGGGCGTGGCACAGGTCTCGGCCTGCTCGCCGGGTAAAATGTCGGGCGCACACACGATTTGTCCGCCCTCGCACACATTATGCCCCGCCTTGCAGGCGCCCAGGTAACCGGAGTCCGCGCAGTTTAAGCCCAGCGCGGCGTCGGTCGGGCTGTCGTCGACGTCGCCGTTGCAGTCATTGTCGAGCCCGTCACACAGCTCAGCGGGCGGATTCGCCCCGCCGTGGGCGGCCGAGGAGGTGTCGTCGCAGTCGTCGGCGTTGGCCACATAACCCGCCGGCGCGCCGGTATCGCCGCAGTCGAACACGCGATCGTTGGGGTCGCCGTAGCCGTCGCCGTCGGCGTCGCGATAGAATTGCCGGGACGGGTCGTTGGCCTCGACCTCACAGCCGTTGCTGAGGTCACCGTCGCAATCGGCATAAAGCATGACACCGTCGGCGTCGGTCTCACACTGCGCCGCGCACTCACCCACGCCGGGCGTCGCGCTCTGCTGGCAGAATTTTTGCCCGTTTGGAAGCGTGCCCGCGCAGGTGTCGAAGCACCCGCCGCAATGCTCTTCCGGATAGTCACTCGCACTGATCTGCTCGACGGCGTCGCTCAGACCGTTGCAATTGAAATCCTGCTCGCCGCAGGTCGCCGGGAAGGCGTGGTCCATATTATCGGGGTCATAATAGGCCTGCGGGTTTAGGTCATCGCAGTCGTGCGGGGTCACCGGCGATTCGGCAGTGCCGCATTGACCGGTGCCGAAGCCGTCCTGGTCGCGGTCCTGGCACGCCGTGCAGGTCCCCAGCGCCGGGCGACAATAGGATTGGCCGTCGGCGTCGGTCACGTCGCAGGCAAAACCCATCGGGCAGGTGTCGTCGCCCTCGCAGGGCGTCAGGCATTGCCCCGACTCGCCGTCTTGGGCGGCGGCGTCCGTCTTGGCGCTCCAGCACAGCGAGGTCCCGTCGCCGCAGCTATCCGGGCCATCGCAACGCTCACAGAACGCATCGGAGACCGCCGGGGCGAGCTCGAACGGCGCGCGGCAAATCGCGCCGAAGGCCTGGCCCTGCAACTGGGCAATGGAGTCGAGCTGGGCGTCGAAGGGGAACGCCGGCTGCACCTCGGGGTACGGCGCCTCGGCCGTGGTCACCAATTGGCAGGTATGCGGCCTGGCATCGGCTTCGATCCCGTTGACCGACAGGGCGGCGCAGACATCCGCGCTGCTTGTGCAATCCAGACTGCAAACGCCCTCATCCTCGCCCAATTCGACAAAGATATCCGTCATCGCCACGCGCGTCTCACCGGCCGCGTTCGCCCGGCTCAGGCTCACCTCCTTGACACACACGCCCAGCCCCACCGGGCAATCCAGGTTGGACTGACACCGGCGATAATCGCTGAGCGTGCGCCCGGTGGGCGGCTCAGCGGTGTCGGCGTCCGCCGAGCTTGCGTCCGACGAGATATCATCGGCGCTGGCGTCGGGCGTGGCGGTGTCACGGTCGGCATCGCTCGCGCGCACGTCGGCCTGACCGGTGTCCGACACCCCCGAATCCCGCAGGTCCTGGCGCTGAGTCGGCGAGTCCTCGGTGCACCCGACAAGCATGGCGAATAACACGCAAAGCATTGATTTATATACAGAACTACTCATAACCCATTCCGTTTTCTTTATGGAAGCGATTCAAAAATACAGGCAGCGAGCGCATCGCTGCGCATCTCCATCGTGGCTATTCGCACTGACCGACCGGGAAGATATCCTGGTAGTCATAGCTCAGCCGAAGCCGCACATCCTCGAGCTTGCTCCAATCCACCTTCGAGTTCTCGCCCGCCCGCTTGTTGATAAGGATCGTGTATTGACTGGCCAGCGGCAGCCCGCCGAGCGTCTGGCTCGAGGTGCTGGGGTCGCCAAATTCGTTGATCCCGGCCACCGGAGACATCGAGCGACCGACCGTCCTGAGGTGGGTGATCTTGCCATAATTCGTGGCATTCGCGCCGAATTGGGCGACATAATCGTCGATCCCCGGCTGGCAAGAGCGCAGCGCGCTGGTGCCGTCGTACAAAATACTCACGGTCGGGCGCGCCTCGCCCAAATCGCCCACCAGCTCGACGTCCACCGAGCGGATCTTGGCGTTGCACGTAAGCTCCAGGTTGGCGAAGTCGCTCAGGTCGATAAAGAAGGTCGCCGACAGGATATCCGGGTCGCGCGACATCAGGCTGCCGATGGAGTCATCGGTGCTATAGCGCACGCGCTTGTCGACCGGCACATACCCGCGCCCAAGCACCGCGCGCAGCCGCTCGCTGGGCGACATCGACTCACCTGTAACCGGGTCAAGGCTGGGCAGCGACAGCCCGAGAAGCCCGTCACGAAGCGATAGATCCGAGCTGACCTGGTTGGTCGGCCCGCCGCAGCTTCGCTGCAGGCGCTTGAGGTCCTCGGCGATCTTCTCGAGCTGGTAGGTATTGCGCGCCAACAAGATCGACAGGCGCTGGTTCATGAACGGGCGCACCGCGTAATATTCAAGGGCGACAAGCCAATCCATCAGCTTGTCCTTGGCCCGGTCGAGGCGAACCTCGGCCTGATCCAGGCGATTCGCACGCCCAAAGATCACCGCCGGCGAGCCGACCAATTCGTTGACGCGCTCACGCTGGCGAAGCAGATCCTGGAGCTTGGCGTCCTGCAGGCGCGCGCGCTGGGCGATGCCCAGGTAGACCGCCACGGCCTGCTCATATTGCAGGCGCGCCTGCTGCACGCGCAGATCCAGCCCGGCGATGCCGGTGAGCTTCTGGCGAAGGTCAAGGCGGCGCTGGCGGAAGTCGTCCATATCGCGCGCAAAGCTAAGCTGAGCACTCTGGTAGGCCTGGGCGGCCTCGATGATCTCCTGGAGTTGGTCGATCTCGGCCTGCGACTGGGTCTCGGTCGCGATCATATGGTCTTTGAGGTCGTCCAGCTCCTGCTCGGTGATCGCCGAGCTTAAGTCGTTATCGTCTTGCAGCTTGGCCATGGTGGCGTCGCCGTCGAGCTGATAGGCCTCGCGCGCGGTCTCCAAAACCGTGGCTGCAATATCAAATCCCATCGCGCCCGTGCGAAGGCCCGCGGTCGTGGCGGCGCCCACCAACTTCGTCGAAAGCCGCCCGGCCGACATAAAATCATCGCTCCCTTTGGGCAGCCCATCGGCGAAAGCGTCGGTAAAATCATGGATCGTTTCGGCGCTATTTCGCATGGTGTCGGCGGTCTCTTGCGCCGCGTTCGCCGAGATCAAATATCCCATCTCGACCTCCACGCCCTCGCGCCGGATTTTATCCCAATCCGCAAAGGTCTCGCGGGTCGACTCAATGGCGGCTGCGCGAATTTGGGCGCGCTCGCTGACGTCGTCGAGAATCTGGTTGACCGCCTCGTCTCGGATCGCCTGGCGCTTGGCAATATTGGTCTCAAGCCGCTCCACGCCGCTCAGGCGCATGGTATTCCAGTCGTTGATCGCCACCGCGAAGACATCGAGTTCCTGCTTCTCAAGCGCGGCGCGTTGGACCAGGGCGTCGAGGTCCGCCTGGGCGATGCCGATATTTTGGGCGGCGTTCGCCACATCGAGCAGCGCGCGTCCACCTTCGGAGACGCTCTGATCGCCGGAGCCAAAGCCGGTGATCTGGTCGGTCTCTTTATCGAGCAAAAAACCACATTTTCCGGCGTCCACGCGCACCCGACAGGTCGGGTCGGTGCGGATATCGTTGGTGGTGCAGCCCACCGGCAGCCCGCACAACTCGACCAGGCTATCGCGCAGGTCGTTAACCTCGTTATTCATGCGGTTTCGCAGCTCGGTCTCGCTGAGCGCCTCTGCCTGGGCGCGCTCGATGACCGAGGTGACCGACCCGTGGGCGCGCTCGATCTCGGCGACGGCGTCGTCCTCGCGCTCGGCCAGCAGCGTGTCATTGCCGGATTGGGGGTCGACCGAGGTGTTGACCACGACCTCGGCGTCGCGCGCGTAGATCAGCTCGTCGAAGGGCAGGCTCAATTTGCCCAGCTCGCGCTGCAGATCGGCGAAGCCGTCGGCGAGCTGCGCACTCAAATACCCGGTGCCCGCGGCGAGGTTGAGGTTTCGCAGGATGCCCGCGGCCAGGTAGAGGTCGACCAGCCGGCTTGAGACCATCTGGGCCTTCTCGGCGCGATCGGCCTCGACCTGCAACAGGCCATTCCAGCGGGTCGTGGCGAGCGTCAGCGCGTTCATCGATCCGCGCCAGCTCTGGGTCATATAGGTCAGCAATTGTTTGCGCGAATCCGAGGCCTGCGCCCCCTCAGGCTCCTGGCTGAGCACGGCCAACCCGCTCGGGTCGAATTGCCCTTTGAGCACGCTCAGGTGCACATCGAGCACCTTTTGCTTCCAATCGTCGAGCAATTGCTCGTTGAGCGCCTTGACCTCGGAGACGACCACGGCCGGGTAATCGGTGGACTTGAGCCACTCGAGCCGAAGCCTGGAGTCGGTGCCAAATGCGCCGAGCTCCTGGCCCAAAAACGCCTCGCGGGTGACCGCGCCGTATTGGTCGACCAATTGATGGGCGACGTCGGCGTGGGCGTCCTGGCTGCGGTAGGCATGGGCGGTGAGTTGGCGTGCGCAGAGCACTTGGGGCCCGGGGCGGCAGGTGCCGTCGGTCCCGGCGGCGCAATCCTCCATAAATTCGCCGAAGCTCTGGCCAAATTCGTTGGTGGCGTTTCCGTCCAAATAGTCGCGGATCTTCTCGCCGGTGGTCGCCCCGGAGAGCGCCTCGTGTGAGACCGCGATGGCGCAAGCCGCCTGGGCGTCGGCGTCGGCTGACTCGAAATCGGCCGCGCTGGCGATGCTCGCGCAGTCATAAACGCCGCTGTCGATGGTCGCCTCGGCGCCCGTGAAGACTACGGCGTCGCATTGGTCGACGGGCGGCGCGTCCTGCAGGCCCGGGCCGGCGTTGGGATACGCGTCGACCGAGATATCTTGGTATGAAGGCGCGGCGGTGAAGCGACTCATGGCGAGCTGCCCGCTGAATTGGACGTCCTTGATCTGGCGCACGCCGCTGGCGCTTCGCCCGTCATAGAGGCCGGTCCAGGTGTCCGAGAACTCGCCGATCAACGTGCGCCCCTGGGGGCCCGGTTGACCAGGCTCGACCTGAAAACGCAGCGCGCGGCGCACCTGCGTGGCCGGGGCGCTCACGATGCCTTCGGCGTCCAGCGCAAAGCCGAATTCGAATTTGGCCACCCATTGCTCGACGAAGTCATCGTAGACCAGCTCCCGCGCGACATACTCGACCTCCGGGTCGGCCACCGGGCTGAACAAAAATTGCTCGCCGACCGGGAGCACCAGCCAGGCTTTTTCGGCCTCGTCGAGGTTGACCCCGTCGGGCTTGGTGACCACCTGAAATTCAATGGGCAAGCCGGTGCTGCCGAAGGTCTCAAAGGTCGCCGTGCCGACGTAGCTCCCGGAGACCGCGTAATGCGGCACGATCGCCAGGCGATAATCGCCAAGCTCGGTGTACACGCGCACCTGCTCGATCTTGCGATCTTCAGGATCCGCCAGCGCCGCGGAGCCCGCGTCGAGCGTGATTTCGACGGTGCGCGCGCCGCCGGTGCTATATTGGATCTGGGCGCGGGTTGCGTCGTCCTCGGCGGTGTAGCCGCGTGCCACGCGGTAGCGCACGCCCTGCTCGGGGGCGGGCTCGCTGAGCTCAAGCGTCAACGTGATCGACTCTTGCTCTTTGCCCAGGTGATAGACGGTATCTGGCGAGTTGAGCACGCGCAGGGTGCTCGGCAGCTCGCGGGGCTCTTTGGCGGGTGTCTCACCTGCGCCGCCATCGCCCGGATTCGGCGCGCTGACGCATTGACCGCGCGGGCCGCAGCTCAGCCCGTCTGCGCAGGGCTGGGTCGCGTCGCACTCGTAGGCGCATTGGCCCAAGAAGCAAAAGCGCCCCTCGGCACAGTCCGCGTCGATGGCGCAGCCGTCGGTCGACGCGATCTCGACCGGAGCCTGCTCCTGTGCCTCGGGCTCCCCCGGCAGGTCGATTTTGCTCACGGGGTCGTCGCCGCAACCAGCCGCCAGGCCGACGAGCAAGGCGAGCGTTGCCAGCCCATTAAATCGCCCCAAAAAGCTTGTGTTAAACGTTAGTGCTCGTTGCCTATCGATCGTCATAGTCTCTCTCGAAAGTCTGCGTTCATTCGTCTTAAAAACGCACGAATCTGATTGAATTCTGACGTTCGAGAGTATCGCACTCATATGGTGCGACAATCCTACGGATGTGTAGGGTGGCCTCCGGCGCGCGTGTTCAGCGAACGCCTGCAACGCCACCAAACCCGCGACGCAACCGTCCCAGACACCCTTGCAACGGGGGTCGACCCTCATTGCAGGCATTCCAGGAACGCGCGCAGCCATGCTCCCCCCCTGATTTTGGGTTAGACGAATGCCTGCGACGCGCCGAGACCCACAAGACATGCGTCAAGAGACCCGCCGCGGCGCTACTTACCCCCAATAAAATGCATTAAATGGCCCTGCGCAGGACGCCTAAGGCTGGTGAGAAAGCCATATCGACATCAACTCGGGCCGGCTTCGCACATTGAGCTTTCGGTAAATCGACACCACCACCTGATGCAGCCAGCCGGTGCTGAGATTAAGTTCATGGGCGATCTCTTTTTCGGAGAGCGGCCCGAGCAGGTAGCGCAGCACGCTGCGCTCGCGCGGCGACAGCACCTTGAGGCCCGGCAAAAACCCGCGCTGCTGCCCAAAAGAGCGCGCCAGCGGCCCCAGATGCTCCAGCATCACGCGCAGAACCTGGCAGTCGCGCACGCTAAAAGGCTCGCTTCGACCGATCCGATCAAAACCAAAGGTCAGGTCAAACGACTCGCCTACCGGCTGATTGGCGGTGAGCCTTGAGGTGATGCCGGTTTCGCAGAAGAGGTCGCGCAGCACCGACTTGCGCCAGACCAGGGGGTCAAAACGCTCGGGCGTCTGGCAAAGCGCGCCAGGTTTCCCCATATAGCGCGTGACATTTTTGAGCAGCACGTCCTCGAAGATATTGGGCGTACTGGCCATCCAATCGGCCGCGATCGCGTCGCGCCGCGCGCTATCGACGCCGCTGGACTCGCGAAAGACTGGCACCGGCGCCCCATCCGGCTCGCGTCCGGCCGCGATGAGCCAGAAATGCTCGCAGTCTAAGATCTTGCCCAACTCAAATTGCAGGTGCTCGATGGCCGCGTCGACCTGCGCCACGCCGATCTCGTGGAGCTCGCCGCACAGGCGCATCAAGGCCAGCCAGGTTTTGGGGTCGATCTGGTCCATAATATAGCGAAGGCGCCTGCATATAGATCAGGCGCCCCGACTCGCTCACTCGTTAAAAGATTGCTTCTTAGTTCATCCGTATTACACATTAATTGCGCCGATATTTAACACATTAATACCGATGGTTTCCAGCTCTTTATGGTGATTTGGTGCAAATTTTTCGGTGTTGATACACGTTGTGGTATCGACCGCCGCCATGGCATCGACCCCCGCACATGATTCGACCCCCGCCGAAGGCTACGTCCGCCAACCCTGGCGGGATTGGCGCACTCCGCCCACGGCTAATGACTCTCTTACGCCCCTGCGGGGCTTGCCGCGCCGCGGCCATGCTCGCCCGACGATCTTTGCAGGGCGATGTCGCGCGCCCCATCCGACCCGTGCCCGTGCGCCTCCTTGAATCGGCGAGCGCGTCGCGGAATAACAGCCCATCGGGGCGCGACAGAATCGGTAGCCGGGGTCGCAGCGTTTTTTGCGTAGGCCTCGGCGGCGGGCGGCTTTTGAACGCGGGTTGCTTGGGTGACGTCGTGGGTGCGCGAAGGTCGTGACCGAACGATCACTGCCCAAACGCATAATTGACGCCCAGCCCGACCACCAAATAACGCGCCGAATACTCGCCATTTCCCACGATGGTCGCCAGCTTCTGGTCGGTGTCGGTCGGGTTGATCTGGCGGACCTTGGAGTTGGTAATACGCTTGTCGGCGTAGTGATAATAGGCGACGCCGAAGTCGAGTTCCCACTCCGAAAACGCCCAGGTCAGCCCCGCGGCCAGGCTATATTTGTCGGACTCGGGCAAAAAGACGCTATAATATTCGTCGGGGATGGCGCCGGTCTCAAAGCCCAGCCCGGCGCGCAGCGACAGGTCGGGGTTGAGGCGGTAGTCGCCGCCCAGGCGCAGCGAATAGGTGTCTCGCCCGTTCTGCGGGATGCTCAGCGGCCCCACCGGGATCGAGCCGATGCCCGGCACCCCGTCGACCTCGACGTCGTTGGGCGACGCGCCGATCTCGTCAAAGCTCGACCACCCCTCCCACACCGCCGCCAGCTCGACGTCGAGCGGCTCGGTCACGAAGCGAAGGCCCACGCGCAACACCGGCGGGATCTTCATCTTGGCGCTGATGCTATTATTGCTGAGCCGGGCGTTGTCGAACTCCGGGCTCGTCGGCATCCGCACGGTGAGCCTGGCGTCGGCGTCATCGACGGTCACCGGCCCCTGCACCGACATGGCGGCCTCGAAATTTTGGCCCAATTTCACCCACAGACCCAGGTTTCCGGTGGGGATAAAATAATCGGACATCTCGACCTTGCTCAAGATGTCGAGGTCGCGGTCCTCGGGGCGCCCGTGCAACCCGGTGTAACCCGAGGTGACGCTGACGAGCCGAAACGAGGCGATCGCGTTTTGAACGCCCGCGCCGATCCGGAACGCATCGCCCACCTCGTAGGCCAGCGCGGCGTGGAAAAACGCCAGCAGCGAGCCGGTATTGCTGACCATCGTGTAGCGCTGCGGGCCGTTCTCCGGGTAGGTCACGCCGCTCATATAGGGCGCGTAAAACCCGGCCGCCCAGCTCAAGCCCTCGACCCCGGTGGGCCCGCCGATCAAGACCTGCGGGCTCGCCTGGGGCCACGCCTCATTGGACACCTTCCCATAGCTGAACTCCTCGCCATTTTCGTCGGTGCGCGGGGCGCGGGCGAAGTCGGCGCTCAGGTCGATCAGCCCGACGTCGACGGTGAGCTGCATGCCGTCGGTGAGCGTGAGATTGGCCGGATTATACCAGAGGCTATTGAGGTTGCCCTGGCCGCTGGCCACGAACGCGCCCGCGCGCCCCAGCGGGCGCACGCCGCGCCCGGGCAGATAAAACCCGGCCGCCTCCGCGGGCGCCGCGGGCAGCAGGGAGAGGCTTGCGGCGAGTCCAACTAGCGCGAAAAGCCCAACAAATTTAAGGGCTTGACGCGGTCGCGATGTCGACAAATTCATGAATGCTCTCAGGGATCAACAATATCGTAAAGTCGCTCAAGCCCGTGAAGGTCGTCGTCCAACCAGCTCTCCAGCCCGTTTAACACCACGCGATAATCGCCGGGGGTGTAGGGCGCCAGTGACGCCGGGTCGGCGCGGAAATAATCGGCGACAATCTCAAAGATCGTCCCGAAGGGCACCGAGCCGTCCTCCATATTCGAGAAGCCCCGGGCGAAGAGCTCAATGCCCCGGCCCTGCGGGTCCTTTTCGACCGTCTCCTGGAGCACCTGCAGCACGTGGCTGGCCAGCGGGAGCTTGCCGTAGGGCTCGACCTGCCAGGTGCGGTTGGGGTCGAGGGTGCGCGCCATGAAATTCGACACCGGCACCCAGGTATCCTGGTGCAGCGTATAGACGAGCAACACATAGAGCCCCATCGCCACCTGGTCGCGCCCGGCCGGCTCGCCGAGCATATAATCGAGCAGGTCGTCGACCAATTCGCGGTCCTGCGGGTTCTTCACGAGCTCCCCGCTCAGGTCGACCAGGGCCGGCAGCGCGCGCGAATCGAAGAGGCCACCGAAGTTGTCGAGCTGCTCCTCGGTGAGCCACTCGCTCAGGCGTCCTTCGGCCTGCAACTCGGCGGCTTTGCCCGATAAGTGGCGCGTTAGGCGCTCCATCACCGCGATGGTCCCGGGGTCGCTAAACTGGGCCATCGGCGCGCCTTCGGGCCACTCGGCGGCCAGGAGCACGTCGGTCACCGCCGAGAAGATGTCGCCGAGCGCCTCTTCGGCCACCGGGTCACCCTCCACCCGCGCGTTCATCTTCGCGCCGGCCTCTAAAAGGATCGTGGCGCGGCTTAAATTCCGAAGCGTACGCCCGTCGGCCAGCGTGATCGAGTCCTCGCCGTTGGCCCCGCGGAAGCCGTCATCGCTGCGCACCGCGTGGTGCACGAGCACGCGCAATTGCTCGGTGAAGTCCGGCACCACACCCTGGCTCTCAACCCGCTCCGCGGCCACCGAAAGCTCGTAGAGCGCCTTAAAGAGCGTCTTCTTCTCGAGGATATCGCGCAGCGCCGGCTCAAGGCTTCGAAGGTTCGAGCCCTTGCTCTCCGACACCGTGCCGTCGGCCGTCAGGTTGAGGTCGGTCTTGCCGGAATAATGCTCGTGGGTGATGACGAAGAGCCGGGTCATCAACTCCTCTTGATCGTTGGCGGCGAACGCGCAGGCAAGCGGCGCGATGGTGTCGATCATCCCGCTGGCTTCGGCGGCATAGAGCATATCGGCGTGATGGTTCGCCATCACGTGACCGTCCTTACAGGTCGGCGTGGTGATGCGCGCGGTGCCCATCTGACCGAGGTCACCCGAGAGATCCGCCTTATTGAACATGCGGGTAATCTCGGGGGGCGTCGCGCGCCGACTCAGCTCAACGCCGAAGATCGGGCTGAGCTGGCTCAACAGATTCGCCAGGGAGCTTGAGCCGCCCATCATATCGAGCAGCGGCTGCAGCTCGGCCATATTGGGCACATAATCGGCCATATCCATCGAGCTGCCGACCGCGCGCAAAAAAGCCTCGGAGGAGCTGGGAAGCTCGATAATCGCGGGCATCGAGCTCAGCGACGCCGGCTCGAGCATTTTAAGATTATAGGGTGACCCCGTGGTGTCCCGAAGCAGGTGGAACATCCGCTGGAACATGCTGATATTTTCCTGGGTCTCCGGCAGGCTATAATCCATCGGCTCCGAGAACATCTCGCCGTTTGGACACGCGCGCACGCACTCATAGCGCTGCAGCGCCTGGTTGGTTTTATAGCGCTCCACGCAGCTTTGCGGGTTGGCCTCGTTGAAGGTCTCAAAGATCGGGAAATTCGCGTCACATGCCTGGAAGCAACTGTCGTAGGGACCATTTGCCGCCGGGACCGCCGGGTTCGAGTCCTTATAACTCAGCAGCATCGCCATCGGCTCGCCGGTGCGCTGGGTGATCGGCTGGCGAAGCGCCCAGAGGACGTCGCGCCATAGGTCAGGGTCGGCCGAGATGGCCTCGAGCACCGGGAGCATATCGTAGGCGAGGGTCTGGTTATCGTTGAGCCCCGCGTCGGGATATTGCGTGTTGAACTCATCGACGACCTCCACGGCCTCGTTGAGCGCAAAGACCAGCCCGGCCAACGCGTGCGAGTTGGTGGCCAGGAAATCCGCGCTCGCGGCCAGCACCCGGTCAAGCGTGTCGATGTCGAGAATATGCAGCAGCGCGTAGAATATATCGCGCATCGGGCTATCCGAGGAATACCCCGAAAACGCCCCTTGCGAATCGGTGTTGATCTGGCGCGGCCCCAATAAGGCGGGCGCGGCGTCGACCAGATTCCACAGGATTTCGCGCTTGGCCAGCGCGTCGAATTGGCGCACCATAAAGTGAACACCGGTCTTACTCAGGTCGACATATTCGAAGCTATATTTGCCGCTGCTTCCGACGTGCGCGCGCCCGTAGGGGTCGCGATTGAGCAGCGCCGAGGCGTCGACCGTGGTGCGAAACGCCGGGATATTCTTGCTGCCGCCGGCGGCCAAGACCCACTTACCCTCGACGTCGATGTCGGCCAGTCCGTCGTTGTCGAAGTCGGCAAACGGCGGCGCAATGCCGGAGCCATCTTTGGCGACCAACGGCCGCCCGCGACGATCATAGGCAACCGCATACAAGGGGCGCGGAAGCGCGTTCTCGGCGAAGCGCTCGTCTTCGGTGGCCAGCACATTTTGCAGCGAGTAGGCGACGGTATCGGTGGGCTGAACACGCTCGCTTTTCCCCAGAAAAACGGTGGCCGCGTTGAGCACATCGCGCAGCGCGGTCGACTCTGTCATGTCCGGATTCCCGTCGGCGTCCAGGCCGTCGGCGGCCAGCAATGTCTGGCTGGTGCGCGCGGCGACGTCGGGCATCCGCGGGTAGCCCATCAAATGGCCCAGAAAGTTCTGGCCGCTGACCGGGCTTAAGAAATCGCCGGGCTTCGGGCGGTTCTGAATCGCGATGGAGCTGAGCAACGCATCATTGGCGACGGCATCCCTTAAAATCGCCTGAAGTTTGCGGGTGAGCCCCTGAATCAGGCCGCTGTCGATAAGCGACAGCATCTCCTGCAGGAAGGTGTCGACCTCCTCCAGCTTTTCGGGCGGGGCGACCGCGTCGACCGCCGCGATAAACTCATCCTTGCGCGACTCCAGCATCATCGTCTTTCGCTCAGAGTTCTCGGCCGCGCGCACCGCGTCTTTGTGCCAGATGCCGTAGAGCTCTTCGCCGAGCGTCCCACGCGCCTGCTCGGCGCGCTCGAAATCGTATTCGGCCGTGCAACTGGTAAGCATCGGCGCGAAGAATAGAAGGCCGCAGAGGCATACAAAATAGAGGCGCGCGCGCATCGGCGCCGCGCGTCGTATAAAAAGGTGCGTGCTATTTCTCATAACGACCTTTGCTCTCTATACTTTCGTGGGAGTAACATCGGCCCGATACTACCAGAGCCCGCGTCACTTCGCCAAATAGAGAAGCGGCGCCAGAGGTCCGGTTGGATGTTGGCGAAATCGACGCTAAATTCTTGACGATTCGACGCCGAAATAGCCGCGGATAAGATGATGTGGTTGCGAACCCAGCGGCGTCTGTGCAAAGATACCGCAGATTGCCTTCTGCCTAGATTTTCGGGGCAAAAACGGCGATTATTTACACTGAAATGCTTACTTTTTAATACGTGTCGGCACGATCGCCATGCGCGCAAGTAGATTCGCGCGAAAACCGGTCGAGCCACCCCACCGAACGACCACCGTTATCGGTGAATATCTATCGGACTGAGTCATGACCAACGCCTTCGGAATTCGAGCCACCCGAGTTCTGCTGCTCCTAGCCGCCGCAATTTTGATGGCCGGCGCTGCCTGCGAAAAACCGGCCGTTGGCCAAATGGGCGAGCCGGTTGTCTCCGGCGACGTCGCATTTTCTGTCACCGGCTACGACCTGCTCTATTTGGAGTTGGACTCCGCGGGAAAAACCGTGTCCTACTCCGAGCCGGTTTTGTCGCTGAAGGTCAAGATCACCAACAAGGGTGAGGCCGCGCTGACCTACTCGCCGACCCACCAAACCCAGGCGATGAGCGAGGCGACCACGCCGCTATTATACGCGGACCCGGGCGCCGAGGCGACGCTGCCGCCGGCCACAAAAGAGACGATCGGCGGGGTGTATTTGGAGAAGGGACGCCTGCCGGGCCAGGTCAGCCAGACCAAAGTTCTGCAGAACGGCGAGTCGCTCGAAGACGTCTTTTTATTCAAGGTTCCGCACGAAAAGAGCGCGGCGCTGATTTTGAGCATGCCCCCGTCGATGTCCCACGGGAATCTGCCGGCGCTGATTCGCGTTCCTTACCAATATAAGGAGCCCAAAGGGCCCCTTGTTCACAAAGCGGGAGACGTGATTCAAGCTGGCCCGGCCAGCCTCAAAGTCGACTCGGCTGAGGTCGCCTATATCGAGACCACCCACTCCATCGAGGGCAAGGGCTACAGCTCCACCCCGTGGCTTAAGGTCACCTATACCGTCTCGAACCCGGGCGATAAGCCCATCAAATACACCCCCGAGCACGACGTCGAGGGTGGTGAGGGCGCGGCGGTTTACGCCGGCAACGTCACCAAAAAGCGCGTCAAATTGTCGGCCAACGCCAGCGCGGTCGGACGCACCACCGGCAGCGTGACCATCGAGCCGGGCAAATCGGTCACGGACTTCGAGCTCTTTGAGATTCCCGACAAAGAGAACGACTCGATCATCTTCGAGTACCCGGCAGCGCGCATGGGCGGCAGCGGACTGGTTCGCGTCTCGGTCCCCTACACCCATAGCGAGCCGCAATTGCCCAAAGAGATGCAAAAGCCCGACGATAAAAAAGAAAAGTAATTCGAGCCCACCCCGACGGCGCGAGGGAGTTTAGTCACTCAAATGAGTAAGAAAAAATCCGATAAATCTCCCTTCGCCGGGCTGCTGGCCGAAAAACTAAAAGCGCTCGATCTGGACCTCAAAGAATCCCCCCCCGAGGCCGATAAACCGGCGGCTCACTCGGATAAACACCGAGAAAAAAGAGCCGCCGAGCGCGACGCTTATTTCGACTCGATTGCCCCCGACCCCGACGACACCCCGCCTCTGAGCGACGCCGAACTCTTCGAGAAGTCCATCCGCGAGATGGCGCCCGAAGACGTGTATCGCAAGAAGAGTGCGCCGGCGCATACGCTTGCCTCCAAGCTTGGCGCGGCGCGCGGCGCCCGCTACGACGCCACGGACGCCTCAAATCGCCAGGCCCCCAAAGACGCGGCGCCGACGGACACACCCGCCGAAGACGCGCAACCCGAAGCGACCCGGCCGCTGACCGACGCCGAACTCTTCAAGATGTCGGTCCAGGGGATCGCCCCGGAGGATATCTATCGTGGGAAATTCGCCGGTGAGGGGCCCAAATTACCGCCCCCCCAGGAAGACCGCGCCCCGGCCCCAACGCCCACCAAACCCGCCGGCAAGCTGACCAAAAGACAGCGCCGCCAGGCCGAAGAAGACGCGCGACTCGCCGAGGAATACGCCCGCGAAGCGGTCGGCCAGGCCCGCGAGATGCGCCTCTTCGAGAAGACCGTGGGCAAGGTCGATAAGGTCATGCGCAGCGATAAATACCGCCTGCCCTCAGAGCCCGACCCGGTCAAAGACGCCGAGCGGCGCACCGCGCCTGCGGTCTATTCGAGCGAATCTCCGGAGTCGCTGATCACCCCGCCGCTGCCCAAATCCGGCGAGGGGCTCCACAAAGTCGGCGCCTTCGATCCCGCCCAGCGCGACCTCTACGACCGCTATAAAAAGCGCTCGCGCCAGCACGAGGTCCCCGAGCTCAACGTGCGCGGCGACGTCGTCGAGGACGCCCTGCGCCAGGTCGAATTATTTGTGCATCTTCAATGCAAGGAGAAGCGCCGCTTCGTGCGCATCATTCACGGGCGCGGCCTGCAATCCGACGGGCTCCCCGTGCTCAAGCCGGCGATCTTGCATTGGCTCGAAGGCCCCGGATTTCGCTACGTGCGCGGGTATGTGCCCGAGCGAAATAGCGCCGGGGACTATGGAAGTCTCATCGTAGAATTGGAGCGAGAAGCATGACACACAGCAGCCTAAAAGTTGGCATTGTGACGGTGAGCGACCGCGCCTCGCGCGGCGAGTATGAGGACCGCGGCGGCCCCGCCATTCGCGACTGGCTGGACCGGGCGATCACGAGCGATTGGAACGCCGAGGTCCGCCTGGTCCCCGACGAATTGCCGACCCTCGCCCAGACCCTGCGCGAGCTGGTCGATGAGGCCGGCTGCCAGCTCGTGCTGACCACCGGCGGCACCGGCCCCGCCGCCCGCGACATCACCCCCGAGGCTACCCTCGAGGTCGCCGACAAGGTGCTCGACGGCTTCGGCGAAAAGATGCGCGCCATCAGCCTGCAATATGTGCCCACCGCGATCTTGTCGCGCCAGGTCGGCGTCATCCGCAAGCAGGCGCTCATCGTGAACCTGCCGGGCAACCCGAAGGCCGTCGCAGAAATCCTCGACGAGCTCTTCGAGGTCATCCCCTACACCATCGAGTTGCTCGAAGGACCGCGCATTCAATGCGACCCCGAGGTAGTCGTCCCATTTCGGCCTAAACACGCGAAATAGACCGCGAAATAAGCCTTAGACGTCGATTTCGAGGGGTTTCTTATCGCCCGATAGCGGCGTATTCTTAGTCGCCTTCTCATCTTGCCCGAATGGTTCGATTTTATGCCCTCACCCAAACGCGCCATTGTATTGTCGGGAGGCGGGGCACGCGGCGCCTACGAGGCGGGCGTGCTGCGCTATATCGTCGAGGAATTGCCCAAAGACCTGGGGCACCCGGTGCGCTTTGACGTCATCTGCGGCACCAGCGTCGGGGCCATCAACTCGGCCTGGTTGGCCGCCACGATCGACGAGCCCGCGTTCTGCGTCCAACGCCTCTGGTATCTGTGGCGCACCCTCGAATTCCCCGAAGTCATGCGGCCGTCGCTGAGCAGCATGTGGAAGATGCTGCGCAGCCTGGTCAGCCGGGAGATAAGCGACGCAGACCTCGAAGATCCCCACCACGGCGGCCTGCTCTACGCGAGTTTTTTCCGCGATCTCATCGAGCGCGAGCTGCCCATCGACAATATCCAGCGCAACCTGGGCCGCGGCCTCATCGACGCGCTGACCGTCTCCACCACCAATATCGTCACCGGCCAAACCACGGTCTTTGCCCAGACCGCGCGAAGCGAGCTTCCGCCCTGGACCCGCGACCCGCGCCGCGTCGCCATCGGCGGGCCCATCACTGCCGATAAGATCCTGGCCAGCGCCGCGATTCCCTTTGTTTTTCCGCCGGTTAAGATCGGAAAGCATTGGTTTTGCGACGGCGGCATCCGCCAGAACACCCCGCTTTCGCCGGCGCTTCGCCTGGACGCCGACCGGGTGCTCGTCATCTCGTTGCTCAGCGATTCGCGCACCGACTATCCCGACCCTTTTGACCCGTCCGACGACGCCGTCGACCACGCGTTCCCGCCGCCGGCGATGATGCTCGGAAAATTGCTCGACGCCGTGCTGCTCGACCCCATCGACTATGACCTCGCCGTGCTCAAACGCATCAACGGAATCCTTCGCCAGGGCGCGGAATTACAGGGCGCGCTCAACGAGGTCATTCGGACTCACCGCGGCCAGCCCTACCGGATCGTCGAGCCGCTCTTGCTGCGCCCCAGCCAGGACCTCGGCCGCATCGCCCAGGAGTTCGCCGCCCAGGTTCCCGAGAGCTTCTGGGGCTCGCGCCTGATGGCGGCGATCTGCGCCCCGGCGGCCAATCGAGCCTACGAGGACAACGACCTGATGAGCTTTCTGCTCTTCGACGGTGGCTATACCGGCCAGTTGCTAGATATGGGATACAGCGACGCTAAAGAATCACATGATGAATTATTAACTTTCTTCCAAGATTGAACCGGTTTTGATATACTCGAAAAACTATCGCCGCGCCGCGCTCCTCGCGGTGGCGACGATAAATTTTCCGGTTCCTCGCCCTCTTTTCAAGTTGAATAACCCGATGCTGTCCGCTACTTTGGCAACATTAGGCAACAGATTTGGGTGAAGACGCTGATTTATCAGTGTTTTTCGAACCCCGCACAACCCGCAAGGTCACTATGTCTGATCACGAAAATAATGACGCCTACCCTTCCAACAGCCCTCCAGACCAGTCCGCTGAGTTGGTAGAGCCGTCGGAAACAACAATGATCGTCAACGCCGATATGCTTCGCCAGGCGCGCGAAGGCCTCGGCGAGCGCGATCAGGCCTATTTGATCATTATTTCGGGCCAGCATGTTGGACGACCGCATAAAGTCGGCGATGAGCCGATGACGATGGGCCGCTCCCCCCAGGTCGACGTCCAGCTCAACGACGTCGGCGTCTCGCGCAAGCACGCCCGCATCGAGCGCCGCGGTGATTATGTCTTCGTGCGCGACCTCAAGAGCGCCAACGGCACCTACGTCAACGGCGAGCTGGTGACCCACGACTATCAACTCAAGGACGGCGACAAGATTACCCTGGGCAGCACCACAATCCTGAAGTTCACCTACCACGACCGCCTCGACGTCAGCTTCTCCAACGATATGCTCCACGCCGCCCAGCACGACGGGCTGACCGGCGCGTATAATAAGAAATATTTGCTCGAGCATCTGGCCGCCGAGATGTCCTTCGCGCTGCGCCACGGCACGCACCTGAGCATGCTGATGTTCGACGTCGACCATTTCAAGAAGACCAACGACACCTTCGGCCACCTCGCCGGCGACTATGTGCTGGCCCAACTCGCCCGCCTGAGCGCCGAGTCTGTGCGCGACGAAGACGTCTTCGCCCGCTACGGCGGCGAGGAATTCGCCATCGTCTGCCGCGGCATCGGCCTGCAGCAATGCGCCAAACTCGGCAACCGCCTGCGCATCAAGATCGAGCGCCACACCTTCGAGTATAAAGGCCGCGTCATCCCGGTCACCATCAGCCTGGGCGTCTCGGGAATCCCCGCGGTCAACGCCGCCACCCCCCAGGACCTCATCGCCGCCGCCGACGCCGCGCTTTATGCCGCCAAGAACGCGGGCCGAAATTGCCTGATGATCAAGGGCTCCTGATTGCTCCTTAAAATTTAGGGCCAAGACATGATGGAGGCTGCGCGACCTTTGGGGCGCGCAGCCTCCTGCGTTCAGCGGCGTCTATTCGCGGGCATCAAAGAAGTCGACCATTTCCTGGCGCGCCGCGTAGCCCGATAGCGAAGTCGGGTCGAAGAAGAACCCGTGATTCGAGACTGACGGATCGTAGGTCGAGATCGCTAGGCCCATGCGCTCGGCGAGTATTTGGGTCGAGATATTCGGCACCACCCCGTCGTTTTTGGCCATCTGAATCAGCACACGCTTGGGAGGCATCGTCTTGGTCTGACCGTCCTGCGGGTCGACATAACGCAGCGGTTCCTGCGTGGCGTGATGGGCAATATTGAGCGGGTCCACCGGGTCGAGCAACCAGCGCATTATATTGGAGAACCTGAAATACGCGTCGCTGCCGCGCGGCGCGCCGCGCTCGACGAGCGCGTTGTTAAAGATGCTCACAAAGGCGTCGGAATTCTCGATCAGCGATAAGAATCCGGCGCCCGGCACGTTGAGCACGAAGTCCTGAATCCCCGGCTCCAGCGCCGCCATATTCGCCCCGAGAATCCCGCCCAGGCTCATGCCCAAATACACGACGTCGTCGCCGGCGAGGGTGTACCCCTCGGCGCTCGCCGCCCAATCGGCGTGCTTAATCACGCGGTAGCCCTGCATCAAGTCCAGCAACGCCTGGCCGAAGTGGTCGCGCGTCCCCACCAGATTATCGACCTCGATGAAGGCAAAACCGGTCGAAATGGGAAACTCCGCGTCCACAAACGGCGCGCGAATCCGCGCGACTTCGCCCTCACTGCCGTCCGCCTTTTTGCACTGGCCGACCTCATCGCAGGACGCATTCCCCCTACAATCCGTGTCCGCCAGACAGACCGCGCGGTCCCCATGATAGGGCAGATCCAGCGAAAACACCGCGTAACCCGCGCCCGCCAATTTATTGGCGATAAGATAGGTCAGCTCGCGGCTCGTCATCAGCCCGTGGCCGAATAAGACCACCGGAATCGGCTCGCCTTTTTCGACCCCGGTCGGAATGGTGAGCACAAAAGACGTCCGGCGCTCTTCGGCCCGACCGTCGGCATAGGCCCGGCGCGTGCGCGGGTCGAGCCCATCGAGGGTATAGAGCTCCCCGCTCACGATCGTGCGCACCAGCGGCATCGACAGCCACAGCCCCCGGGCCAGCGGCGAGGCGACTTCGACGTTCATCAGCTCGGTGCTGACGTCGCGGGTGTAGAGCTCGGCGCGGCGCGCCATCAGAAGCTCGGCGGCCGACTGGGTGTGGAAAGGCACCGCGGCGCCCATCTCCTGGCGCATCACCGACTCGCCCTGCAGCATGTCGAGCAGCGCCTCGCTCCGCTGGCGCACCGGCTCCAGCGTCTGCGCGGTTGCGTCGTCGATGACCGAGAGCTGACTCGCGCCGCTCTGCGCGTCCGTCAGCGCCGCCTTCGAGCGCAGCATCGCCCCGACCGGCTGGGCGCTCAGCGGCTCACCGCGCGTATCTTTGAGCGCGCCGGTGGTCAGATAAATATAGTCGGTGTCGGCCTTCAGCGTCAGGCGCGGGCGAATCCAGAAGGTCTTCTCGTCGTCGAGGACGCCGCGCTCAAGATCGGTGATCTCCTCGAAGCTGCCGTCTTCGCGCCGCTCAAAAAGTCGCACGCTCGCCGGGTTCAACACCGTGTCGCGGGCCACCGGATGCGTGCTCTTTAGCACCAACGCGCCCGAGATCGAGAACCCATCATAGGCCGACAACACCTCCTTAATATGGCGGGTTTCGGCCGGGTCATCGGCGGCGATCGGCAGATCGATGAGCCCCGTCGACGCGTCGATAAGCAACTGATTTGGCTGGGGAATCTCACCGGAGCTGGGGTCAAAAACCAC
The DNA here is from genome assembly GCF_003258315.1 of Bradymonas sediminis. Taxonomy (GTDB): domain Bacteria; phylum Myxococcota_A; class Bradymonadia; order Bradymonadales; family Bradymonadaceae; genus Bradymonas; species Bradymonas sediminis. The sequence goes on from NZ_CP030032.1 coordinate 4,465,155, forward strand.
GGTCGATTTGTCGCTCGTCGTGAACTCGGCGAGCACCGCGAGCTCGTCGCGCCCGAAGCCGGCCGCGCGGGTCGCCTGCTCGATAAGCGGGGCAAAGCCCTGCTGAAGCGCGCTCAATTGCTGCGCTGCCGCCAGCCGCTCCTCCTCACTCTCGCCGGGTATCGCGTCGAGCTGCGCGTCGATGGGCGAGGTCGAGCGCAGCAAATAGAATAGGTCATCGGCGACCACCGGCTCGCCCGCCGCCCCGCGCAACCCACCCTCATACCCGCGCAGACCGAAGACATACCTTCGTCCCGGCTGCAGTCCATCCTCGACCCCGCCGGTGGGCGCAGCCTCAATCATCCGTGTCTCGGCGTCGAAACTCACCGCCACATCGAGGCGCCGGTGGCTCTCGGCATCGAACGCAAAGAACGCCCCGCCAAGCTCGGGCACAAATACCTCGCCAGACATTGGGATCTTGAGGGTCGAGCCGAGCGGATAGCCATCGAGGTGATTGAGATAGAGGTTAAATTCGCGCTGCGCCGGCGACATCTGCGCGTCGGTCGCCAGGGCGAGGCGCCCGGTTTGGGTGTCACGGGCCAGATCGGTGGGCGTAGGCAGCACCCTCTCGCTCGGACTCCAGAGCGCGCGAACCACCGCATCCCCCTGCTCTTGCGGCTCCATCTGAGCATCGGAGCTGCAGGCCGACAGCGCCAAAACGACGCCGCCAGCGACCCCAAGGATAGATATGGTACCGACTGAAAAACGCGTCATTTTGCTTGCCCTGAGCCAAAGTTGGTCTATTTGATACGTAACACGCTACACAATAAGATGGGCTGGGTTCAAGAAGATGGCGAAATCGTCGAGGGAACCCGCGCCGATTTGCTATTTTTTCGATTGAGTGGCAAATAGAGTCACGATTTAGCCCAATTTTGAACAATGGAATGCCAATGAGAAGCCCTGATCAACGTCATCTTTCGACCCATTCGCTGCGCGGCGTGTGGGGCGCACTGATTCTCGGCGCGGCGATTGCGCTCACCGCTTGCGGCGACACCGAGACCGAGGTCAACCAGGCCCCCACGCTCACCCTGGATGTCGGGGCGCAGGAGAGCTATGTCATTGGCGATCTTATCCAAATTCGAGCCAGCGCCGAAGACCCGGACAGCGACCCGCTGACGTTTAGCGTGCAGGGGTTGCCCGAGCGCGCCGAGCTGCAGACCTTCCCGAACTCGGCGCTGTTGAGCTGGGATCCCATCGCCAGTGACGTCACCGGCGGCGAGGGGAAAAAGCTGGTCTTCGTGGTCGAAGATGACCGCGGCGGGCGCTCCGAGCGCGTCGTCCACCTGAATATTTTGGCCGGAAACGGCACGCCGAGCTTCGCGTCGCCCTCGAGCAAATTATTCAACCCGCGCAGCGGCCAGGCGCTGACCTTCGAGGTCAAGGTGCGCGACGACGACTCCGCCCAGGTCTTTTTGTCGATGCCGGCCGAGACCGCCCCCGAGGGCGCAACCTTCGAGCAAACCGACGCCAAAGTCGGCACCTTCACCTGGACCCCAACCGTCGCTCAGATCTCGCAGCGCGTGCACTCCGCGACCTTCGTCGCCGAGGATAACCAGGGCGCGCCGGTCAAACAAAAAGTCACGATCATCCTTCAGAGCTCCACCGGCGGCGACCCCGGAAATAACGACCCGACCTCGCCCACGCCCGGCGGCTCCACCTGCGACGACACCCAGCTCATCACCCACGCCGCCCCCTCCGCCCAGCGCACCGTCGACGACTACGAGCTAGAGGCGTACCTGTCGCCCGAAGGCGCCCAAAAATACGACCAGGGCATGCTCTTCTGGTCCACCATCAACCCCATGCAATACGAGGTCGACATGGAGTCGATCGACATGAAGGTCGGCGCAGGGTTGATGCGCGCGGGGATTCCAAATCTGCTGCTCCAAGAGGGCGAGTACGAGATCGTTTATTATACGATCTGCGCCTTCGACTCGACCGCAGACGCCAACGCGGACGACACGTTCGTCTGCGCCCCGGCCAATCACTATTATAGCTTCGTCGCCCACTCCCCCGACACCAATTATTGCGCCGATGACAGCACATCGGGGACGAGCTTCGCCAACGCCGCCGAGGTCTCGGGCACCGAGTGGGTCGACTATCTGACCTGCGCGGGCGCCGACGATTACCACAAGGTCACCGTGCCGGCGGGCGAGCTGGCCGAGGTCTATATGACCTATTCGCTCACCGGCGCCGCGGGCACGCAGACGCTCACTCATCCGATGGACATCACGGTCTATGACGAGGACCAAAACCCCGTCGAGCTCGCCGAAGTCTCCGAGTGCTCCGGCATCGCCTATATGTTGATGCAGGCGCCCCCGACCCAGGCGAGCACCTGGTATATCAAGGTGAGCCCGAGCGGCGACTCTCAGACGCCCTACCAACTGACCGCCTTTCACTCCGAGCCCGACATCGAGCCGCCCCCCGTCTGCGAGGACGACGACACGTTCGGCTCGACCAACCGCTCCACCAGCGACGCCCCGTTTATCGACGACGGCGAATATACCGGTTTGACGGTTTGCGGCGGCGAGTCCAGCGCCGATTGGTATACCAATATTCTGGCCGTGGGAGACCAACTCTTCGCCGAATTGGCGGTTGAGCAAGGCGCCGATGTCAGCGATATCTACTTCGCCGCCTACGGCTCGACCGGCGGGTTGCGCGGCGTGGGCGCCGTCGAGGGGGACAAGCTCATCCTGGAGCTTGAAGCAACCGCTGAGGATTTCTATTATTATATCGTCGAAGCCCCCAGCGAGACACGCTATACCCTCTTCTTCGCGACCTATTAATCCCATTAGAACGAAATTAGGCCATTGCATTTAGAGTGCTTCTGATAATAAGCAGCGCGCAGGGTTCGCGAGAATCCGCGCGCGTTCATTTGCGTCGCGAACCGAAGAACACTATAGACTAGCTCGAAGAGATGTCGGCCCACCCAACGCGCATATTTAATTAAGAAGGGATATCGCATGACAGACTATCGCCGCTCGACGAAGTACGCCGCTTTCGCCTTATCCCTTGCGTTCATCGCAGCCGGACTCGGAGCCTGCTCCGACGACGACGCCGCTGGTAAAAACGGCGTCGTCTGCGAGGCCGATGAGCTCTACGACCAGCTCAACGACACCTGCGTGAGCCGTGATAACGCGGTCGAAGAAGACGCCGGCTTTAGCGACACCGACGAGCAAGGCGACATCTCGGGCGACCCGGACGCGACCGGAGACGTCGATGAAGAAGACGTCATCGATATGGCCGAGTGCGACAAGGACAATGACGGCGCCCTCTCCATCGACTGCGGCGGCATGGACTGCGACGACAATAACCCCGCCGTCTCGCCCTTCCTCAACGAGGTCTGCGATAACCTCGACAATAACTGCAGCGGCACCGTCAACGGCGGCATCGAGTGCACCTTTTACGCCCACACCCGCGACGCGCTCTATAAGGTCGACCCCTTCGCCAAAACCCTGAGCAAGGTCAGCGACGTCCCGGGCCTGCAGGATATCGACACCCACCCCGACGGCACCCTCTTCGGCATCAAGCACGATGGCGTCTATCGCTACGATAGCTGGGGCGACTATTGGATCAAACAGGGCAGCTTCGGCCGAGACATCGGCGACTCCAACGGACTGGCCATCGACCAGGAAGGCACCGCGTATATCACCTCCGACGACAAGATCTATAGCGCCAACCTGATGAGCGGGCGCGCCACCTTCGTGGGCCAAACGGGCAATTTCAAATCGAGCGGCGATTGCGTGGTCGACAAGGGCAACACCCTCTATATGACCTCGAAAGAAGAGGACCAGATGGACACGCTGGTCGAGCTGTCCAAGGACACCGGCGCGGGCACCCCGGTCGGCGAAATGGGCGCCATCGGCTTCGAGAAGGTCTACTCGCTCACCGCCGCATGGGGCACGCTCTACGGGCTCAATAGCAACGGGCAGCTCATCGAGATCAACCAGAGAGACGGCACCGGCAGCCTGATTCACACCTTCCCGGACAAGAGCTTCTGGGGCGCGGCGAGTACGCCGAACCGCTAAAATCAGCCACTAAAAATACGGTCTCACCCACCATGTTTTGGACCCCTGGCGCCACGCGCTCAGGGGTCTTTTTTTTGTGCCGCTGAAGCTCGCGCGCCGGCTACCTCGCCCCCAAAAAACTATAGTCGGGCGCCGAGCGCAAAAAGAGGCGGGTGATATGCCCGCTCTCGCTGCCGGGCGTGGGCTGCGGGTCGCCGTAGAGGAAGAGCTGGGCCTCGGGATCTTCGCGCAGCACCTGCGCCCAGCGGTGCCCGATCGGCCCGATCAGGCTCTGGGCGTTCGCGTCCGAGTGACGCCTTGGCGAGCCCAGCGGGAGGTTGCAGACCGCGCGGATCCATTGCTCGAATTGATCGGTCAAGCACACGCTTAGCGTCCAATATCCGGCGGCAGACGCCCGCGGGACGAGCCGGCGCACCCAGAGCTGCGCGTCCTCGTCGACCGCCATCTCCACGGCGAGCAGCCCGACCAAATCGAGCTCCCTGGCCAGCGAGCGCGCGATCTGGATCGCCCGCTCGCTGACCTGCGACTCCAGCGGCGCCGGCACCTGCGTGGTGTCGAGCATCCCCTCGATGCGATGGGTCAACGCCGGGTCATAGATCGCGATTTGGCCGTCGGCGTTTCGCGCCACGAGCACCGAGATCTCGTCGCGATACGCCTGCCCGTTCTGCTGCGCCAAGCCCACCCCCACCGCTTTAAGCGCCCGCTGCAGCCCCTCGCCGCCCCGGGTTTGATTGAGCAGCCCCACGCTGGGGTGCAGCGCGCGCAGCGCCGCCAGATGCTCAAGGCGCTCGGCGTCGCCGGCCTGGCGCTCGGCGTCCTCCCCCGCAAAGAGCAGCAGGTCCACCGAGCTGGCGAATGCCTCCAGCACCCGCTCGTCTCGCCAATCCCCCACCATCGGGTGCGCGCAGACCTGGGCGGCCGGAGTATGGGGCCCCGAGCTCAAGAGATGCACCCGATACCCCAGCGACGCCGCCGCCATCGCGCTCATCCTGGCCTGCGGCCCCGAGCCGACGATCCCGATGGCGCTCCCCGGCCCGAACACCCGATTGGCTGCTAGCTCCTGGCTCATCCAATTATCCCCAGTCCGTGTTTGTGATGATCTCGCTGGCCTGTCATGCCTTCAACTTAGGCACCCCGCGCCCGCTGACACCCCCGCCCCATTTCCCCCATCGACCCGCGCGCCAAAATTGGCTATAGCCGCAGGCGCCATGACCCAAGAAACCCCCCAAAATTCGACCGCCCCTCTCTTCTCCGTTGGCCTGCGCTATATGGCCGCCAGCGCGTTCTTCTTCAGCCTGATGGGCGTCCTCGTGAAGGTGCTCGGCGAGCGACTGCCGAGCAACGAGATCGTGCTGGCGCGAAGCTTTATGCTGCTGCTCTTCGCCTGGCTGATGATCCGGCGCGCCGGCGTGAGCCCCTGGGGAAATAACAAGCCGTTGCTCTTTTTGCGCGGCCTGTCGGGCTTCGCCGCGCTGAGCTGCTTCTACTACGCGCTCACCGAGCTCCCCTTAGCCGACGCCACCCTGATTATGTATATCAACCCGGTCTTCACCGGGATTTTGGCGGCCATCTTCCTCAAAGAAGCCATCGGCTGGCCCGATATCATCGGCATCGCCGTGAGCCTGCTGGGCGTGGTCCTGGTGGCCCAGCCCTCCTTTATATTCGGCGGCGAGGGCGCGCTGAACCTCTTCGCGGTCGGCGTCGGCATGGCCGGCGCCATCCTCTCGGCGGTCGCCTACGTCAGCGTGCGAAAGCTGCGCGAGACCGACGATAATATGACCATCGTCTTCTATTTCCCCCTGGTCGCCGCACCCGCCTCGATCCCCTTCGCCATCCCGGGATTCCTCATCCCCGTCGGCTGGGAGTGGCCCATGCTCGCCGCGCTCGGCCTGGTCACGTTTATCGCCCAGGTCGCCATGACCCGCGGCCTAAGCCTGGAGCCCGCCGGGCGCGCCACCTCCATCAGCTACCTACAGGTGGTCTTCGCGTTCGTGTGGGGCATGCTGCTCTTCCAGGAATTCCCCGACCCGCTGAGCATCGCCGGGGCGTTGCTGATCCTGGCGAGCACCGTGGGCGTGGCGAGGTGGCGCAGCCGGCGGGCGGGCTAGCGCGGTCTGGCGCGCAGCGAGGCGGGGGGGCTCCCCCCAAAAACACGTTCAACGTGGCTTTTTGGCAGCTCGATGCCTCGAAAATGACGTGCGACGTGGTTTTTTGGCAGCTCGATGCCTCGAAAATGACGTGGCACGTGATTTTTTGGCAGCTCGATGCCTCGAAAATGACGCGCGACGTGATTTTTTGGCAGCTCGATGCTTCGAAAATGACGCGCGACGTGATTTTGGTCGCGTAAAATCGCTCTGAAGGCACGTTCGGTGGGGTTTGGAGGCAGACGGATGGGGCTCGTCGGGGTGGGTGGCACCGTGACGGATGGGGCTCGTCGGGGTGGGTGGCACCGTGACGGATGGGGCTCGTCGGGGTGGGTGGCACCGTGACGGATGGGGCTCGTCGGGGTGGGTGGCACCGTGACGGATGGGGCTCGTCGGGGTGGGTGGCACCGTGACGGATGGGGCTCGTCGGGGTGGGTGGCACCGTGACGGATGGGGCTCGTCGGGGTGGGTGGCACCGTGACGGATGGGGTTCGTCGGGGTGGGTGGCACCGTGACGGATGGGGTTCGTCGGGGTGGGTGGCACCGTGACGGAGCGGACTCGTCGGGGTGGGTGGCACCGTGACGGAGCGGCACCGTGACGGAGCGGGCTCGTCGGGGTGGGTGGCACCGTGACGGAACGGCACCGTGACGGAACGGCCGACCCAACCAGACCCAGAGGGCCTGGCTCCGATATAAAATCACTCCGCCGCGGTATCAAAACGCGTACGCCGGCTCCGGATAATACCCGTCGCCTCGGTGCTCAGCAGCGCGCCCTGGGCGTCGCGGCTCAGGTGCGCGGCGTTGCCCTCGTCGGTGTCGATATGCATCTCGAGCTTGTATTTGGGGCTCACGCGGATCAGCACGTCGCCGAAGATCAGGTCGCGCTCGCCGCCGGTGACCGCGATCTCGACCATATCGCCGTCTTTGACCCCGAAATTCGTGGCGTCCTCGGGGGTCATATGGATGTGGCGAAGCGCGCAAATAAGGCCCTTCTCGAGCGTGACCTCACCGTGGTCGGTGCGCAGCGTGATGCCCGGGGAGTTCTCGATATCGCCGGAGCCGCGCACCGGGGCGTCGACGCCAAGGGCAAACTCGTCGGTGCGCGAGATCTCGACCTGGTTGGCCGAGCGAGTCGGGCCCAGGATGCGCACGCGCTCAATGGAGTTTTTGGGGCCGACCAGGGTGACCAACTCCTCGCAGGCAAATTGCCCCGGCTGCGACAACGGGTTGCGCGGGGTGAGCTCGTAGCCCTCGCCAAAGAGCGCCTCGACGGTCTCCTGGGTGAGGTGGACGTGGCGCGCGGACACCGCGATCGGGATGGTGCGGTCGACGGCGGCCGTCGGCTTTTGGTGGCCAGCCAGCACCTGGGCTGCCTGCTCGGCGATGCCGTGCTCTTCGTTGGTCGCGACCACCAGCAATTGGCAGCGGCTCGGGTCGGCCGAGATGCTCTCGACCCGGTTATCGGGGCCGACTTTGGCCTCGCGGTTTTTGTCCAGATCCATGCGCGCGCCCAAAAACTCCAGGCGCTGCCCGATGCGGCTTCGCATCAGGGCGGAGTTCTCGCCGATGCCGCCGGTGAACACGATGGCGTCGACCCCGCCCATCACCGCGGCGTAGGCGCCGATATATTTGCGCACCCGGTGGGCAAAGACCTGAATGGCCAGCCGGCAGCGCTCGTCGCCGTCGGCCGCGCCCTTCTCGATATCGCGCATATCGTTGCCGATGCCCGACAGCCCCGCCAGCCCGGACTCGCGGTTCAACAGTTCGTCGACCCGGTTGATATCGAATCCCTCCTGCTGCGCCAGATAGATCAGCGCGCCCGGGTCGATATCGCCGCTGCGGGTGCCCATCACCAGCCCCTCCAGCGGGGTCATACCCATCGAGGTCTCGATCGAGCGGCCGTATTCGACCGCCGCCAGGCTGCACCCATTGCCCAGATGACACGTGATCACGCGCAGCTCACGCTCGTCGGTCTTGAAGAAATCAGCAGCCTTGCGCGCCACATATTGATGGCTCACCCCGTGAAAACCGAAGCGCTCGATCTGGTGCTTCTCGGCCAGCTGGGGGTCGATGGCGTATTGGCGCGCGCGCCGCGGCAGCGTGCGGTGAAACGCGGTGTCGAAGACCGCGATATGCTTAAGATCCCCGAAGAGCTCCTTGGCCGCGCGGATCCCCGCCAGGTTGGCCGGGTTGTGCAGCGGCGCCAGCGGGATGATGTCCTCGATGGCCTGCTCGACCTCGGCGTCGATGACCACCGGCCGGTCGAATTTTCGCCCGCCATGCACCACCCGGTGGCCCACGCCGGCGATCTTCACCGAATCCCCCAACTTCTCCATCAATTGCTTAATCGCAAAGCTCAGCGCGCCCTCATGCTCATCGCTGGGGCAGGCGAGCTCGACAACCTCGTTGCCCGGGATTTCAATCTTGAGATTCGAGCCGCTCACGCCGTCGCAGAGCCGCTCCACCCGCAGGGTTCCCAGGGTTTTGCCGCTGCGGCTTTGAATCACGGCCGCGCGAATCGAGGAGCTTCCGCAATTGATGACGAGAATATTCATAAGGCTTCACCGAAGAGTTAGAGAAAAATCGAGGTCGAAATCGTCCGCATTGTAGACATGAGGCCGCCGCTGCGGCAAGTTGGCGCGAATCCATCCGCCGATAAACACAGAGGCTCCGCTACGGATTCCCGGGCCGACTTTTTCGTAAATTTGCCCTCCAACGATACTGTCTGATGCGACAATACCTCACATCCGCCCGTCTTTTGGGCACCAGCGCGCTCACCATCTTCGGGATCTTCGCCGTCGACATGCCCAATGGGTATCTGGGCCGGGTCGATGAAATCACCGTCTTTGGCGAAATTTATATCGCCGCCCTGCTGATGCTGACGCTGTTGAGCGTCGTGGGCCGGCTGGGCGAGCGCGCCTGGGTGAACGTGCTGGTGCCGGTGATCTGGTCGGCCAATATGGGGCTCTTCGTGCCGGCGGTCATCTTCGACCCGCTGCTCAGCGTCCTCTTAATCCTGTGGCATCTGGTGACGCTGGGGCGCTACTTATTCCCGGTCGGAAGCGCGCTGGGAGGCATCCACGCCGGCTTTGACCAGGAGGGCGAACCCGCGCTGACGCGCTGGCATCGCCGCTACGGGCGCGCCAGCGGGCATCTTTTGATCGTGGCGATCATCCTGACCGTGGCGGTGGTCGGCTTCGAGCTCAGCCACAGCCTGTGGGTGCTGCTGCTGTGCTTCGCGCTGCACCTGGGGGCGCTGGCGGGCGCGGCAAAATTCGGGGCGCTGCTCTACGCGGAGCGCTCACGCTGGACGGCGCTGCTCGCGATCTTGCCGGCGGTAGCCCTGCTGGCCGTGCTCGGCTTTGAGGCATTCGCGTTCTCGCTGGCGATGCTCGCGCTCTGTGAGCTCATCGTGCTCATGATCCTGGTGGCGCGCGGACCGCTCTTTGGCGACCTGCTCCAGGCGTTCTTCAACTATCCGGCCATCCTGATCGTGTCGACCTTCGCCACGGTCATCCTGCTGGGCGCGCTCTTTTTAAGCTTCCCGCAGTCCTCCAGTAGCGGCGTGTCCATCGCCGCGGTCGACGCCCTCTTTACCGCCACCAGCGCGGTCTGCGTGACCGGGCTCATCGTGCTGGACACAGCCACCGACTTCTCGACCTTCGGCCACGTCGTCATCATCGTGCTCATCCAGATCGGCGGCCTGGGCATCATGGTCCTGTCGACCTTTGGCACCCTGGCCATCGGCGGCAAGCTCGGGCTGCGCGGCGAGCGCGCCCTGGGCGAATTGCTCAACCTGAACGACCCGCGCGCGGCGTATCGGCTCACCCGCTTTATCGTGCTGTCGACCCTGAGCATCGAAGCCGTCGGCGCGGCCTGCCTGAGCGTGAGCTTCTGGCGCCACGGCCTCGCCGCGCCCGACGCCATCTGGCACGGGATCTTCCACGCGATCTCGGCCTTTTGTAACGCCGGATTTGCCCTGCAGAGCGACTCGCTGATGCTCTTCCAGAGCGAACCCTTCCCGCTGATGGTCATCGCCACGCTGATTACCTTCGGCAGCTTCGGATTTCCGGTGCTCGCCGGGGGTTGGCAATGGTGCGGCCACCGAATGCGCATCTTGCGAAAGACCGAGCGCCCGCGCCGGGTGCGCGCCTCGGTGCAGTCCAAGATCGCCCTGGTGATGACGTCGGTGCTGCTGGTGGGCGGCGCGCTGGTCTTTTTGGCGCTTGAGTGGAACCACTCTCTGGCCGGACTCGGCGTCGCGGACCATATCTTTAACGCGATCTTCCAGAGCGCGACGCTTCGCACCGCCGGCTTTAACTCGGTGGACTTCGCCCAATTACACACCGCCAGCCTGCTCTTTATGATCGTGTTGATGTTTATCGGCGCCTCCCCCGGGGGCACCGGCGGCGGCATCAAGACCACGACCTTCGCGGTGCTTTTGGCCTCGGTGCGCGCGATGACCAGCGGCAAGCCGCGCATCATCCTATTTGAGCGCAGCATCGCCCACGACATCGTCTACCGCAGCATCGCCATCACCCTGGCGACCACGATGGTCATCGGCGGCGCGGTATTTTTATTGCTGCTGATCGAGCCGCTGCCCTTTGAGGCGATCTTATTCGAGGTCACCAGCGCCATGGCCACCGTCGGCCTGTCGGTCGGCATCACCCCGCAGCTTAGCTCGGCGGGGCGATTCATCATCATCTTCGTGATGTTCACCGGCCGCATCGGTCCGCTGACGCTGGCGCTGTTGCTCGGCAAGAAAAAGCCCAGCCCGGTGGAATATCCCGGCGAGCGAATCATGGTCGGTTGAGTGGATTAGCGCAGCAAATTTGGCCTGCGAGAAGATGTTTTCTTGCGCGACGCGGCTGAGTTTGCCATCAAGAGTTTCCTTAGAAATAACCCACTTATTCTTCCGGGTTAGGAGTTGAGCATGGCAGGTGAATTTGCAGTGATCGGGTTGGGCCAATTCGGCATGGCGCTGGCCAAAAATCTGGCCGACCAGGGCCAATCGGTGCTCGTCATCGACAATAATATGGAGCATATCGAGGAGATTAAGGGCGAGGTTGAGTCCGCGGTCTGCGTCGATTCCACCGATGAGAACGCGCTCTACGGCCTGCGCATCGAGAAGATCTCCTGCTGCGTGGTCGCCATCGGCGCGAACTCCCTGCAGGCCTCGATCCTGACCACCGCGCTTTTGAGCCAGATGGGCGTGCCGCGCATCATCGGGCGCGCGGTCAACGCCCTGCACGCGCGCATCTTACACGCCGTGGGGGCGACCGAGGTCGTCGATCCCGAGCAGGAGATGGGCCTTCGCCTGGCGCGCCGGCTCTCGCAGCCGAGCATCGGCGAGCAGCTGCAACTGGGCAGCGCGACGCTGGCCGAGGTCGAGACGCCCCAGGCTTTTGTCGGCAAAAACCTCATCGAATTGGAGCTTCGCAAGCGCTTTCGGGTGTCGGTGCTCGCGATTCGGCGCGGCGACGAGGTCCACGTCAACCCGCACGCCACCGATGAGATTGAGGCCCAGGATATTCTGGTGCTCATCGGCCAGCCCGAGGCGGTCAAGAAGATCGGCTCCCTGGCCTGAGCCTGGTCTGGCCCGGCTAAATCGATGCACCCAAACGAATCGATCTCGAGAATATTATGAGCCTCCGAACCCGACTTCTGCTCGGCTATAGCTACCTGGTCCTGCTGATCTTACTAACCGCAGGCGGCGCGGGCGTGGCGGTCTTTCAGTTGAGTAACGGCATCGGCGACGTGGTGCGCAATAACTTCCACAGCGTCAGCGCCGCCAGTGATATGGTCGGCGCGCTGAGCCAGCAAAATAACGCGACGCTCCAATTTTTAACCCACCCCGAGAGCCGCGACCTCAGCCAACAGACCCTCTCGGAGGCCCAGGCCGAATTCGACATCGCGTTCAATGAGGCCGAGGGCAACGTCACCGTCCCCGGCGAGGCGGCGCGCATCGAAGAGATCCGCCAGGCATACAAGGCCTATGAGGCGTCGCGCGACATCCTTCTATCCGCCCAGCCCGACGACCCTTTCGACGCCTACGACCGCCATATTTCCCAGAACTCACGCGTGGTGCGCGGGCATATCTTCGACCTGCTCGACCTCAACCAGGAGGCCATCGTCAAGGCCGACGAGCGCGCCCGTAGCACCGCCACCCAGAACGGCATCGGCCTTGGCATCGTCGTGACGCTCGCGCTTATCTCGCTCATCGCGCTGTCGCGCGCGCTCCAGCAGCATATCTTGCTGCGGCTGGCCGAATTTAAGGATATCAGCGAGGCGATCGCGGCCGGCGAGGTGAACCGGCGCTATAAAGAGAGCGATGATGACGAATTGGGCATCCTGGCGCAGAATCTCAACACCGGCATCGACGCCCAAAAACAACTTCGCACCCAGGCCCAGGGGCGCCTGAGCCAGCAGCGCCAGCTTTTGCTGGGCGCGCTGTCCCAGCGCAAAGAGGGCGTCGCCCTGCTGGGGATCGACGGGCTACTCGCCGCGAGTACCCTGGAAGGCGAGGCGGTGCGCGCCCTGGAGGCGCATCGCGACTGGATTCTCAAGGGCGGTCGCGAGTTAATGCGCGCCTACGAAAGCGGCGACCCACCGCCCACCCATCGCATCGAATTTAGCCCCGAGTGCACGCTGATCTTCGAACTTCTGGTCGCCCAAAAATCCCGCCCCGTCGGGTGGTTGGTGCGCGAAGATCTTGCAAGCAAGCCGCCAATAGTCTAGCGTGCCGCTGAAATTCACGCGTCGACTTGCGTATTAATTCAAATTTTGAGCAGCGCCAAAGGATATAGATTATGATGAAAGAAGTGAAACAAGGTATCGCCATCGGACTCGTCGCCGTCTTCACCGTCGTGGGTATTGGCAGCTTTATCGCTCAGGCCCTGATGGGCGACCACGCGCCGGAAGCCGCCGCTGAGGCTCCCGCCGAAGCCCCCGCCGAAAAGGCCGAAGAAGCAAAATAAGCAACGCCCCGCGCGACTGCTAAAAGAGCGAAAAATGCCCGGGCGCACCCCTCATCGCGAGGTGGCGTCCGGGCATTTTTACGCCCTCGATGCGCTGGCGCTGTGCGTCAGGCGAGCGCATCTTCGGTGAGCAATCCCTGGGTGAGCAGTTGCAGCGCGACCCCGAGCAGGCCCTCGAGATCCGGCGGGTCTCCGCCCACCGCCATGCTCGCCTGCACCCCGTCGATAATCGCCTTAAGCAGCGTCGCGGTCGCGATCGGGTCGACCTTGCGCAATTGCCCCTCATCCATCGCCCGCTCCAGCACGTCGGCCATGCGGGTGATATAGTTATTTTGCAGCTCTTCGAGCATCTCGCGGATCTCCTCGTCGCGGATCGCCATCTCCACAATTATCGCGGTGAATCGCGGCGTATCCGTCGACGCGAATGCCTGCATAAAGTGCTCGCCGATGCCCGACAAAATGCTCAGAATATCCTTCTCGACGTCGAGCACGCTGTCGATAAAATCCATATCCTTTTGGTATTCGCGCTCGACCAGGCTGCGAAAGATGTCGCGCTTTGAGCCAAAATGGAAATAGATCCCACCCTTGGAGAGCCCCGATTCCTTGGCGATCTGCTCCATACGCGTGGCGAAATAACCGCGCTGCATAAAACAGACACGGGCGGCATCCAAGATCTGAGTGGCCCGCTCGTCGGGGCTTCGATGTTTGGTCATGACTTCCTGAAGGTTATCAGCGGCAATTGGGGCCACGGTCCGGTAGCGATCGCGCTTGGCGCGACGGCGCCGCGCGCCCACAGAGTTCCACGCCTTATCGCGGGTTGCAACCCGGGCAGCCAATATCACCCGAAGTCCGGCACAATCCAGCTCCGCGCCGGCGCTCGATTCATCGAGGAGGTCGCGCCACGGCCGCGCCTTCTGCTGCGCGGGGACGTATTAAAATTGTATTAAAACTTACCTGAGCCGCCGCCGGACTTGCTCTGAAAGAACACAATTACCATTGAAGTGGTGGACCCGTCGCGGCGAACTATGCTAGTCTCCCCTCAGGAAAGTCCTGCCCATAATCTGAATAAAAAGAGGCGCCCGCGGTGGTTAGCAACCTTGGTGAATGCACAAATTTTGGACGTTATGTCCTACTTGAAAAGATTGGTGCCGGCGGGATGGCCGAGATCTACCGCGCCAAGACCTTTGGCGCGGCCGGGTTTGAGAAAGAATTCGCGATCAAGTTAATTCTGCCGAGCCTGGTCGACGACGATGAGTTCGTCGAAATGTTCATCAACGAAGCCAAAATCGCGGTCAGCCTCTACCACACCAACGTCGTGCAAGTCTTCGACCTCGGCGAGATCGACGGTCAATATTATATCGCGATGGAGTATGTGCGCGGGCGCGACCTGCTCGAGGTGCTGGCGCGCTGCGCCGAGCGCAACCTGAAGATCCCGCTGGACCTGGTGCTCTTTATCACGATGGAGATGCTCAAGGGTCTGAGCTTCGCCCATCGCGCCACCGATCCCTACGGCGAGCCGCTGAGCATCATCCACCGAGATGTCAGCCCGTCAAATATCATGATGAGCTACACCGGGGACGTTAAAGTCGGGGACTTCGGCGTCGCCAAGGCGGCCATCCAGCGCACCCTGACCGAGAGCGGCACGCTCAAGGGGAAGGTCGGCTATATGAGCCCCGAGCAGGTCATGGGCGAGGCGATCGACGCGCGCAGCGACGTCTTCGCCGCGGGTATCGTGTTCTTCGAGGCGCTGAGCATGAGCCGGCTGTTTGTCGGCGACTCCGATCTCGAGGTCATGTTGCAGGTGCGCGACGCCAAGATTCAAGGGCGCCTGGATGCGACCGACGCGCTGCCTAGCGGCCTGCGCGAGATCGTCGAGCGCGCCTTATCCAAGCACCGCGAAGAGCGCTATCAAACGACCGGCGAGTTTTACCAGGCGCTGGTCGACTTCTGCTACCGCTACAGCATTAAAGTCACCGGCAGCGACCTGTCGAATTTCATGCGCCGGCTCTTCCGCGAGGAGATCGAGCTCGAGAAGGCCCGCCTCAGCCCGCGGCCTGAGCCCCGCGAGAAGTCGGCCGCCGTCGCGGCGCCGGCGCCGCCGCCGCCGCCGGAAGAGTTCCCGATGAGCGAAGCCCAGCTCGACGAGGCTCCGTCAAAGCATGCGCCCGCACGGCCCGCCTCTAAAACGCACGCAAATCCGATCGGAAGCGACTTCTACGACGCCGCCGACTTCGAATCGAGCGCGGACAGCGAATCGCAGCGCGAAGCCCCATCCGCACCAGTGCCAAGCGTAAAGGCACACGATAAGCCCAGCCCCGATACCCGCCAAACCGAAGCCCACGACCTTGGGGATGCGGGCTCAGACGCGATCCCCGGGACCATTCCCTTCGAGCTATCCTCAAGCGTCTTCCACGAAGATGACTCGCTCGAGGAGATCTCCCCGGTTTTCGCGCAGTCAGCCGACTTCGGCAGCCTCGACGAGCTGATCACCACTGAATTTGAGGGCAAGCGTAATCGCCCTCTATTCGACCGCGTACGCCAGGCATACGCCACCTACGAGGGCGACCTGGCGGAGGTTCCCTTCGCCCGCATCCTCGCTCGCCTCTATCAATCCTCGGCCACCGGTCGCCTCCTGGTGCGCTCCGGCTCGGTCGAGAAGTCGATCTATATGCGCGGCGGCGAACCGATCTTAGTGGTGACCAATAAGAAGTCGGAGCGCCTCGGCGCCTTCGCCCTGCGCGCCAACCGCATCAGCGCCGACCAACTCAGCGAGGCCCTCGACCGCCTGGACGAATGGGGCGGGCGCCTCGGCGACGCCCTGGTCGCCATCGGCGCGGTCGAAGCCCACGAGATTTTCGCGCTCCTCTCCGATCAGATGCGCGAGAAATTGCTCGACGTCTTCACGTGGCCCTCGGGCTATTACGGGTATTTCGAGAATCAAGAGCCCAGCACGATGGGCTATCCCCTGGGCATCGACACCTATTTGACCATCGCCGAGGCCTGCCGAAACGTCATCCCCCTCGAGCTGATCCGCCGCTATTATGAAGGGCGCGAACATGTCGATATTTATAAGATTAGCCACCCACCTATCAGCGTAAATCGCCTCAAGATGACCGCCCGCGAATTGCGCATTTATACCCAGATCCGCTCGGGCACCTCATTGAGCAAATGCCTGCAGATGCTCGACCCGGCCCGGCTCGATATGGCGCTGCGCCTGGGATATATGCTCCATCAGGTCGAAGTGCTGAAATTCGAGAACGAAGGCCCGATCGATCTGCCGAGCATCTGAGCTCCGCGCTGGGTTGACCCCTCCAGCATTCTGCAGCCCCGATAAAACCGCCGCCCCGAAGCGCCTGAATTTATTGGCCCGATCCCCGCGAATACGGTAGAAGCGTTTTTTGTTTCTGGCGATCCCTCAGGCCAATTGAAATCCTATGACCGAGCACGAAAATACCCCGGAGTCTGCCGACTCCGTTGCCCCCTCCCTCCACGCAGCCGAAACCCCCAACGATGACACCGCCCGCAGCACCGGGCGCGGTTTTCTGGTCATCACCGGGGCCAAATTGTGGTTTATGCTCACCGGCGCGGTCATCCAACTGGGCTTGCCGATCTTTTTGGGATCGCCGGAGAAATTCGGCGTCTTTAAGATCGTCACCGAGTCGATCAGCCTGCTCAATATGGTCATGATCACCGGGACCTTGCAGGCCGTCAGCAAGATGGTCAGCGAGCAGCCCCTGGCGGCGCGGCGCGTGGTCCACCAGGCCATGAAATTGCAGCTCGCGCTGGGCGTGCCCATCGCGGCGGCCTACGCGCTCGGGAGTCCCTGGATCGCGGAGCAATTCAACGACCCCTCGCTCACACCCTATATCCGCGTCTCCAGCCTCATCGTGCTGGCCTACGCGTTTTACGCGATCTTTATCGGCTATTTTAACGGCACCAAAGCCTTCGTCGCCCAAGCGACCATGGATATCGTCTTCAGCACGCTGAAGATGCTGCTCCTGGTGGGGCTGGTGCTGCTGGGCTTCGGCGTCATGGGCGCGGTGGTCGGCTTCGCGATGGCGGCGGGCATCGTCTGCGTCATCTCAGGCGTGTGGGTCTGGCGGGTCATGGCGCGCGAAGCGGCCAAGCCCGACGCCGCCGAGGTGAGCATCACCGAGGAGCAATCCCCCAAGGCGGCGCTTAAGCGGCTGCTGGGCTACCTGGTCCTCATCATGCTCTATACCTTCGCGCTCAACGGTCTGATGCGCGCCGACCTCTTTATGCTCAAGCGCATCGCCTCGGAGGTGCCGCCGCATCTGGTCGGCGCCGAAGCGGTGTTTAACTCGCTGAGCTCCAAATTCGCCGGGCTCTACGGCGCGGCGCTCAATATCGCGCGCATCCCCTATATGGGGGTCATCGCGGTGACCTTCGTCATCTTCCCGCTCATCAGCGCGTCGACCTTCGCCGAAGATCGCGAGCGCACCAAAGCCTATATCCACGACACCTTCCGCTATTGCCTGCTGCTGATCGCCAGCGTGGGCGGCCTGCTCGCGCTGAACTCGGACGCCATTATCACCGGCCTCTACGCCACCGCCTACCAGCAGGCGGCGCCGGCGCTGGCGATCTTGAGCGTGTCGATCATCTTCTTCGCGCTGTATTATGTCGCCACCACCATCATCATCGGCGCGGGACGCCCGGGCGTAGCCGTGGTGATCATGACCCTGAGCATGCTGCTCAGCGGCGCCCTCAACTACGTCTTTATCGACAATCTGCACGAGGCAAATGTCGAGCAAATCACCTGGACGCCCGAGGTCGCGGCCCCGGCTGACACCGCCCAGGGCGCGGTCTACGCGGCCATCGAGATCGCTCAGAATCGCAATGACCTCGCCGGCCCCTACCTGCTCAAGGCCCCCGAGTATATGACCGCCGCGGCGACCGCCACGACCATCGCGATGCTCTTCGGCTTCTTGCTCTCGCTGGCGTGGCTGTGGCGCACCTATCGCGCCGGGCTCCCGCCGGCCACCCTCGCGCGCGTCATGGCGGCGCTGGCCATTCTGGGCGGCGCGAATTATTTCCTCACGTTGCCCAGCCAGTGGGTGCTTGAGTTTGGGAAAATTGGCTTTCTGGCCATCGTTGCGGTTAAGATGGGCGTGATGGGGCTGCTCTTTTTGGGCATTCTCTTCGCACTTCGCGAATTTGGTCCCAAAGACCTTGCCCGCGTTAAAGCCGTCATTGGCAAGAAATAATCGCATCTTTCTTGCCTCCCCGGCCAACGCGCGCCACGCTATTTTTACCGAGACTGAACCGATGAACTCGACCGCCTCCACGAACGCCTCGCGCGCGCTGCGCCTCCTCCTCGCCCTGGTGCTGCTCAGCGGATTGCTGGGCCTGGGCGCGTGCGCGCACTCCCCCACCGACCAATCGATCGACGACCAGGCCGACCTGCAATTGACGGTGCAGACCTTCCACCGCGATATGCGCTGGATGCGCTGGGAGGCCGCGGCGATGGTCGTTTCGCCCGAGAAACGCGACGCATTTTTGGCGCGCTACGACGAGCTCGGCGAGGACTTCCACATCTCGAATATCGAGATTAAGGCGCTCGAGCATCATAAGACGGAGGTCATCGTCGAGCTCGAGCAAGAGTCCTATATGAAGCCGGCGATGGTCGTGAAGAAGAAGCGCTATATCGAGGTCTGGAAGAAGCCGGAGAGCGACTGGTTTATGACCCGGCGCATGCTCAAAGACGACTACGTTAAGATGAAGAAACTCGAGGCCAAGCGCGCATTGCTCAAGGGTCAAAAATCCGGTGCGTCGGCCGAAAGCGATAGCGCCGAGACTCCTCAAGTGGCCGATGACGCGACCACCGATCCCAGCACGGACGACGCGGAGTCTGATGATGCAACGACCATCGAATAAACGCCTGAACCCGCGCGCCGCGGCGACCCGCGCGCCGCGTATCCTCCTGATTTTACTCGCAATTATAATAAGTCAGTCATTCTTTAGTGGCGCGGCTTTCGCTCAAACCTGCCCCTCCGAAGACGCCGATATCTTTCAGAGCACCCGGCGCGCGCGCTCCATCATCGCCGACTATAATCGACTCCACCGCGTCTACCGCGAGGACCTCGAGCGCAACCGCTTATTCCTGGAGCGCGAGGCGGGCAAGGCGATGAACTGGCGCTTCGATATGGCCGGGGTTTTCAGCAATACGTCGACCTTCGATTTCGAGGCATGTACCAACCGCGGCGCCAGAGACGCGCGCGCCGGCACGATGACCGGCGGTGGCCTGGCGAGCATCGACCTCTATCAGCTGGGCGTGGGGCTTGAGGTGTTTGGGGTCTTCGTCGGAAACTCGGTCAACGCGGTCGCGACCGGCGACGGCTACCAGGATCCAGTTGGCCTCGCATCGGTTCAGGAAAACGAGGCCATCTACGGCGCAAGGCTGGTGCTTCACGACTGGGCATCGCTGGTCGTCGGGTGGATTGAGACCGGTACGGTGCAGAATTATCCGGGGGATGATGGCCTGATTGTCGCCGCCGGCGACGCCCAAAGCCGAGCCCGCCAGCGCGCCTATATCGGCGTGGCGAGCCCCTTTGGCGACACGAGCCTGCACCTGCTCTACGCCCCCGAAGATATTCAATCCAACCTCATCGCGCTGCGCGCGGAAGCCCTGCCGCTGCCGGTCGACTTCGAGGCGGTCGGCGTCGCCGGCCTGGCCTATATCGAAGATGAGTCGCAGCTCACCCTGGAGTTGGGCCTCGCCCAGATCTGGGACACCTTCCTGGTCAGCTCGGAATTCGAGTTCAACCCGCTGCGCGTGCGCAGTCTAAGGGCGCGCGCCGAATGGACGGGCGGCCCCGAAAAGGTCGTGCGCGCCGAAGACACCGACCCCTCGCCCCAGGTCGACACCTCCGGGGTGCTGCGCGTCGCGCTTGATCTCGGCGTCTTCGCCGAAGCGACCTATTTTAACTCCCGCCACCTCGAGGATCAGACCGGCGAAGATCACGCGTTCGGCACCGCATTCGGCCTGACGCTGCGCCCGGATGTAACGATTTTAATGCTCCAAATCGACACCTGGGCCGGCGTCAATCGCCCCGACGAACTCGCCCGCGTCAGCGACTTCGTCGACCATTGGCAATTCGGCATGCGCGTCCACGGACGGCTGGGCCTTTAAACAATTTCACGCGTCCGGCTCGCTCAGGCGACCTTTTGTGGCTCGGGCAAAAATGGCGGCAGGGGCACATCGATCACCGCGCACATCACGCGCAGCAGCTCGGCCTCCTGGGCCGTCACATCATCATCGGCGAGCACGCACGCGGCGGTCGCGCGCACGATGCGGTGTTTGATGCCGTTGGCGGCGCCCGCGATGCGGTCCAACGCGCGATCAAGCTGCTCAAAGGAGCGCTCCGAGCTTGAGAAATACGGCAGTTGGTGGGCCGAAATATCGCCGCCTCGCCCAAGCGCCGCGATCCCCAGATCAAACGCACGCCTCGCCTCGGCCGGGTTCCCGTGACTCCCCGCGTCGGCGAGGAACGACAGCAGAATCGCGATGTCGGGGCGCAGCGGCGACACCGAATAGAAGGTCGCGATATGGTAGGGTTGGTCTTCGCGGCTCGCGTGGGTCGCCTCGAGCCGGTGGCGCAGCAATTTTTTGAGGGCGAACTCAAACACCGTGACCTTCTGGTCCGCCTCAATGAGGTGGTCGATGATTACGAGAAATTGCTCGTATTGCCCGCGCGACATCGAGCGCAAGGCGGGCACCAAAACCTCGAGCAACGGCAGCCGAAGCGTAGGGTCCAATTGCGAAAGATCACGGGTCGACCGCCCGGCTTCATTGAACATATCGGGCGTTAATTCTCGGCGAAGCACCTCCACCTGGGCGCGGCGCATCTGATGATCCGGGTCCAAAAGCAGCGCGAACGCGATCGTCGCGGCGCCGAAGGGGTCTTGGGCGCGCGCCTGAAGCGGCTCCGGAATGGCCGAGAGTAGCTCCCGGGCACGATCAACATGCTCGGTCGACATCTGCCCCACCGAATCCACGGCGGCTGCGGCGTTCAGCGGCGCCTGCGATGGTCTGGGGCGCTGCGGCCCGGCGCCGTCAGACAGGACGGCGCCGGCGACCAGAATATCACCCACCGCCTGCACGGCCGCCCGTTTTGAGCGCCCCGACTTCAGATCCTCCAACCCCTGGCCGGTGAGCACCGACGAAATAGGGTCGCCATGCCGATGATGCTTCGGCTGATTTGCCTGCTGCTCAGCGCGCTTCATCGCGGGCGTCGGGTGGACGATGGCGAAGGCCCCGCTAAAATAGGGGTCGATGCGCCGCACCCGATCTTGTAGCGGCGGATGTGTCGAGAAAAGCCCATCGAACCAATAGGATCTGTCGACGCCATTGCCGAAAAACATATGACTGATTTCCTCGGCGTTCACCGACTTGATCTTCGAGCCTTGCGGCCAGCCACCAATCTTTTTGAGCGCCCCGGCAAGCCCCGCGGGGTTTCGGGTAAACTGAACGGCCGAGGCGTCGGCCAAATATTCGCGTTGACGGCTGATCGCGCTCTTGATGACTCGCCCGATCAAGCGGCCGCCGTAGCCGATGACAATCAGGGCCGCGCCGACCGCGATAAGCGGCACGCCACCGCCGTCATTCTTGCTGCGAGTCCGACTCTTGGAGCCGCCAAGTCCAAGACGAAAGAGCGTATACCCCGCCACGCCGATCATCAGGATCCCGTGAAGAATACCGATCATCCGGATATTCAAGCGCATATCCCCGTTGAGGATATGGCTGAATTCGTGGGCGATCACCCCCTGGAGTTCGTCTCGAGTCAACAGCTGCATGGCGCCCTTGCTCACCGCGATGGCGGCGTTATTCGGCGAGAAGCCGGCCGCGAACGCGTTGATGCTTGGCTCATGGTCGAGCACGTAGAGCAGCGGCACCGACACGCCACTTGCGATGGCCATCTCCTGGACCACATTGATCAGTCGCTGCTCATCCGGGTCATTGGTGCGCAGGTCGATAAATTTACCGCCCAATTGCTCGCACACCAGGCTGCCGCCGCCGCGCGCGAGCTCCCGGATCTTCAGGTAGGTGCCCCCGCCGACCACCACGATGGTGCCCGTCGTCGCGATGAGAAATGACTTAAGATCCCACCACAAATAGCGCGAATCGGCGCTAAAATCGAAGAAACCGCCCGCTCCTTTTGATTCCACATAGATTTGCACGCCCTTAAAAGCGAATAGCGTGACAAAATAGAGGCTGACGATCGTCAGCAGCAACGCCAGGCCAAAGAGGACGACCAGACGGGTGGTGTTCTTTCGGGCAATATCCTGGTGTTCGAAGAAATTATTCATCGCTCAGGTCGCATGGGTCCGGCACAAAAAGTCAGCGCTAGACATCAGCGCTGACTTTCGGAGCCCTAAATCGGGGGGAAAGAACCTCAACCCAACTCAACCAAAGGCGACCTTCGGCGCGCGGCGCTCTTCTTCGACTTCGAGTTCGAAGAGCGTCGCCGGGCGAAAGCCCAGGGAGCCCGCGACGAGGACCGCCGGGAAGGTTTCACGCTTGATATTATAGGAGGTGACCGCGTCGTTGAACGCCTGGCGCGCGAACGCGATGCGGTTCTCGGTGGAGGCCAACTCCTCCTGAAGGCGCTGCATTTGCTGGTCGGCCTTCAGCTCGGGGTAGTCCTCAACCGTGACCATCAGTCGGCCAAGCGCGCCGCTGAGCGAGGACTCGGCGCCCATCATCCCCTTCATCGCAGCCGAGTCGCTGGGGTTATTGGATGCCTGCTTGCCCGCCGTCTGCGCGATATTTCGCGCCTGAATCACCGCCTCAAAGGTCTCGCGCTCGTGGGTCATATAGCCCTTGGCGATCTCGACGAGGTTCGGGATCAGGTCATGGCGCCGCTTCAATTGCACGTCGATCTGCGCGAAAGCATTCTCGAAGCGATTACGCCCTGTCACCAACTTATTATAAATGCTGACAAAAAATAGTCCGCAGAGAACCATCACACCAATCAGAACAGCGAGCGCGATCCACATAGTCAACCTCTGTGAGGGGTACATTGAACTCAGGCCAATTACCTAGAGTTCCAGCTTAATTCCACGGTGATCCTGCGTCCAGCGTGAACGCGTTTATGGCGTACGCTGGAGCAGCGAGATCGGCGTATCGGGCTCCACATTCTCAACTTCCGGCACATCACCCCAATCGCGCAACTTTTCGGGCAAGGTCAGGTTCACCTCCGGCAGCGGCCCATCGCCATAGAGCCCGGCGTAGGTCACATAGCTGGTAAACACCTTGCGCACGTAGCCGCGGGCTTCCCGATAGGTGATGGACTCCACCCAGGCGTCGAGCTCGCGGTCGCCGAAGCGCTCAAACCAATCCTTGAGCGGCGCCGGCCCGGCATTATACCCGGCCAGGGCCAGGGCGATGCGGTCGGACGCGAACGCCGTCTGCACCCGGATATACATCGTCCCAAGGCGCACATTGGTCTCGGGCTCGACCATCTTCGCGCGGCTCAGGCGCCCGGAGGTGTCCAGGAAGGTGCGCTGGGTATAGCGCGCCGTCCCCGGCATCAATTGCATCAGGCCCATCGCGCCGGCGTAGCTTGAGACACCCTCGCGAAAACCACTCTCCTGGCGAATAATCGCCTGCACCAAAAACGGCGAAACCTCGTATTGGGTGCCGTATTGATGCGACAGGTCCATATAATTGAGCGGAAAAGCCACGCCCCAATCGCGCAAATTCTGATGCGTGATAAGCGACTGGTCGATATGATTTTTCATGATCCAATGGGCGTTACTCGCGTCGCCGTTGGCCAGATAAACCGCCGCCAAGAACTCGTGCACGCGCTGCGGCTTGGGGTAGATCGACGCCTGGTCGCGAATCGAGGAGATCGCATCGGCGTACAGGCCCAGACGGCTATATTCGGCCGCAATATGCAGGCGAGCATCGTCGGGAACGCGCACACGCGTGAGGTCCTGGAGGTCGGCTTGGGTCATCTGGGAGCGCGGAATATGCACCACCGGTTTCATCTGCGCCGACTTCATACGCGCGACCGCCAGGCGACCATACCAGGTCAGCGGGCCACGATTGATCGTCGTCTGCAGCGCGACCTGCGCCGCCTGCAAATCACCGCCCTTAAGCAGCGCCACGCCGAGCCAATATTGCGCCTTGAGCCCCATCGTGAGCTCGGAGGCGTCTTTGACCTGCGGATACTCCGCGATCAGACGCCGCAGCGGCGCCTCCATCGCAGCAAAGTCTTCCATCAGATACGCGCTAAACGCGCTGCCCCAGAGCGCCTTGGGGACCATCTTGCTCTCGGGATAATTCTCGAGCATCCGGGCGAATCGCTCGCGGGCCTGCTCATGAAGACCCAAATATTGGCTCAGGCGACCGGCCTCAAAAAGCGACTGATCGCAGAGCGTATGGCCCGGGTATTCGGAGCAAACACGCTCATAGAGCGCGATGGCCTCGGGGTCGCGGTCCAGACGACGCAGCGCCTTGGCCCACCCAAAATACATGCGCGGGCGAACCATCGGGTCTTTGACCAACTTCTCGGCCTGGGCGTAGAGCTCGGCGGCGTGCTCGCGCTTTCGCTGCTGCTCCGCCTGCATCGCCTGGCGATACAGGCCCCACCCCTTGATCTCGGAGCCGGAGACGCCGCGCAACTTCGCGTTCTCCACCGAGACTTCCCGCGCGGTCTTAAATTTCCCGCGCTGGATCAGCTCGCGCATGCGGTCCACCCGCTCGCCAAAATCAAAGACCTTCTTGCTGGCGAGCTTATCCAGCCGCGCCAGGCGCGCCTCGACCTGATCACCGATATTCCACGAGCGCGTGTCCCGATAGATCTCGAGCATCATCGCGGCGGCTTCGTCGTAGCGCTTCGCCTTCTCCAAAATCTCAACATGGGCCGAGCGGATCTGGTATTTGTACCAACCGCTCGTTTGCTGGGCGAGGAGGGTCTCAAGGTCATTAATCGCGTCGGCTACCTTGCCGTCGGCGGCGACCTTCTTTGCGCCGCGAATGCGCTGGTAAAGATGCTCGCTCTCATCCTCTTCGTACCCGTCATGCCCCTCCGGCAGGCCCAGGCGAATCCGCGCCAGCCTCGCCACGACACCCTGATCGGCGTGCGCAAGCTCGGTGAGCGTCTTCTTGCCCCGGGCGGCGTGCGCGCTGGTGCACATCTCGATGCGCGCCACCGCGTAGCGAATCGCCGGCTCGGTGTCCGCGTCCGGCGTGCCTACGACTTCGTTGGCCAGCTTATAGGCCTCGTTGCACTCATCGGCCTTGAGCAGGCGCATCGCCTCAAGCCAGCGCGGGTCCTTAATATACGGCGACAACACCAGCGTCGGGCTATCGTTGCGCAGGAGCTTGCCCGCGAACTCATTGATGATAGAGAAGTCGACCGTCTCACCGAGGGCGTCAAAAGGATTAAAACGGTCCAAGACGCGGCGATTTACGCGCCCCTCTTCGACCGTCTCTTCCGGCGCGGCGTCATACTCAACCACGGCTCTGGCCACCGGTGCGGCGTCTTGAGCCGAGGCGGCGTCGCCCTGCCCCGAGAGCAGGTCATCGGCCGACGGAAGCGCCCCGCCCGAGGTATGCCCGAGCGCCGAGACCTCTTCCCTAGCCGCCCCCACATCCTCGCTCGCGCCACTGGCGAGCGATGCTTTTTCTGGTGATTCCTCGGTGGCGATTTCGCCGGCGACCTGCAGGGCGCTCGCGCGAATTTGGCCGACCGCGCGGCGTACCTGAATCGGGGGCTTCGACGACTTCGGCACCCGCCATGCGTTCTCATCGGGTTCGGCTGCAATATCTGAGGCGATCTCGGCGGCCTCGACCTCATCATTTGCCGACGCCGACTCCGCGACCGCATCCGTCTCCTCGCCCAGCAAGCGCTCAGCCGATGGCAATACCCGATCCAACGCCTCCTCGGCCGACAGATCTGACGCCGCGTCTTCGGCCTCGACCTCGACATTTAGCGTCTTCGGCACGGTTTGCGCCGCCGACGTTGACGCGCAAAAGCTCAATAAAATCAACACGCTAAGCGATATAATCGCGTGCCGATTCTGGCGCCGAACGCGCTGATTGGAGAGGGGATTTACAGTCTTTTTCATGTCATTACCCAAGATTCGCATCCTTGCTATCCCGGAAATATAAATTGGCGATGAAGTACAGCCCAACTCAATATACTCGCCTGCGATTGAAAGGGCAAAAAAATCAATTCTTTCGCTGAGTTCGAGATTTCTAAGGGTGTGAAATCATTGAAAAATCGAATTCGCGATTCTAAATCGTCCCTGATTTAGAAGCAACTTAAAGCGTCGCCAATCGCGCGCGCAACACGTCGAGTTTCAGGTCCGCGCAAGCCCCCGGAGAGGTCCGACTGGCGAGGCTCTGCGCGGGTGTTCGGTCCTTGAGAAGATCGAATTCCGCGGCCACCTGCACATAGGCTTCGCGAAACGGAAGCCCTTGCTTCGCGAGCTCGATCGCCCGGTCGGTCGCGTACATCGCCGGGGCGATCGCCTCGGCCAAACGCGCCTCATTAAAGCGAAGCGCGCCCAGCAACTCCGGCATAATCGCCAGGGCGTCGAGCCCGCGCGACATCGCGCGCAAAACCGGCCCCTTCGACGCCTGCAGGTCACGCTGATACCCGCTCGGCAGCGACAAGATCGCCTGCAGCTCCGCCATCGCCCCCTGCACCACGCCATAAGACGCGCGCAATAACTCCACCACGTCCGGGTTGCGCTTATTCGGCATGATCGACGAGCCGGTCGTAAACCGGTCCGGCAGCTCCACGAAGTCAAACTCGGCGGTGCAAAAAAGACTCAAATCCCAGGCCACCCGCCGCACATCGAGCAACGCCTGCCCCAGCGCCATCAACGCTTGAAGCTCGAATTTCCCACGACTATTCTGCGCATAGATCGGGTTGATCTGCATGCGCTCAAAGCCCAGGTCCTCGGTCACACCCTCGCGGTCGAGCCCCAGATTCACCCCGTACCCGGCCGCCGTCCCCAGCGGATTCGTGTCGATATAACCCGCCGTGTCGCGGGCGAGCCGGGCGTTGTCGATAAAGGCCTCGGCGAAGCCCGCAAACCACATCCCGGTCGAAGACGGCACCGCCCGCTGCAGATGCGTATAACCCGGCATCGGCACGTCATCACGCTCCGCCCGCTCCAGGCACACCCCCGCGATCTCCTTCGCATACGCGCCGATCTGCGCCAGCACGTCGCGCAGATAAAGCCGCGACGCCACCAGAATCTGGTCATTGCGGCTTCGCCCGGTATGCACCTTCCGCCCCGCATCCCCGAGCTTCTCGATCAAATACGCCTCAATCGCCGAGTGGCAATCCTCATAGCGCTCATCGAGCGCAAACTCCCCGCGCTCAAACGCCTCGCCGAGCTGCGCCAGCGCCGCCAGCAGCGCGTCGCGCTCCGCGTCTTCGAGCAGGCCAATGCGACCCAAACCGCGCACATGCGCCTGCGAGGCGCGGATATCATAGGCAAATAGCTGGCGGTCGAGCACGACGTCGTCGCCGGCGCAAAAACGCATGATACGCGCGTCGATTTTGGCGTTGCCTTTGTTCCAGATTGGGTCGCTCATGTGTTTTTCTCGGAAGTATCAGTATCGAGGTTTATCCCCGCCAACTCATCAAACCCACACGCCAAATTCGCGTTCTGCAACGCCTGGGTCGCCGCCCCTTTAAGCAGGTTATCCAGCGTCACCACCAACGCCAGACGCTCGCCGGCCGCATCGACTTCGATGCCGCCGATGCGCAAAAAATGCTTGCCGGCGTTGTCTTTGACCAGCGGAATCGCATCGCAGATCTCGACCAGCGCCTCGCCCGCATAAAAGGCGTCGAATCGCTCGCGAATCTGGGCCGCCGAGTGGGGCCTGGCGAGCTGCACCGAGAGGGTGAGCGTGATGCCGCGGAAATACGGGGCGACGTGTGGGCTAAAGCCGACGCGGTGGCCGAGGTGGTGGCTGGCTTCGGCCTCGTGGATATGCCCGGTGAGGCTATAGGGCATGAGGTTATCGCGCAGGATATTGAGGTCGTTCTTGGGCGAAGGCGTGGCGCCGGCGCCGCTATATCCGGAGACGCCAAACGCCATCGGCGGGGCGATCGCGAGCTCGACGACCGGCGCCAGGCCGAGCTGGATGCCGGTGGCGTAGCAGCCGGGGTTGGCGATGCGCGTGGCGCCTCGGATGGTGTCGCGGAAGCGCTCCGGCATCCCGTAGGTCCAGTCGCGGTCGAAGCGGTGGTCGGCGCTGATATCGATGATGATGGTGTCGGGCTTCGTGCGCTCGATGGCCGCGACGAAGTCACCCGATATCTTATTTGGCAGCGCGAGCACGCAGACGTCGGCGCCCTTTTGGGCGACGTCCTCGGGCGATAATTCCTCGAAGCGCAGGTCGCCCGTGAAGCGGTCGATATGGTCGCTGAGCGGGGTTCCGGCGAGCTCGCGGGAGCTGACGTATTGGAGCTCGAAGCCCGGATGATTCGCCAGCAGGCCGATGAGCTCGGCGCCGGTGAAACCGCGCGCGCCGACGATGCCAAGCGTCTTGCTCGGCGTCTTCTTTTGGCTCGATTCAGACATCTTGATCCTCTTGTTTTACCAATGTTTCCGGCATCTTAAGCGCGGCGTCCACGCAGGTCTTCACCTCCTCGAAGGATTCGAGACCGTACCAGAATACCACCCAGCGGCCGTCGCGATAGCTGCCGTCGGCCTCGTCGAAATACCAATGGTTGATGGGGTTTTCGACCCGCGAGCGCCAGAATAATTTGGGGTTTTCCTGCTTCATCCGCATCCAGATCGAACCGCCGAGCCCCTCGCCCTGGGCCTGGTCGGTGACGCCGATTTTATCCAAATAGGGGATGCCGTTTTCTTTGGTGAGGATGGCCGTGGCCCGGTAGGAATCCGACATATACACGCGATAAAACGGCTTCTTGTCGAAATATCCCTCGGTCAGCGGCCGGCCAAAACACGACGCGATAAGCTCGGCGGTGCGCTCCCGGTCAAGCCCGTCGAGGCCGTCGTAGCGCACGACTCCCTCGCCGCGGCGAATCAACGTTCCGGAACCGCGATGGGTAAAGAGCTCTTTGGCGAGGTGCTCGGGCACCGTCATCGAGACCGACGAGGAGAGCGGCAGCTCGTCGAGCAACCCCTTGATCTGCTCGACCTTCAGGCGCATGCCGCCCTCAACCCAATCCTGGCTCATCAGGAAATTATAATCTTCGGCCAGGTTCACCGACGGAATGATTCGCCCGTAATTGTCGAGCAGGCCGCCGGTGCCGGTCAAAAAGATGATCTTATAGGGCTCGATATCGAGCGCGAGTTTATTGGCCGCGACGTCGGCGTTGATGTTGAGGATTTGCCCGCTGGGCGTCTCGCCGAGGCTCGACAAAATCGGCAGATGACCCGCGCGGATGCTCGAGCGAATCGGGTCGAGGTCGACGCCGCTGATCTCACCGACCAGGCCCAGGCGCTCCTCGTCGAGCAGGCGCGCCTCGAAGACGCCCGAGGGGATCGGACGCGCGCGGGTGCCCATGGCTTCGAGCGCCTCGACCAGACGCCAATTCTCGCGCTGAAATACCTTGCGCGCGACCTCCAAAACCTCGGGGGTCGTCACGCGCATGCCGTCGATACGCTTGGTCTCAACGCCGGCCTCTTCGAGCGCTGCGTTGAGCTGGGCACCGCCGCCGTGAATCACGATCGGGAAGAGGCCCACGCGATACAAAAAGCTGAGCGAACTCACGAGGTTATCGAGGTCATCGCGCAGGATCGTCCCGCCGACTTTGACCACGGCAAAGCGCGTCGACTCCACGCTGGAGAAGCGCTTCAGATATTGGTCAACCTCGCGGCGGCTGCCGATATTACTGAGCAGGCGCACGATCGTGTGGCGAGTATCTTTTTGCATCAGGTTACTACCGTTTTTTAAGACAACAAACGCTTATACGTCTGTGCAACTTGCTCTAATTGCGCCAACTCAACCCACTCGCCGGCCGTATGCGCCTGGGCGATATCGCCCGGGCCGTACACCACCGCCGGCAGTCCACCCTGCGAAAAAAGCGACGCCTCGGTCCAAAAATCGACCGCCTCGCCGACCTCAAGACCGATCGCTTCGGCGAACGCGCGCGACTTCGAGACATCGCCGTCGGCCGGCAGCGTCGGGCCGAAAAACCCGGCGCTCCATTCGACTTCGGGTTCATCGGCATTCTGGGGCACGGCGAGCGCCTGC
Organism: Bradymonas sediminis; assembly: GCF_003258315.1. GTDB lineage: Bacteria > Myxococcota_A > Bradymonadia > Bradymonadales > Bradymonadaceae > Bradymonas > Bradymonas sediminis. Next base: position 4,495,555 of record NZ_CP030032.1, read on the forward strand.
ACCTCGGCCATCAATACGTCATGGTCCTGGTCCGGGAGCGGTCGAAAACCAAACCGCACGCTCGCCGATGGCGCGATGATATTGGGCTTAATTCCGCCCTCAATCGCCCCGATATTAAAGCGGATTCCGCTCAGACTTCGGTAGGTCGTTTGCTCGTGAGCTTCGGCGTATTTGACCGCCGCGTCGGCCCAGCGCACCGCCCGGTGCACCGCGCTATCCGCGAGCGCGCGCCGCTCCGAGGCATGCCCCGCGACGCCCTTGAAGACACCCGACGCGGTCGAGATGCCGCGGTGCTCAAGCACCGCGACGCCCTGCGTCGGCTCAGCCACGATCACCGCGTCGAATTTTCGCGTGTTTTCGGGCGAGTTATAGGCCTTCATAAACTCGCGCACGCAGCGGCTCGATCCGGCCTCTTCGTCGCTCGTAAAGAGCAACGCGACGTCGCCGGGCGCCTGGGCGAGGGCCGCCAACATACACGCGGACGCCCCTTTGATATCGCAGGCGCCGAGACCAATCGCGCGGTCATTGGTGACCTCGAGCGCAAAGGGATCGCCGGCCCACGACTTCGACGCAGGCACCGTATCCACATGAAAATTAAAGAGAATCCGAGGCTCACCGCGCAGCGCCAAGAGACTCTGACACCCTTCCCCATGATCTTCAAACTCAAAGCGAAACTCGCCAAATTGCTCATTTTGGCGAAGCTGCGCGCGCAGATAGTCGAAGACGCCGCTCGCGCTGATTTCGCGCGGCGGGTTCTGAGTGTCACAGGCGACCAGTTGGCGCAAATGATTGAGCGTCGCGCTCAACAAATCGGCGCGCGACGCCTCGGTGGGCTCAGTTTTCGTCAAAATTATTTACCTCGGCCCACAGGGTCGAGCTCTGCCCGAATAATTTGATAAAGCCCTCGGCCTCTTCGACGCCCCAGTCGGCGCTCTGCGCGTAGACCGCGCCGGCGCGGCGCAGGATATGCGGGGAGTCGACCTTCACCGCGTCGACCCGACCGCCGTGGGTTTGAAGCGTCACGGTGCCGTTGACCTTGCGCTGCGAGGAGGCCAAAAACGCCTCGAGATCGGCTTTAAGCGGGTCGTAGAAGAAGCCCTCGTAGACCAACTCAACCCACTTGTCGGCGATGCCCGATTTGAAGCGATTCTGCAGACGCGTGAGCACCGCTTCTTCGAGGGCGCGGTGTGCGGCGAGGATCGCGACGAGGCCGGGCGCCTCAAAGACGATGCGGCCCTTGAGGCCGATGGTGGTGTCGCCGGTGTACATCGCGCGGCCGACGCCGTATTTGCCCAGCTTTTTGTTGAGCGCGTCGAGCATCTCGGGGCCGCTGAGGCGCTCGGAATCAAGCGCGACCAGCACGCCCTTCTCAAACGTCAACGCGACCTGAATCGGCTCCGCCGGCCACTCGGACGGGTGCGCCGTCAGCTTATAGGTCTCGTCGCCGGGGATCTGCCAATTGTCGACCTCGGAGCCCGACGTGGTCACGCCCAAAAGGTTCTCGTTGATCGTATAAGTCGTGGTCTTGGGGCGCACGCCGAAGCCGCGCTCTTTGAGGAATTCAAGCTCATAATCACGCACATTCGCGACGTCGCGCTGAATCTCGCGGATGGGCGCGATGATCTCATAATCCCCCAGCGCGCGCACGGTCAGGTCGAAGCGCACCTGGTCGTTGCCCATGCCGGTGCAGCCGTGGGCGAAGATATTCGCGCCGCGCTCGTCGGCGATCTCGAGGCATTTGCGCACGATCAAATAACGGTCCGAGCACAGCAGCGGATATTGCCCCTGATAGAGCTGGCCGCCCTGGACCATCGGCACCACGACCTCTTCCCAGATCTCGGGGCCAACTTCGGTCAAGATATGCTCTTTGGCGCCCAGCTCATACGCGCGGTCTTCGATAAATTTAAGCTCATCGGCGTCGACGCCGCCGGTGTTTACGAACACCGTCACGACTTCATAGCCCTTCTCGATAAGCCACGGCACACAGAAACTGGTGTCCAATCCGCCCGAAAACGCCAGGATAACTTCGCTCATATTTCTACTCTTGTTTGATGGAGATTTTTGGAGATTAGGAAAGCAAACCGGCCATGATCGCTTTTTGCACGTGCAGGCGGTTCTCGGCCTCGTCAATCGCGATGGACTGCGCCGAGTCGAGCACCTCGCCGGTCACCTTGACCTCGCGGCGCACCGGCAAACAGTGGCTAAAGAGCGCCTGATTCGTCAGCGCCATCTTCTCGGAGTTGACGATAAAATGCGCGTAATTTTTGCGAATCTCACGCTCGGCATCCCAATTGCCGAAATACGGAATCGCGCCCCAACTCTTGGCGTAGACCACATCGGCGCCCGCATAAGCCTCGGCGATATCGTGCGAGACGGTGAGTGAACGGCCATTTTGCGCGCAAGATTCCCGCGCGGCGTCCATATAACGCCGGTCAAGTTCGTACTCGGGGGTCGGGCACAAAAGCGTGACGTCCATGCCGAATTTCGCCGCGATAATCAGCGCCGAATTCGCCACCGCGGTGTTGAGCGGCTTGGGATGATAGGTCCAGGTGAGCAGGAATTTTTTGCCGTCGGTCTGCCCTAACTTCTCCTGCAAGGTCAGCATATGCGCCAACTCCTGACAGGGATGCGTGATGGTCTCCATATTGATGACCGGCACCGTCGCGTATTGCGCGAACGAGCGGATCACCTTGTCGCGGCGGTCTTCTGTCCAATCCTCAAATTTCGGAAACGCGCGCACCGCGATGATATCGCAATAGCGCGACAGCACCCGCGCGACCTCGATCACATGCTCCTCGGGGTCGGCGTCCATCTTGGCGCCCACCTCGAATTCGATGGGCCAGGCGCCCTTGCCCGGCTCCAAAACCACCGCGTGCCCGCCGAGCTGTTTGGTCCCGATCTCAAAGGACGTGCGCGTGCGCAATGACGGGTTAAAGAAGACCAACGCCACCGCCTTATCCTTGAGCAACGGCTGAATCGGCTGGGCTTTGAGCGCCCGCGCATGATCCAAGAAAGCCTGCAACTCCTCGCGCGACCAGTCGAGGGTAGAGATAAAATGTTTCACGTTAGATTCCGGGAGGTTTGCAACACGTGCAAGGAGGTTTTGGAGAGACTGCGCCGGGGTTTTCCACAGGTTTACCACAGGAGTGCCCGCGCAGAGCGAACCCCGCGCAATCTAAAGAGACAACCGCGAAGTGTCAACAATTGCCCCGCCCGGGGCGGCGCAACTGTTGAGCGTTTGGGCCGTCACTTAGGAGCGAGCGCCGCCGGCTTCTGGGTCGCGTCTTCCTCGGGATCGTCCGGGGTCAAGTCGATGGTCGGCGTGCTATTAAACTCTTTGAAGTCCATCTCGGCGGCGTAGCGACGCGAGTAGGGATATTGCATCTTATGCTCGCGAAATTTGCGCTTCACCCGCTCGGTGACGTCGGTGATATAGGCGACATCATAGCGGGTATCGAGCACATACGCCTTCGATTGCAGGCGCGTGGCCAGGCCGCCGGCGAACTCAACTTCCTTGGTCATCACGACCGCGGGCTTCTGCAAATACACGTAGCGCGAGGTGATCGAGGCCTCGTAGATAATTCGCTTGGCCAGGTCGAAGTCGGCGGTGATGCCGATATAGAAGTCGATACAGACCATCATATCGAGCGCGCCGGCGTTCGAAGACGCGACGGCGTCGGTCAAAAATTTGTTATTGGGCACCGAGATCTGGTCGTCAGCCAGGGTCACGATGCGCACCGAGCGAAGCCCGATTTCGGTGACCTCGCCGTAAATATCGCCGAAGGTGACGCGGTCGCCGACCTGAAAAGGCTGGTCGATGAGGATCAGCACGCCGGCCATCAAACTCGAGGCGGTGTCTTTGAACGCAAAACCCAGCGCGAAGCCCAGGGTGGCCAGGAAGCCCACCAACATCTGCTCCTTCCCCTCCATCACGGTCATCACGACGATATAGGTCGCCAAACCGAAGATCGACAGCCGGGCAAAGCTCGACAATTTCTTAAAGAGAAGCCGCTGCTTCGCCTGGCCCTCGCCGAGGCGCTCCAGCGCGGAGGCCAGGAAATGGTTGGCGGCATAGGCCGCCACGATCACGATCAGCGCCCGGGTGATGCGCCCGAAGTCGAGCAGCTCGAAGGCCTCGGCGAGCTGCTCGGGTTCAGGGGTCACCTGCGCGAGCATCGGGAATGTAATCAGGTCAAAAAGCATCATGGGTTATCCGGTGCTTAAAAAAAGCGTGGCTCCAACGCAGCCGCTCACTCATAAAGGAAGTTCGACTGGGCGAGGTATTTCAGAACCTGGCGATAATACAGCGGCGTCAGCGATGCCTGGCCGGTGAAGGGGTCGATGCGCACCACGTCGGCTTCGGCAAAGAGGCGCAGCGTCAGCTCGCAGAACCCTCTGTCCAAATGCACCGCCTGCGCGATCTCGGCGGCGCTCAAATGCCCGTGCTGAGCGATGGCCGTGAGCACGAACCAGTCGGCGTCGCTTTGCTTGGCGAAGAGCGCCGTCGACGGGCGCCGAAACAGGCCGACCTGCAACGTCCGACCGGCGCAGGGAACTTCGCCCTCGGCCTTTGTATCTTCCAGGCGCAGGCTGCGCAGCCAATAGGTGATCGCGAGGCGAGGGTTTCCGCCGCAGAATTCCTGCAAATAACGGAAATACCCGCGCGCGGTCTTCTCAAGCGCGGCCACATCATAGGGGTTCGCGTCGGGGTCGCGCGACTGCAATAACTGGCTGAAATCAATACGATATTCGCTCTCGCTCGTGCGCGATTCGATCAGCTCCTGGATCTCGCGGTCGGTCCAGGGACGCAGGCGAAATACCTGCGTGAAATAATGGCTTTGCGCGCGCACACGGTTCACATAGGACCAGGCGAAGACGTTAAAAGTCAGCGCATAAAAATGAATGCGGTCGCTGGCGCTGATGATATTGAAGAACGCCTGCAGCCCGTTGAAGCCACCGATCTGTCGCAAAAAGAGCGCGTGGCAATTTTTGACCAATATGACCCGCGGCTCCAAACCCAGGATTCGGTCAAGCAGCTGAGTTTGGGTCGTCCCGGGGTAAATCTTGAGGTCGAAAAGGTCGGCCACCAATTTGAGCACCGCCTCTTCGCTCGCGATCCGCTCGGTGACCTCCGAGCAAACAATCACCGGCGTTTTACGAGGTAGATTCGCGTCTGTCCTCGCCTGGGTCACCTCCGAAATCTCGGCCGTCGGCGTCTTATTCGTGTCGATATAATGCTCGAATTCGCGCAAAATCGTCGACTTGCCCGAACCCGGCTCGCCGACAATGACCATCGAGCCGCGGGTCCCCTGATTGAGCCAGCCGTCAAAGATCTCGGTCATCCGCTCGAACTCCTTCGCCCCCGCGATCAGGTCGCCGCAGGTCGTCGTATCAACGACGAATTGCCCGTCGTTGGCATACGAGTTCATCGCCTCCAGATAGTCGTCGGGCAGATTATCCGAAGTCGCGGTCTCATCCGCGCTCTCTTCTTCGCGGTTTCGAAGCTCGATCTTCGCCCGGAACATCAGCGTGCTCAGGTGGCGGAACCACTCGGTATTGAGCATATATTTGCGCGCCACGCGCATCAGCTCACTGCCGAGCACATAGACCGACGCAGCCGCGATAATAAAGACCCCGTAGAAGCGATCTTTTCGGGTATTGACCACCTCAACCGCCCGCGGCATCCGGTCTCCGGCCAGGCTCTCAAAGAACGCGGCGATATCATCTTTCCAGGTCGACAGCACCCAATAGATGATGCCGAAGAGGCTCCAGCGCGCCACGAAATCGAGCACCCAGGTGAAGATCGACACGCCGATAATCAGGCGCGCCGCGTCGGGCACATAGGTCGAGATCAGCCAGAAGAAGAGGATCACGCGCACGCTTCGGACCAGCTTTTTGCCCCGCTTTAATTGCGGGTCATTGGCCGGGTCCAGCGGCGCGACGACCTCCATAAAGAGCAGGTCCAGGCGGGTCTGAAGGTTCTGGGTCTTGCGCCGATACCAGCGCGGCAGCGCAATGACCTGCGCCAGGTTGATCAGCGCCCAATAGATAAAGAACGAGTCGAGCCACCATCGGAAGATGATCAGCGCGGAGAACCCGGCGAGCAGCGTGTCGGGGAGGATATAATTCGCGAGGAATCGCGCCCCCAGAAAATAAAGCAGCGGCTTGGCGATCGCGTCGAGCGCGTCGCTCGCGCGCACCGTCGCGTGCGCGTGTTCACGGAAGAACTTCCGCTTCAGCAGCGCGTCGGTGCCGCGCGCGATCTGAGTCGACACCCGGGGCACGAGCGCGCGCACCAAGATCAGCACCAGCATAATCCGCCACACCAGGCCCCACACCCAGCGCCACAGGTCGATCGAAAACAGATTAAGCTCCGACGGCTTAATCAGATGCATATCGGCGTCGCGCACAATATGGTGGACGCCTTCCTGCAAGCCCGCGATGGCGTAGGCGAGGTTCTGGTCGCTTAGCTCGAAGAAATTACGCCGCGCTTCCTTGCTGATTTTGGGCAGCAGGCTGGGAATCTCCTCGCGATAAAACGCGAGTCTTCGCTCACTTTCTTCGTAGTGTTTTTGGCGCTCCTGAAAGACCTCGCGGCTCGCGTTTAACGCCTTCTCGGCGACCGCGTATTCGGCCTCAGCGGCCTCAACTCGGCGTTGATAGATCTCGGAGACGACCTCGTTATCCTTGGTCGCCTTCACGCGCTCGAGGCGCTGTTTGGCATCGGCGTAGCGCTTCTCTGCCTGGGCGAGGACGGTCGTCGCCTCCTCGCGATTCTTCAGAATCTCCTTAAAGCGCCCGCGCACCTGCGCACGCCCGCGGATCAACTCCCGAAAAAGTGGGTCGATGGTATCGCGACGCTCCTCGGAAGTCGGCTCGTCGGGGAAGGAATCAATGCGCGCCAGAAGGTCGCCCTTCTGCTCGGCAAAAGCTTCGTTGCGCGACTGCGCGGTGGCGCGAATCGTATCCATCAACTCGCGGTGCGAGCGGGTCAGCGCCAGCGTCTCTTCGGCAGCTTTACGCTGACGCGCCAGGAGTTCGCGCAGCGTCTCATCGTGCTCATGCGACTCCATCTCGCGCGCCTTTTCGAGCGCCTCGACGGCTTGCTCCTCGGCCTGACTGGCCTCGGCCTCAAGGCGTTGACGCTCAAGCTCCTGGGCAGCGGCCAGCTCGCGCGCCTCGCGATCCTCCTCGGACTCGGCGACAACCTTCTCTAGATATTCTTTCTGAACTTGCAGGCCTTCGCGCAGCGCCTCGCCGCGACTGAGGGCGAGCGACGCCTGGACTTCGGCCGCCGCGCTGCGTTGCAAGAGGCTGCGCCGCACCGCCTTTGGGAACCCGGGCGTGTCGATCTGCTCGGCCAGCGTCTGGGCGATGACCTTCGCCTGTTGCGCGTCCGCGGCGACTGTTTTTTGAGCCTCCTTGGTCGCCTCGATGGCATCGCGCAGTGATTGCACATCATCGGCTTTGGTCTGCGCGGCGTCCGCCTTGCCCTCGTCGTCCGTGCCTTCGGAACTCTCCGGAGCTTCAGCGTCCGAAGTGCCCTCCGCCGCTGGCTTGGCTTCGGCCGGCAGCTCCTGCGCATCGACCGGCGAGGTCGCGAGGAGAAAAACAAACGTACAAAGCGCACAAAAAAGCCCCATCAATAAAATATGACGCGGTTTCTGCGGCTCGATATCCCTATATTTACTCAAGACAATAACCGTCTGGGTGTACAAATTACTAAAATCACAGGCGACTATAACCCAGTCCGGCCAATTGAGCCAAATTTCTGCATTTTCGCGCGAAACTTACGCGAATCAGACCTCGACCTCGGACTCCTTTTGGAAGGTGATAAGTCGCCAAATTTTGGCGAGCACGCTGCGTCGGGTGCCGAGCAGGCTCTCGAGCAGCAAAAAGATCGTAATGGCAAAGAGGAACGGGGGCCAGATATTGACGCGCCGCTCATCTTCTCCCAACGCGTCTTTTAGGGCCTGGCTATCGCCATCGCCCGCCGCGACATCCGCCGCGCTCGCCTCAGTCCAGGGGTCAAACGCGTCTTCGGCGAGCGCGTTGAGCTGCGACTCGCCGGGATCGGCGTTGACCGCAAACGCGAGCGCGTCGAGACGATTATTGGCGCTCTTCTCGGTTGATTTCGCGTCATCGCCCTGCCCGTCACGATCAGCCCAAACCTCATAAGATCCAAGCACTTCGGGCACAAAAGCAACCTCGCCATTTACCGGCTCCATGACCAGGCGCATCTTATTGGGCCCATGAATAATCGCCCGCTCGTCGACCAATCCGCTGACGTCCAGCGTGATTCGATGGCCGACCACCGGCTTATCCTGACGCGCCGAGGTCGCGCGGCGAGCCAGGAATTGCACGATACGTCGCGTCAGCGGCAAATAGGCGGTGCGCACCGGAAGGTCGGTCCAGTCGCGGTCAATCGTCGTGGTCAAAAGAAGCACCCGCCCGTCGCCGACTTTGCGCTCGACCAGGGCCGGCGCGCTATCTTTAAAGGCCAGGATCTGGCGCACCTGATCGGGCAACGAAGGCTCGAGCAGCATATAGCTATAGACCTGGGCGGATTGCAGCGACGCGCCGCCGGCGAGGTCGAACACCCGGAAGACCGGGTGCTCGCGCATACGCGTGCCGAGGTGGGTAATCTTGACCGGCGCGTCCGGGTCATCGCGCTCGGCGAGCTGCTTCACACCGCGCAGCGGTTTGGGCAAAAGCTCGCTCATATTTTGGTTCCACGAGGCCGGGTCGACCTGCCCACCCATCGTCAAAAAGAGGCCGCCGCCGCCGCGCACAAAATTCTTCAATTTGTCGGCCCCCTTGGGCGCGACCCGCGCGACGTTGGCGAGCACGACGACGTCGAACTCCGCGAGGTCTCGCTCGGCCAATCCAGAGGGCGAAGTCACCTCCGGGATGATCGAGCTTTTGCTGCGCCCGCCGGGGTTTAACGCGCGCACCAGAAAATAGGTCTCATCGCTATAGGCGACGCCGCTGGGCTCGCCGTTGACCAATAAAACGCGGATGCGATCTTTGAGGCTGATGCCAAAATAATAGCGATTGTCGGGCGCATAATCGTCGGCATCGGCGAGTTCGACATAGGCTTTCTTGACGCCTTCGCCCTCGAAGCGATGGCGGAATTCGTAGCTCGCGCTCTTACCAGCCTCGACGTCCACGAGGCCGCCGGCGACATCCTGGCCGTCGATATTAAGCCGAATCTCAACGCCGGTTTTATCCTTTTCAGAGTGATTGGTGACCGTGGCGGTGATCTTCCAAATATCGGCGTTGGTGCCGCGCGCGAATTTCGCGCCGCTCGGCGAATCGCCGTTTTCAGACTTAATATCAGCGCGATCGATCCCGTGCTCTTGCACATAATCGACGCCGCTGACGCTCAGATTATCGGGCGCCGAAGACTTGTTTTTGCGCACCGAAACTTTGCGGATCTCATAGGGAATGCGCGACTCGGGGCGCGGATTCTCGGGGAAGCCGCCCAGCGAAAAATCGCTGATAAGCACGATATATTTGCCAGGCAATTGCGACGCCGCCAGCAAGTCCGAGGCGGCGACGGCGGCCTGGGAGAGGTCCGTCGAAATATCGCCGGGCTTCAGGTTTGTGAAGGCGTTTCTGACGCCCTTATGGTCGGTGCTAAATCGCGCGATCGGCCCGAGTCCGCCGGTCTTCCCGACGCTGCTCGTGCGAATCAACGCGACCTCATCCCAGGGGCGAAGCTCGCCCATTTGCTCATCGAACGCGTCTTCGGCGCGCGCCCACCAATCGCCATATTGCATCGAGGCGCTGTCATCGACGACGACCACCACCGCGGCGGGCAGCCGCTCGGAGGCGGTGACGCCTTTGGAGCTCAGAAAATAGGGCTTCGCCAGCGCGAAGGCCAAGGCGGCGACGATCAAAATCCGCAGGGCGAGCAGCAGCCACTGGCGCACTTTAATGCTGGGCGCTTCTTTCTGATTCGACTCCAAGAGCAAGCGCATCGCCGGGAACGGCTGGCGCGTCGCCTTGCGTCGGTTGATCAGATGGATCGCGATCGGGATGCCGATCGCCAACAATCCCGCCAAAAAAAGAGGTTCAAGAAAACTCACAGACGCCCTCTCAAAAAGGTCAGGCAGGTTTCCTCAATCGCTTGGGTCGTGGGGAAGCGAAAATATTCGACGCGCGCCTGCTCACATTGTTTTTTGACGTCGGCCAGGTGCTCGCGAATCCGCTCAAGATAAGCCTCGCGAAGATCATCGGCGTCGACCAATAACTCGCCTTCGCCCTCGAGCCCCTCAAAAAGCGTCATCCCCTCGTAGGGGAAGCGCAGTTCGGCCGGGTCCAGCACGTGAAACGCGGCGACCTGAAGGCGCCGATGACGCAGGACTTTGAGCAATTGCAACGCCTCGCCGTCGGCGTCCAAAAAATCGCTAAATAGCAGCACGATGCTGCGCCGATTCGCCCGCTCGGCGATGGTCCGCAGCGCGACATCCAGCCCGGTCTTTCCGGCCCCGGGGAGGTTATCGAGAAGATATAACAGGTCGTCCAGATGCCCTTTTCGCGCGGCCGCTGGCAGGAAGTTTCGATTCTCCCCGTTGAAGCTCAACGCGCCGACCGCGTCGCCCTGGCGCAGCAATAAATGCGAGAACGCAGCCGCCACGTAAGAGACATAATCGAGCTTGGTAAACGGCGCCTCCTCGCTCTTAAAGTTCATCGAACCCGAGGCATCCACGACCATATAGGCCCGAAGATTGGTCTCGTCTTCGTATTGTTTGACATAATATTTGTCGGTCTTGGCGTAGACCTGCCAATCAATATGGCGAATCTCATGGCCGGGCGAATATTCGGTATATTCGGCGAATTCGACCGACCCGCCGTGGTGAGGCGAGCGGTGCATGCCCGCTAGAATCCCCTCGACCAGCGCCTGCGCCTTGAGCTGCATGGAGCCCAACTCGTCGAGGACGGTTGGGTCCAAAAATTTGGGGCGCAAAGACTCGGTCACGGTTCCTCCAGAAGCCTTGCAATAATATCATCGGTCGTCAGGCCCTGGGCTTCGGCCTGGAAGTTTACCAGAAGACGGTGGCGCAGGATCGGCGCGGCGAGGGCCCGAATATCTTCGTTGCTCACGGTCAAACGCCCGTCCAAAATCGCGCGCGCCTTGCCGCCAAGGATGAGATATTGCCCGGCGCGCGGACCCGCGCCCCAGCTCACATATTCGCGAATATAATCCGGGGCGCTCGGGTCTTCGGGGCGCGTGCGCCGCACCAGATTGACCGCGTAGCGCACCACCTCTTCGCTGACGGGCACCTCGAGCACGAGCTGCTGAAGCTCCAGAATACGCTGGGCGTTGAGCACCGGTTGAATCTCTTCTCGCCGGGTCGAAGTCGTATTTCGAACGATCAAAACCTCGTCTTCGGCGTTGGGATAATCGACCGTGAGGCGGAACATAAATCGGTCGAGCTGCGCCTCGGGCAGCGGGTAGGTTCCCTCTTGCTCGATGGGGTTCTGGGTCGCGAATACCTGAAACGGCCGCTCCAATTTATAGGTGTTCCCGCCGGCCGAGACCTCGTATTCCTGCATCGCCTGCAACAGCGCAGCCTGGGTTTTGGGCGGCGTGCGGTTGATCTCATCGGCGAGCAACAAATTGCTAAAGACCGGACCCTTGATGAACTTGAAGAAGCGCCTTCCGGTGCTGTGGTCTTCCTCGAGGATATCGGTACCGGTGATATCCGACGGCATCAGGTCGGGCGTAAACTGAATGCGGTTGAAGTTGAGGTCCAACGCCTCGGCCAGGGTCGAGACCAACGAGGTCTTCGCCAGGCCGGGCACACCCATCAACAGAACATGGCCGCGGGCAAATAGCGCGATCAGCAGGTGATCGATGAGATCGGTCTGCCCGTAAATCCGCTTTCGGACCTGCGCCACGATCGCGTCGCGCGCGCTGGCGATTTGCCCAACACTTTCGCGCAGGTCTTCCTCGGAGCGACTCTCCTGATTATTATCGGCGTTTTCGATATCGGATTTACTCAAATCGGTGGTCATGGAAGCTCTATTTGCGTCAAAGTGTTGGTATCATCCCCGCGTTTTAGCAGGGCGAAGGGCGCGGCGTAAATCAAAGCGATGTGCAGGCTCAGCGGACCAATTTCTCGAATTTACGATATTCTTCCGCGCTCGTCTCGTCCCCGAGCTTTGAGTAGGCCTCGGCGAGTTGCCCGTGGACCGCAGGGTCAAACGGGTTGATGCGCGCGGCCTCTCGCAGATACTCCAGCGCCTTATCGTATTGCTTGAGCATCAGCGCCGCGCTGCCCATTTGAATCCAAATCTGGACATAGTCCGGATAGGTCTTATGGACCGGCTCGAGCATCGCGAGCGCTTCGGCCGCGCGTTCATCCGTGAGCAAACACTGCGCCCGGCGCGTCTGAAGCATCGGATTCTTATCGCCCAGAAGATGCGCGGCTTTGTCGTACTCCACCAGCGCCGCCTTGCAACGGTCGCGCGCCTGCATCAATTCACCAAGCTGCATATACTCACGCGCCCGGGGTATTTCAATCTGATTGGCTTCGGACTCCGACTTTTTTTCGTCCTTAAAGACAAGCTTTTCCTCATAGCCATCTTCGTCCGGAAGGTCCGGCACCTGGCGCGTCTTCAGATACGCCTTCCACTCGCGCTCAAACGTCGGAAACGGCTTGCCGATTGTCTGCGCGAACGCCTGGCGAGCGTCGAGCCCCTCATTCACCGCGTCGAGCAACTTCTCGAACGCATCGGCGCCGACCTCTTGTTGCAGATATTCCATCACGGTGAAGACCTCCGCGAAGGCTACCGCGGCGTCCTCCTGGCTGGGGAGCTTCGCCATCGACGGGTGCATCTGCTCGAAGGTAATCAGGTCGTTCTTCTTAAGGCGTTTCTTGAGCAGCCCCTCGGAACTCGGCGCCAGACGATGCGCGTCAGGCCCGCGCCAGCGGCGCTCCAAATACTTCGCCAACCCCTCGTGCATCCAGATGGGCACGCGATTTCGGGTCTTCGCGCTGATGACATAATGCACATATTCATGCACCACCGTGTCGACCCAGCCATAGCCGCGCAAAAGCGCGCGCGGGCTGGTCACCATCAGTCGATTATATTTGCAAAGCGCGATGGTCCCGGAGGTGCGAATCTCTTCCTCGGACAGCGACGAAACCTTCGCCAGCACCGAGGTCTGCGGGTAAATCTCAAGGCGAATCGGGGTCGGCGGGCGAAAGCCCAGCTCCTCACCAATCTCATCATAGGCTCGGTCGAGCGCTTCGCCCGCGAAGGGAACCAACACGCGGTCTTTTCCCGGCGGCACGAAGATCTCGAAATACCCCTTCGGGCTCGTGTATTTCACGTAGTCTTTGGTGACCTCGCCGGTCGACGCCACCAGCTCGCGCAGCATGCTCCAATGCTGCGGCAGGTTATCCCCGAAGCCCGCGTTCGCGATGGCCTGGTCGAGGATCTCAAGGGCCTTTTTATAGTCGCCATCAAAGAACTCGTAGCGCGCCTCCAGATAGAGAATATCGGGGTTCGTGCCGCGGTGGCCTTTGAGCGCGTCGAGCCCCTGGCGCGCCTCGCGCATCTGCCCGGCCGACAGATATTCGTTGATATCGGTGAGCGTGCTCATGCGAACCGCCGTCGCCGGCGAGGTCTGCGCCTCGACCGTCGAAACGCTCACCAGCGAAAAACAAAGCGCCAGCAATACCCCGAGCAACACGGCAGAAGCGCGGCGAGGAGTGCGGGAAATCATGGTCGTCTCCCCTAAATTTTTGACCCTGAAGTTGCGCATACTCACTCCATAATCGACTTGTAGTAGCGCTCGATTTCGCTTTGATATCGGTCGAGTTTTTCCTGCTTCATCGCGTCCATCACGTCGTGTCGCAGCTGCTCGCCGGCGTGCTTGCCGCTCTCTTCGGGAATCTCGACCTTTTGCTTGGGCGCCGACTGGCCTTTTTGCTTATTGCCCTGGCGCTCCTTTTGAACGACCTCTTTCATCTGGTCCTGCAGCTTGCCGAGTTGGTCGAGAGCCTGGCGCTCGTGGTCGAGCCCGCGCTGGGTTTGTTGGTTCTTCAAACTCTCCGCGGCTTGCTCCATCGTCTGCTTCGACTCCTCAAGTTTGGGCGACAACTTCTCTTCGAGCATCGGGAAGCGCTCGCCAGATTTGCCGATCTTCTGCTGGAGCTTCTCGGCCTTCTCGACGATCTGCTGCTGCTTGGAGGCCAGCTCATTGAGCTGCTGCTGGTCCATCTGCTTGAGCTCTTTTTGGGCCTCGTCCATCAACTTCTCAATCTCATCGACCATCGCGTCGGCCCGGTCCGAGACCGCCTGATTCTCGCCGCGAAGTTCGTCGATCTGGCGCTTTAATTTCTCCGAATTGGTATAGCGCCGCGATAATTCGAGGCTATATCGCGTCTCCTGAACCGCGTTCGAGGTCTCGCGCGCGCGCTCCAAACTCTGGGCAATATCCTTGTCCTGCAGCATCTTTTTGAGGTCACCGAGCGCCTTCTGGCTCTTCTCGATCCGCTGTTTATGCGGCATCTCGGTGGCCTTTTCGGCCATCGACTTCAGCGATTGCTCCTGCGACGCGACCTGGCGAAGCATCTGCTTGGTGAAGGCGTCGAGCGTCTTCTCAATATGCTCGCGGCGCTTCTCGATCATCTCCTTATTGAGCGCGTTGGTGTCTTTCTCGAGGCTCGCCTCGGCCTGGCGAATATCCTCAAGGTCGTCCATCAATTCGCTGACCTTCTTATCGAGCTCGCTCAAGCCCTCGGGCTGCGCCTTCTCGAATTGGTCGTCCATCTTCTCGTCCAGAGAGTCGAGGTTCATCTCGAGCTCCTCCAGAGCTTTAAGCGCGCCGTCGATATCGTCGTTCTCGAGCATCTCTTCGATATTCGAGAGATTATCGGCCATCTTATGGGTATCCGATTCGAGCTGCTGCTGCTCGATGGCGTCCATATTTAGATGCTCCTGGGGCAACTCCTGAATCTGCGAGCGCATGCGGCTCATCAGCTCATTCATGCGCTGGCGAAGGCGCTGAATATCGCGAAGAATCGCCTTCTTAAGCTCGGGGTCCTGCGTGTCCTTATACTCCTGGAGCAAGGTCTTGAGGCGCTCTTTGAGCTCCTTAATCTCCTCAAGGCTCGCCTGCACCGCCGCCATCTTCGCGCTGGCCAGAAGCTCACTGAGGCGCAAAATGCCGCGCTCGAAGACGTCTTCGGCCTCGCCCGCGTATCTGGCCAACGGCCTGGCGTCTCGGGCCGCGAGCGTATCGGTGTCGGCCCGGCGGTTGGCGGTCTTGATGACCTTCTCGCCCTTCTCGGTTAATTGCGCGAGCTGGGCCTGAAGGGCCTCAAAAAGAGTGCGATTGCGCTCAATCATCAGCGGATCTTTTTTCAGCTTCCCGGCGAGGTCGTCCATCGCCGCGACAATGCGCTTCTGATTCTCTTGAAGGCGCGTGATTTGCTGGAGTCGCAGATAGAGTTCGGCCTCGTCGGCGTCCGGCTTAACGCGCTGCACCCAGGCGTCGTTGGCGCGCGCAACGCGCTCTCCGACCGGGTTCGACAGATAGTCCGCCAGCACCTCGATCATCGCGTCGAGGATGACCTTCTGGGCCTCCATATTCTGGCGATGCTTATCCTGCGGGCTCGACACGCGAAGGTGCAGCGGCTTGCTGCGCCCAATCCCCGGGCCGGTCATCGAGTTATTATCGACGGCCTCAAAATAGAAGATAAGCCCGTCTTTGGGCTGAAGGCTCAGCGGCCCAAGGTCGAATTTAACCTCTCCCCGGGTCTCGCGCGGCATATTGGCGAGCTCGGGCAGGTCGATTTTAGTGCGCTTGGCGTTCTCGGGATCACCGGCAAAATGCCAGACCTTCCAGACCGACTCGACCCCGAAATCGTCCGACACCTCAAAGCTAATATCGAGGATATCATCCGGGCTGACTTCGACCTGGCCGGCGTGTGAGGGGGTCAAAATCTCGGGCGTCTTGTCCGGAACAATTTTGATATGGCGTTGAATACCGTCTTCGACGACCGTCCCGTCTTCCAGAGTCGCCCGGAAGAAATAGACGCCGGGTTGCGTGGCAACAAAAGTAGCGCGCATCGGATGTCTTGGCACCAATTGAAAGACCCCGGGCGGGCCTGCCTCGCCGGGCGCTCGTTTTCGCATCAAGACGGACTTCGTGCCGGATTCAGCGTCAGCCGAGTCATCATTGTCTTTGGCCGGCGCCTGCCCCTGAGTCTCGATCACCAATTCCATCTGCGCGACATTCTTAAGCAACGAATTCGCCTCGATGGTCACTTCGGTGCCGATCAACGCCTCGATATAGCCGCTGGAGTTTTGGTCCACCTGGCGGCCAAGATTAGTATAGGTCGGAGGGGTATAATAGACGCTCATCGCGCCCACGATGGGGCGGTTCACCACGGTCGTCGCGCTGCTATCTTCGGCCTGGGCGAAGGGCGAAGTCAGGACCTCGACGGTCCAGGCGCGGTCGAAGGCAAATGGGATCAATAGCAGCGCCAGGCAGGCCGCCAGCGACATCGCCGGGGCGAAGAATTCGCGGGACTCCAAAAGATGCGCGAGGTGGCCGCCTTCGGATTCGGCCAGCATCGTGCGGGTCGTCTCGCGAATATGCGCGCGGGCCATGCCGCGGCTAAACCCAAGCGTCGCGTCGGGCTCGGCGGCCAATATTTTTTCGGCGAATTCGAGCGCCGCCACGATATCGTTTCGAAACGCCGGATGCTCGCGCTGAAGTCGCTTCGCCACCGCTTCGATATCGCCGGCGCCGGCGCGAAAACCAACCCAGGCGACCAGCGCCCCGAGGGAGGCCGCGCCTGCGCCAACCAGCAACATCCAGCGCGTCACCGACGGCAAGAACGCCGGCACCAACGCCGCCGCCAGCACAGCGCTGAGCGCGACCGCGCCCAACGTCACCGAATACCAGAGCGCGCCCTCTAACAGGATCGGGCGGCGCCACGCGCTGCCCGTGCGGCGCAAGATCATACGCATCGCGTTGAGATCTTGCTCAAGCGAGCGCAGCTCTGCGTCGCCCTCGACCGACTCGGCTCCCTCCTGCTGATTTTGCACGTCTTCGAAATCTTCGGCCATGCGCCAAAATATCCGTCGTAGGTTTTCGCTGCGTTTCGTTGCGTTAAAAGCGATTCATTCGTATGCGCGCCGGCGACGCCAATGCCGCCCAACTTCAACGCTAATCAGCCCCGAGTTTAATCCCTCGCCGCTATTTGCCGCCAACTTATACCCGACTACTTCAGGTATTGCAGCGCCCCAGATTTCAAGGCCTCGGGGTCCCAGCCGCTCTCATTGCGCAATTGCGCCTGCGGATAGGTGCAATACAGCCCCGCCATAAGCGCGGAGGGGCGGTGGTTGCCCGATTTATTGATGCCGCCAAAGGGCAACCGACTCGACGCGCCGCAGGTAGAGCGATTGAGATTCAGTATCCCGCTCTTTAGGCCGTAGGCCATCTCCTCGAAGCGGGTCTCGTCCGCGCTAAAAACGCTCATCGCCAGACCGTATTCCGTGGCGTTCGCCACGCGCACGGCTTCCTCATCCGAGTCGACCGTATAGATCACGACATCGGGGCCGAATAATTCCTGCCCCTGATGCGACCCGTGCAGGTCGACCGATTTGGCCAACCAGAGCGAGGGTTTCACAAAATATCCGTCGAGTTCCTTGCAGGCGCGCCCGCCCTCGAGGAGAAGGCTCAGATTACCACCTTCGGTGTCGCTCTGCGCCTTAATAAACGCCTCGTATCCCGCCTTGCTCGCCAGGGCGCCCATAAAGGGCGGGGCGTCGGGGTTTGCCAGCGCATCGCCGACGGTGATGCGCCGGGAGACATCGCGCAGGGAGTCGATAAAATCGTCAGCGACTTCGCGGCGTACGACGACGCGACTCGTCGCGCTGCAACGCTGCCCGGCGGTCAGATACGCCGCCAGCGCAACCTCGTGGGTCGCCTGGGCGAGGTCGGCATCTTCCAGAATTATCGACGTGTTTTTGCCGCCCATTTCGAGCGCCAGCAGCTTCCAATGATGCTCGGCGGTCGCGCGTTTGATGGCCATGCCGGTCGTCCACGAACCCGTAAACAGCACGCCATTGACGCCGCGATGCCCGGCCAACTTCGCCCCAACTTCGCCCGGTCCCTGCACGAGGTTAAGCACACCGGCCGGAAGACCAGCCTTTTCTGCACATTCGAAATAGAGCTGCATGCACCCGGGGGCCATCTCGGAGGGCTTGACCACCACCGTATTGCCGTTAACGAGCCCCGGAATGATATGCCCATTGGGAAGATGCAGCGGGAAGTTAAACGGCCCGAAGACGCCCAGCACGCCCAGGGGTCGGTAGGTCCAACGCCCACCCTCAAGCCCCTTCGGAAACACGTCCCGGGTCAACTCCAGCCCCTCGCCGCACATAATATCGATCTTCGCGGTGAGCGCGCCGGCCTCCGTGCGCGCCTCCCACAGCGGCTTTCCAACTTCGCGCGCGATGGCCACGGCGAGCTCTTCTTTCCGCTCGGCGAGCGCCTCCTGAAAACGCATCAGGTGCGCGATGCGCCCCTCGCGGCCGAGCCGATCCCAGGCCGGCAGCGCTTTTTGGGCCGCGGCGACCGCGTCATCGACCGCCGCGCTCGACCAGGGCCCCTCAAAAACCGTCTGCGACACCCGACACGGATTCTCCCGCTTCAGCGTGCCTTCGCGCGCCTTAACCGGCTGCCATTTTCCTGCAATATAGTTGCCTTTATAATCGATCATATTTATCGCTCTTTTTGAGATTCGACGCGTCGGGTATCGACGATGATTAGATTTATTTTACGCGACTATTTTGCAGCGTCCCGGGCGGCCATGATCGGCACTGCGTGGGCGTGAGGAGCCCGATTACTCCGGGCTCCGCGGCTCAATTGAAGATCACATATTGCTTTAAAAAATCGAGCGCGGCGTTGTAATAATGCTCGATATTCTTCGCCTTGCGCCAGCCATGCCCCTCGTCATCATAGACATGATATTCGTGCGGGACACCGCGCTGCTTCAGAATATCGACCATCATCTCGGCCTGGTTGGGCGGCACGACCTTGTCGAGTCCGCCCTGGAAGATAGCCACCGGGTCACTGATATTCTCGGCGTTAAATAACGGGGAGCGCTCGCGGAAAATGTCTCCGTCCTCGGGGAGAACGCCGACCAGGCAGTCATTATAATGGGACTCGAATTTATGGGTCTCCATCGACAGGGCGAAGAGGTTCGAGATGCCGTAGCGGCTGATGCCGGCGGCGAAGGTGCCGGGGTTTGCGACCAGTGATTGCAGCACCGTGTAGCCGCCGGCGCTGCCGCCCGAGATGACGATGCGGTCGGGGTCGGCCAGGCCCTCATCGGCCAGGAACTTCGCCGCGCTCTTGGCGTCGGCGATGTCAAAGACGCCCCAATTTCCCTTGAGCGCGTGGCGATATTCGCGCCCATAACCGGTGCTTCCGCGGTAATTGACCTCGAGCACCGCGAAGCCGCGGGTCGCAAAGAACTGACTCGCCGGCGAATAGCTCGCGACGCTCTGCGCGGTCGGACCGCCGTGAATCGTGATAATCGCCGGCGGCTTGCCGTCGGAGTGATATTTGGGGTTCGTCGGCGGATAATAATTACCGAATATTTCGATATCGCCGGAGCCCTCGCCGGCCGACCAACTCACCGGCTTCATCTCGGCGAGTTCGCTCGGGTCGAGGCGCTCACCAGAGGAGTGACGCTCGACACAAGCTTCTGATTTCCCAACGGAATCCCAACTTACAACCCGCGTCGGGATCCGGCTCGACGACGCAAGCATCGCCAACTCGCCGCTCTTCGAGATGACCGGTTGCGCGAGGTAACGATAGTCCTTGAGCGCCTCGACGCTGCTGAATTTTCCGTCGAGCGAGACATCGAGAAGGTCCATCTCGCCGCGTTGATTTCGGATGGCGAAGAGGCCGCTTCCGTCGGGTTTCCAGACATACGCGCGCAACCCCTGAACCCATCCGGGCCCGCCGATTTCGAACTCGCCATGGGTCAATTGGCGCTGCTCTCCGCTGTCGATATCGTAGAGGTAGAGCTGCCACCAACCGTCCGCGTCGGAGATGAAGGCGAGCGTTTTTCCGTCAGGCGAAAACTCCGGCTGCATCAGGGCGGCCGGGACGTCGGCGGCAATCTGCTTCGAGGATTTGAGCGTCAACCCACCGGGGCCAACTTCGACCTCGCCGAGGTGCAATTCGGTCTCATCCCAGGGCATATTCGGGTGATTCCAACTGACCCAGGCGATCTTATTGGAATCCGGCGACCAGGTCGGCTGCATATAGAAGTCAGCGCCGGTGACGAGCTTTTGAGGCCAGTTTTTGCCATCCGCGTCGACCACGGCGATGATGTCATTTCGCTGGTCGGTGTGGACGAAGAGGACCCATTTTTGGTCAGGCGAGACGGTGGGCGAGGCGGCGCCGCCGTTCGACGGGGTAAGCGGGCGAGGCTGGCCGTGGGCGATGGCGCTGCGATAGACGCGACCGTTAGAGGCGGCAAAATACACATCTTCGCCGCGCACGCTGAAGTCGCCGCCGCCGTAGCCGACGCCCGCCGAAACGCGCAGGTCGCGGGTGATATCGCGAGGCGCGCGGTCGGGGTGGGCGCCGCGGGCGACCAGCACCGAGTGGCCGTCGCGCGATTCGAGCCACACAAGGGTGCCGTCGTCGGCCCACGCGACGTCTTTGAGGCCGAGGTCGCCTGCCATCGCGCTGGAGGAGAGGTTGCTTGACCAGAGTCCGTAGGGTTTTGCGCTCGTCATGGTAGTTCTTTTGTCTGAGAGTGAAGTTGCTAAGCCGCCGCGACACTACTGACGAATGGCTACATGGTCATGTCGGGCGCGAGGTTTTCAAAGCGAGTGATGGGGCCGAAGAAGCGCAGCTTAACCGAGCCGATCGAGCCGTTACGGTGCTTGCCGATGATGATCTCGGCGACGCCCTTCTCTTCGGTGTCGGGGTTATAGACCTCATCGCGATAGATGAAGGTGATGATATCGGCGTCCTGCTCGATAGCACCGGATTCACGCAAGTCGCTCATCATGGGGCGCTTGTCGGCGCGGGATTCAACACCACGGTTGAGCTGGGCCAGGGCGATGACCGGGACGTTGAGCTCTTTGGCGACGGCCTTGAGGTTTCGCGAGATCTCCGAGATCTCCTGCTCACGGCTGCCGTTCGGGCCACCGCTGCCGCGCATCAACTGCAAATAGTCGATGAAGATAATGCCGATATCATGCTCGGCTTTGAGGCGGCGGCATTTGGAGCGAAACTCCATGATCGGCAGGGCCGGAGTGTCATCCAAGAAGATCTGCGCCTCGCTCAGCGAGCCGGCCGCCTTGATGAGCTTCGCCCATTCCTGGTCGTTCATATTGCCGCGGCGCAGCTTCGATTGGTCGACGCGCGCCTCACTGCAGAGCAGACGAATGGCGAGCTGCTCGTTGGACATCTCAAGGCTGAAGAAGACCGCCGGGATGCCGCGGCTGATCGCTGCGTGCGCCGCCATATTCAGCGTAAAACTGGTCTTACCCATCGCGGGACGCGCGGCGACAATGATGAGGTCGGAGCGTTGCCAGCCCGCGGTCATCTCGTCGAGATCGGCAAACCCGCTGGGCACACCGGTGATATGCTCGCTCTTATTATAAAGCGACTCAATCTGGGTGAACGCGCTCTGGATGACCTCGCGCATCGAGGAATAGTCTTTTTTGACGCCCGACTGGGTGATGGCGAAGAGCTGGCGCTCGACTTCATCCATGAACTCGGTGACGTCGGGGACGTCGGCGTAGGCGTCCTGGACCAGGGTGTCCGCGGTGGCGATGAACTTTCGCAGGGCGGACTTTCGCCGCACGATTTCGCCGTATTGCGCCGCGTTGGCGGCGGAGGGAACCGCGTTGGATAGACGCGCCAAAAAGCTCGGGCCGCCGACGGCTTCCAGGCGGTTCTCGGCGGCGAGGTGGTCGGCCAGGGTGATGACGTCGACCGGCTCACTTCGCCGGTGCAGATCCGCCATTGCCCGGAAAATATGGCGGTGCGGTTCGCGGTAGAAATCCTCGACCGACAGACGGCTGAGGATCTCATCAAGGACGCGGTTATCCAGCAAAATGGCGCCGAGCAGGCTTCGCTCGGCGTCCTCATTATGCGGGGGCACGCGGATCGTGAGATCAGCGGATGGGCGTGTTGTGGGGGCTTTCATGGTTATTCAACGGTCATATAGTCGTTGCGGATCAGATAGACGACATCCTGCAACGTTTCCAGATCGCTGGCAGAGCTGCGGTTGAGCACGCGCGAAACCGAACCGAAGTTCAGGACCAGTTGAATGGTATCGAGCAACTCGGGGGTCAGGTCGCGCAGCGGCGCCTCAAGTGGCTTATTGATGCGCAGGCTCGCGCTCAAATCGGGGACATCGTCGCCGAGCGCCATAATCTCATCGAGCTGGCGCATGCTCTCCATCAAGAGGTTCTCGATGGACGCGTCGAGCTCGTCTTCGAAGACCTCGTCGGAGACCGGCTCCAACGAGAAGGTTCCGGTGCGCCAAGAGAGGATGCGATAGAATGCCTTGTCGGGCGCAAGCTCGGGGTCATCGTTGATCGAGGCGTAATAGACGCGCCCCTCGCGCAGATAGATCTTCGAGACGTCGACTTCGGTGCGAATCACCAGGACGCCGGATTTTCGGCTGGTCGAGAAGAGCTGCAAAAGGTCGGGCAGCGGGACTTCTTCGATGAGGCCTGCGATCGAGCCGGTCAGCGTCGCGCCGGTGGTGCGGTTCGCCTGGGGCATCTGGTCCTG
This sequence comes from Bradymonas sediminis, assembly GCF_003258315.1. Lineage (GTDB taxonomy): Bacteria > Myxococcota_A > Bradymonadia > Bradymonadales > Bradymonadaceae > Bradymonas > Bradymonas sediminis. The sequence goes on from NZ_CP030032.1 coordinate 4,518,362, forward strand.
GGGGTTGGCGCCCATGCCGGCCGCGTTGCCCGCGCCGACCTGGTCACGGTGGACCAACTTAATAATATTGGTCCCGATCAGCACACGGTCGCCCTCGCGAAGGCGCGCCTTGCTGATCTTTTCTCCGTTAACGAAGGTTCCGTTGGTGCTCCCGAAATCTTCGATCTCCAGGGTCCCGGATCGAGCGCTGATCCGCGCATGCTTGCGCGAAACCATATCCTCGACCAAAACCATATCAAGTTCACTCGAGCGCCCGATTAAAATCTCGGAGTTCTGCTCGAGAGGGAATTCTCCCCCTTGATATTTACCCGAAATAAATTTCAGGACGTATTGCCCAGCTTGCTGTTGACTCAATGTAACCTCTCCTCAATCGCAGAAATCGAGGACCGAACTGTATATTACTTAAAATGCGGCAAAATCGCCTGAAAATTTCACTTCTATCCGCGCGGATACGCAAATGATTTCTTTGCACTTCGCGCGTTAAATTCTACGGGTCCACCCCTATCAACATCAAGTTACGCAATGGTCTATAAAGCGTCAAGATTATTGACAGCTCCGGCGCAATGACTCGAAAATCGAAGCTTCTGTAGAAATTCGCTCGGCTTTTCAGCGTCTGCGATCCGCTCCATACTCTAAGCACCAGACAATATTCCCTAACAGACAAATAGGCTTGCGAGCAATCCGCAACATTGGATTTACGCTGATATTGGGTCCCAAACGGGCGAACTTTACGCTTCATACGAACATTATGAAATTTTTCTACGAAGAGTTCGCCAAAACGGCGGGAATTCTGCCCGAGGATGTCGCGGTCTATGGCGCCATTTTCGGGATGCTCCTGGTCGTCATCGGGCTTATTCTACTGCCAAAACTGCTCGCCGCGCTTCGCATGCCTGACGGTGGAGAGCTGCGCCTATCCCCGACCCTGGCCGAAGATGTGCTCGACTTCGACCTGAGCGAGATTTACCAACGTAGCCTTGCGCTTGACGCACAATTATTTAACGCGAAGCACGACCTATCGCAAGGAGTTATCACAACCTTAAGCGGAGCCGACGCGCGACCACAGGTCGGAGCAACGGGGAGCACGCTGGGCCGAGCGCTGCGTAAATGGGCCGTGCGCGCCCAGGCTGAGCGCTTCGCCAGGCGCGCCGGGAGAGCACGTCCGCCACAAAAAAACGAGCCTCCGGCGGCGGAGGCTCGTCTTGAGCGAATGAATCAAGTGCTCGATGAGGCGCTATCCCTTGATGCTACGTCGTCCGATATCTACCAGGTCCTGGATGAATTGACCTGCGAGGTTGAGACCGCTCGCCGGCAGATGGACGCAAGGGCCGCGGGCGACGATATCGCCCGCGGCCCGGCTGGTGCTGATTAGAAATACATCAGCAGGTTGACGCCGAATTGGTTGCTGGTCGCGCCGAAGCCACCGTCGCTGGTCACGAAATTCGGGTCATCGAAGGCGAAGCGGCTGTGCAGGTAGCGCGCGCTGACGCCGAAGTCCTCGCCGATACGAAGGTCTGCGCCCAGGCCGAGGCGAAGCGAAGCGCCGACCGAGGTATCCTCCACGGCCGAGTCGCTCAGGCCGTGCAGGCCGGCGCCGACCAGCGCATAGGGCTCGAAGAAGCTGATGCGCGGCTGCAGGCGAATGTCGAGCGAGCCGCCGTACAGGGACAGGTCGCTATTGCCCGTCTCCGGCTCATAGGCGCCGTAGTGCAGGCCGAACTCACCCGAGGCAATCCAACCCTTGACGCCAATGCCCAGGTTGAAGTCCGCGCCGGTGGCCGACTCGGTGCCGACTTCGTCCGCGCTGAGCCCGGCCATGCCGAGTCCCAGGGTCACGTAGGGGTCGGCAATCATGGTCGAGCGGCCGCCAACTTCGTGGTGGGTCTCGACGCGGGTCGTCGTGCCGCCGGAGTAGCGCGTGCTGCTCGAGTAGCTGTCGCTGCCGTAATAGGTCTCCCCGGAGTAGTAGCCGGAGTCGCCACCGTAATAATAGGTGTCCCCCTCATAATAGTCGCCGCCACGATTGCGCCGATTCGAGTCGCGACCGTAGTAGGTGTCGCCGCCGTAATAATTGCCGCCGCGATAATTGGGTCTGCGACGGTCATTATAGACGTTGGTGCCGCCAATAACGGTGGTGCTATTGCTCGTATTATTGGTCGTGTTGTTATTAACGGTCGTATTGTTGGTGGTGTTATTCACGGTCGTATTATTATTGACCGTGGTGTTGTTATTGGTCGTGTTCCCGCTGCCGGTTCCCGGGTTGGAGGGGTTGGTCGGGGTCGGGGTCACGGTCGGTCGAATCGGTGCCGTCGGTCGAACGGGCGTGGTCGGACGCGTCGGCGTCACGGTCGGACGCGTCGGGGTCACGATCGGCGTCGTGGGACGGTTGGTCGACGTATTCAGGTCGAAATTATCGTTTCGATCGATGGGCGTGGTCGGACGCGTGGGCCGCGGCGTCTTCCCAGGAGTGGTCGGGCGCGTGGGCGTCGTCACGGGATTGCGCGGCGTCTTCGTCACCGGGGTGGTCGGGCGAGCGGGGCGCGGTGTCTTCGTGCCGGGAGTCGTCGGACGCACCGGCGTGGTCGGACGCACCGTCGGCGTGGTCGGACGCACCGTCGGCGCGGTTGGACGCACCGTCGGCGTGGTCGGACGCACCGTCGGCGCGGTTGGACGAACCGGAGTGGTCGGACGCGTCGGCGTCGTCACAGGATTTCGCGGCGTCTTCGTCACCGGCGTGGTCGGACGCACCGGCGTGGTCGGACGCACCGGCGTGGTCGGACGCACCGGCGTGGTCGGACGCACCGTCGGCGTGGTCGGACGCACCGGCGTGGTCGGACGCGTCGGCAAAGGACGGTTAGACGAGTTATTCAGGTCGAAATCATTATTTCGACCGATGCCGGTATTGGTCGCCGGATTGCTCGGGCGCTTTGTGGTGGTCGGCGTAGGGCGACGAACCGGGGCCGACTGAACGGGGCTGCGCGGCGTCTTGGTCGTCGAAGAAGACGTGGCCGGGCGCCGAGGCGTCTTCGTCGTCGGACGCGCGGTCGGCGTGGGACGCGCGGTGGTCGGACGCGCGGTCGGCGTGGGACGCGCGGTGGTCGGACGCGGCGCGACCACCGGAGACGCCGTGGTCGGGCGACGCGGCGTTTTACTATTAGACTTCTTCTTCTTCGTCGTCGAAGTCGAGCGACTCGTCGGCGCCTTCTTCTTCGCGGGTTGTTTTCCCGAACGATTCGAAAGGGACGATTTGCGCGCCTCGAAAGGATTGGCCTCTGCCGTTTGTTCGTGGACAAGCACCGACGCGGGCAATGCCAGAGCAAGGGCCAATAATATCGTTGAAATTCGTGTCGTGTACATATCCATAATCTTTTCTCCTGGCGAGTGATTCGCGGTCTCACATGCTTTGACACCCTACACGATGAAATATTCAAAGTGTAATGCACAGTCTCTGCAAAAACCGCGATCCCCTCCCTAAACGATCGCCGTGTCTCCATGCAAATCGCCGAGTCATCGAGTTCTTCCCTGGCTCGCCGTATACCCCCAACTATCCCGCTATCGTTATCTGGCCTAAACACGAGCGAATATGGAGCAAGCCTACTCCAACCGGAGCCCTCTTTATCCAGAGTTGCGCTCCCTTTTCTCATCTTTCTAGCAAAAACAAGTAAATTTTGGGCTGAATACCCAAAAATTGCGTTGAAAATACGGGAGTTAAAGCATAATGAAGCCGTCGAGCCGATCAATTTCGACCCGCGAGTCGGAGATGGCTTTATTGTTGCATATACATGGGGCTGCCAAACGCCGAGTGCCTCCAGGGCACTATTTTTGCGCGAGGAACCCAAAGCATTAACTTGACCCCATCGTGTCACTTATGCGAATGTCCGCGACTTTTGTGTGATATTTTTTGTCATCTCACACAAATCAGCGTAACAACGAAGTGATTTTGACAGTTTCGCCCGTCTTCAAGCGGCGCGTTTTCTGATTAAAAAAACGATTAAAACCGACCTGAAAGTATCCAGAGGGACATATGTCCAGTTTGAACTATCGACTACGGGCGAAAAAATCGGAAGATAACGCACCTGCGTTGCGCGAAGTGCGCGCTCGCAAAGCGATTGAGGTAGCGCCTGCAGTCCAGGCACTCACCCCCTATATTGCGGTCACCAGCCAGGCAGCGATTGAAGCTCGGCCCAACGGTGAGACGACGTTCAAACTTGATTGGAACGAATCAACCATAGCTCCGAGCCCTCGGGTACATGAGGCGATTCTGGCTCATCTTTCGAGCCATCGCGACCTGAATTGGTATCCCCAATTGGGAAGCACCGACCTTGTGGACGCGTTGCAAAAGTATACCGGAGTGTCCGGCGAGCATATCCTCGCGACCAACGGTAGCGACGACGCGCTCCAATTGATCTGCAATACCTATCTGTCCGAGGGCGACAAAGTCGTCGCTCCGGTTCCGACCTACAATCACTTTCTGGTCTTCGCAGAGAGCCGCGGCGCCGACATCACGCGTGTTTGCGCTGACACCGCGTTCACGTCCAATATCGAAGGCATTCGCGATGCGATGTCTCAGGACACCCGGATCCTCTATTTGGTCAGCCCCAATAACCCGACCGGCGTGGTTCTCGACCCGAAAGATGTTGAAGCCCTGTGCCAGGACTACCCGGAAACGCTGATCATTCTGGACGAAGCTTATTTTGAGTTCTCGCAGGTCACCGGCATGCCCCTGGTGCGCGAGTACCCGAACCTCATCGTCACTCGGACCTTTTCTAAAGCGTTCGGCCTTGCGAGCCTGCGTGTTGGTTATTTGGCCGCCGATCCCCGAATCATCGAGGGTCTGAGCCGAATCTATAACCCCAAGAGCGTCAACGCCCTTGGCCAGGTTGCCGCGGTTGCCGCGCTCAGTGACCTTGATTATCTCAATGACTTTTTGGCCGAAGTTCGCGCTTCCAAAGAACTCCTTCGCGAATTCTTCGCCTCCAAGAACGCCGACGCCCAGATTACCCCGGCCAATTTTGTGGTCGTGCGCGTCGATAATCTTCCGGAGACGCTTCGCGCACTCGAAGCTCGTGGCGTCTATGTCCGCGACCGCTCCGGCTATCCCGGCCTCAAAGATTGCCTGCGCATGAGCGTCGGAACCGTTGAGCAGACCGAGAAGCTTATCGAACGCCTCGCCGAAGTATTCTGAGAGCGACTTGATTTGAGCCCTCGCAGAACACACCGGCGATCGGGCATCAAATATAATAGAAAAGCCGTCATCTTTTATAAGGATGACGGCTTTTCTATTTGAGGCTCGCCGGCTCGAATCTCTCCGAGCCGGCCCTTGCTCAGTTGCGCAGAAGGTCCGCACGAATCTCGGTCTCTTTGGGCTTAATAATCGAGACCAACATCTTCTCGGGGGTCAGATATTTATCGACCACCGCCTGCACATCGGCCAGCGATACCGCGCTGATGCGCTCCCCATATTCAAGCTCACGCTTATATCCAAGCCCGTAGAGCTCATCGAGTCCAACCGAAATCGCGCGCGCCGAGTTGGTCTGAAGACCAATATCGTGGCTTCCCGCCAGATAGCGCTTGGCTCGCCCGACCTCTTCCTCGGTGATGGTGCCCTCGCGCAACTTCTCAACTTCACTCACGATACCGGCATAGGCCTGCTCTAGCTTCTCGGGGCTCGTGCCAATCACGATAACGAAGGCGCTGACGTCGAGCCCCACGATCGTGCGCGCGCCCACGCTATAGGCGAGACTTTGGCGGTCACGAAGTTCATAAAATAAACGGCCGCCCTGGCCCGACAGAACCGCATTGAGCACGCTCAGCGCATCTTGTTCCGCGTCACCAAGATTCGGCGCCTTAAAGCCCACGATCAGATGCGCCTGTTCCTTCTGAAGGTCGCCTACCACCAGGCGAGCGCCATCCAACTCCGAGGGCTCCGGAATTTCGGGAGCAGTCCCCTCAGTCACCTCGTATCCGCTAAAATAGCGCTCGCTGAGTTGCTGCACCAGTTCTGCGTTGACGTCACCGACCACGACAATCACCAGGTCGCTCGGGCGGACCAATTCCTTATAATAGGCGCGAATGTCTTCAACCGTCAGGCTCGAGACCGACGCTTCGCTCCCCGTCGTGAGCATCGAATAGGGATGGGGCGCAAAGAACGCCTTATAGAATTGCTCGAAACTCACCGTGCCGAGTTCATCTCGACGGCTGCGGATCTGCTCTATCTGAAGTCGCTTTTCGCGCTCGAACTCCTCTTCAGGAATGGTCGCGTCGAGCAGACAGCCCGCGAAGACCTCGAAGCTCGACTCGAAGAACTGGCTCAACCCCGACATCGCGATGCCGAAGGAGTTCCGACCGCCCATGCCGTGCAACGAACCCGCCATCGACTCGACCCGGTGTGCGATTTCAGTGGCCGACCATTGAGTGGTTCCCTTGTCGACCAAATTACTCAAGAGGTTCGTGATGCCATTATTCTCAGCGGTCTCATAGCGCACGCCGCCCATGCTAAGCGCGCGGATCGAGAAGGTCTCAACGCTATGATCTTCCTGAATAATGAGCGTCGGCCCGTCCGGCATCTCGATGCGGACAAACCCCTCCTCGTCAAGTTCGATCGGCACCGTCTGGTGCTGAGAACTCGCCAACGCATACCCAGCGCGCGCCGCCTTCTCGAGCGCGGCCGTATCGATGCTCCCGTGGGATTCGGGATGCGATAGCACCACGGTGCAATTCTCGGGGGTCAGATATTCGCGCGCGACGCGTCGAATATCCGAAGGGGTCACCTTGGCCAGCGCGGCGTAATATTTTTGCTCATAATTCGGGTCCCCCGTGACCATCAGGCTTCGCCCAAGCTTCATCGCCTGGTTCTCGACGGTCTGCTTGCCGTAGATCTCGGTGCTCTCAATGATGGTGCGCGCCCGCTGGAGGTCGACGTGGCTGGGGCAAATATGACGGAAGCGGAAGACCTCGGTCATGATGGCCGAGAGAATATCGACGTCATTTCGTGCCCCCTCTTTTGTCGGTGCTTCCGGCAGCTGATAATCCGCCGAGAGCATAAAGAGCCCTGGCTCTTTGGGAGAGTAGGCGCCCGCATAAATCGAGCTCACCAGTTCTTGCTCACGCTGAATCGTCTTAAAAAGATGCGAAGCATCGCCGTACCCCATAATCGCGCCGAGCAGGTCCAGCGCGGGAATGTCCTCATGGGTAGCGTGCGGAATATGAAAACCCGCGCGCAGATGCGCCTGGTTTATCTCAGCGCTGCCGGTCCACGCGCGAAATTCCCGCTGCTCGGGCTCAACCGCGCGCTCCCTGGGTACGTAGTTCCCCTGCTTGAAATCCTTGAAATATTTATCCACCAGCGCGCGCGCCTGGTCGAACTCGAAGTCGCCGGCCAGGACCAACATCATATTCTCGGGCACATAATGCTTATGGAAGAAGGCGAGCACATCTTCGCGCTTGAAGGAATCGACCGATTCGCTGGTCCCGATGACCGGCAAGCGGTAGGGGTGCTCCTGGAAGGCCATCTCAAATAGCTTCAGGCTCGCCTCGCGCGAGGGGCTGTCTTTGCCGCGCTTGATCTCCTCCTGGATGACCTCCAATTCGCGCTCCAATTCGTCCGCCTCAAAGGAGGAGTTCTGGACCGCGTCGGCCAAAATATCCAGGCCCGTCTCAAAGAACCGACTGCTCATCACGACATAATAGCAAGTCTGGTCAAAGGAGGTGAACGCGTTGATATGGCCGCCCGCGGCCTCAACTTCGCGCGCTAATTCCCCGACCTTTCGCCGCGTCGTCCCCTTAAAGAGCATATGCTCGTGCACGTGGGCCAGGCCGGCCTCGAAGGTCTCTTCGTCCGCGCTTCCCACGCCCACCCACACGTTACACGCCACCACCGGGGCGCTCGTGGAGCGTTGCAGCACCACGGTCATCCCGTTATCGAGTTTATAGCGCAGCAAACCGTCCTCATTGGGCCCGTTGGCCGGCGCGCCGGTGTCGCAGTTCGAGGAGGTCGGATTCAGAGAAGCTGCTTGTTGCCGAAGTTTATGCACGTGTTTGCCCTATACTAGAAATCAGACGCGGAACAGATTTTTGAGAACAATCGATTTGGGCCGCTGTATAAAGGTGCAGTAGCGGTCCAAGCAATATTGAGCACGCTTTTGAGATTGGCAATCCATCCAACCGAATTAATCTGGCCAGCAGCGTTCTCGGCCCGACCGGAGCCGACTTATTGCGATTTTTTGAGATTTTCGATGGACAAATGGACCCGCGCGATTTTGTTTGGGCGGGTCTCATCTTGGTTCGGATAATGGTATCGTGTCGCGAAGACGCGACGAGACACGCGACGCCCCGCATCTATTATTGCCGCTAGTCGAAATTATGATCTATTTGCCTACCCTCTATATCGCCGAATTATTCGATCGCGCGCCCGACAAAGGCTGCGATGGGATGACGTTGGACGCGCTCAGTGAATTGCTCGATTTACTCGAGGCGGCCGAAGTGCAAAGCCCCAGCGCGCCCTCTCTTATCGGGGCAAATATCCTCAATAAGACCGGCACACCGAGCGTGTTGATGATGCTGGGCGACTGCCACCTCCCGAGCGTCTCTGCGTGGATTAACTCACTGAATCCGAAGGGTTTATCGTCGATCGTCGCGTGTTCGTTCGCGCAGATTGAAGGCGCGAGCGATTTGACTACGACCGACGCGTCCATCCTCATCGGCCACGGGGTCTCCCTCGCGAGTCGTGGGCTCAGCGGGCGTCCGCTGGTGGGCATGCCTCTGGCGGAATTGCGCGCCGAACTCACCGAAAGCCAGCAAAAATTATCCGAGGTCGCCGGCTATCAGGTCGGCATCCTCGCCCCGACTGTGTCGACCTTTGGCCAGGCCGTGGATGGCCTGGTGCTCGAGGAGGCGCGTCGCGCGGGATATCGCCTTATTTTGGAGCCTGGCGGGCGCGTCACCGAGCTTTCGAGCGACGCGACGCCCATCACCCCGGAGCGGCTCGACTACCGAATCGTCAGCACCCATGATTCGCCAAAGAGCCTGGCAGATTGGGTCATTGGCACCGGGCTGAGCCGTCAACGCGCGCACATCCGCGAGCTATTGCAGCGACCGCGCCGCATTCTATCTCGGCTTAAATCGACCTAAATTTTGGGGTTAGGAAGTGTGCCCCGGAAGATGCGTCGCGCGTACCCAATCGAGCGTGTTGGGACGGCCGTCATGGGGCCAATCGCCGTCGGGGGACTGCAATCTACCGGGCGCACAGATTCGGGTCGCGCCGGCGGCGCAAAGCGCGTCCGCCCACGCCCCAAATTGCGCATCGGGTGCGGCGAGCGCCACGCCCTGGACGTGCTGGGGCAATATATCGAGCATCTTCGGAAGTTCGTCGAGCGACGCCACAGGGTGCAGGCTCACCGTATGGGCCGCGATGCGCTCGCCGCGAAATGGCTGGTCGGATCGCTCGACCCAGCCGATACCATCGCCCCAAATTTCGGTCCGAAATTCAGCGACGCCGCGCGCCTGCGCCCGCTGGGCCAACTCCGCCGCGTTCATGTCAGTCGCGCCTAGCCGCGACTCCTCGCGCGCAATCGCCGCGCCGAGTAACTCGCCGAATTCAGCCAGGCGCTCCGGCGCCCCGACAAATAAAACCGCGCGCGGCGAAAAGCACCCCATCTGGTGCCACATCACGGTGTCGGTCGCGACGCTCTTCGCCCACTCACCGAGCGCCATGGTGGGCCCGTCGACCAGCACGCAAAAGCTCACGCGATGCCCATAACCGGTCACGATTTTACGCCGCCCTGCCCCGCTCTTCGCCACGATATCTCGCACCTCGGCGACGGTCTCATCGCTGCCGCTGACGACCGTGATATCGGCAAAATCCCACGCATCCCCGGACGCCAATAGCCCAAGCGGCGCGGCCTCTTGCGGCCATCTTTGAGCGATATACTCGGCAAAATGACGGCCTCGGCGCGACGGGCGAATCCACTGCGGCGCGCCGAGCAGCGCGCCGTAGAACACGGGGGTGAGCCCGGCGCCGGGGAGCGCCGGCCAGATATGAACGACGCTCTCAGGCCGCGTTATCCGATGCGAACCCGACGCGCCCTCGAGCGCCGCGACCCCGCCAAAACACATCATCTCGGCTTCAAACGCCCCGGTGATCACGTCGATTTGCCAGGTCTTTTGCCCAAATAGCATTCCCTGGCGCGCCATCTCGGCGGGCCAACCGTCGCGAACAACCGCCTCGCATAACTTCGCGAATTCGCGGTCGGAGGACTCGATATCGTCGAAGATTTGCGCCATAAACGCGCGCAATAACTCCACGCGCTGCGCATAGGATGCGCGCTGCTGCGACGCCTGCTGGAGGTCAGCGCGAGGCATCGACAATCTCCTCGATGGTGAGGCTGCAGCCGCGCAACTCGGCCTGGGGGGCGCGTCCCAATAATCGGAAGCCGCCGCCCTCGACCAACACGCCGAGGTCGCTGGTCTGAATCGCCATCACGCTCTCGGTATTGGCCAGGTCATACCAGCGAATCAGGCCCTGCTCACCGGGGGTCTCGATGGGCTCAAAACTTAAAGGGTCGACCAGTTCCACGCGCACCCAGGGCGGCGTCTGGAGCACATTATCACCGCCAGCCCCGTCCTTTTCGGCCGAAAGATGGTCCAAAAAGAGGTTGTCGCTATACGCCTGGCTCGACAATTCGGTCATGCTATATTCGCTGACCCCATTTCGCTTCGAGATGCCCAGGCGATGCTCAAAAATCTCGTAGAGTTCGTCGCGGGTAACCTCGCGCGTCTTCCCCTTAAACCCGCCCGTTTCCATGATGCGCGAGCCCTCGGCGAGTTGCCAGCGCTGCTCGCAGGAGTCAAAGAATTCGATAAAGCCGAAGGACGTCCCCAGCAGCATCGTCGGCACGCCGTCGGCCTGCGCCTTGTCGAGCGCCTCGCGAAGTTCATCGAAGCGCATCTCAAGCTGGCCGTCTTCGCCGGGGCGCACAAAATACGCGCTCTCTGCGTCCCCAAAACGCCCGACCAATTCGTCGAGCATATACGACAGACTGCTGTCCTGGAGGTCTCGGCCAGACGGCGCGACCACCAGCATCCGGAGGGTGTCGACATCCGGCACGCAAAAGCGACGAAACGGCCCGACGAGCGCGGTCTGATACACGTCGAGCGTGCCAAATCGGTGCTCACCGCGCGCGCCCAGGGTCGTCCCGCTGGTGCGAAAAACCCGCACCGGCTCTTCGGCCACCGTCAATCGCACATGCTTAAAGACGTCGGTCGGCACCGCCGGGATATCGCGGTAGCTCGCGATATCATCGGGCCCGATGCCACGCTTCTGACAGAATTTTCGGTAGGGCTCGTTTTGAGCGAATTGCACGCGAAAAATCTCGCGGGCGAAGTCGTTAAATTTCGCGTCAGACCAATCGAGCGCGTCCTGGAGCGGATTCCAGGCGGTGATGGCGTCGATAAGCTTCGCTTTCGGGCTATTTTGACTCATAACTTACTGCATTATTTAGGGAAAATGGCGCTCGCCTCAGGCCTGTTCGTGGCGCGTGAGGAGGGCGACATTCTCGACATGATAGGTGTGCGGGAACATATCGACCGGCTGAATTCGGTCAATCGTATAGCCCGAAGCGCTGAGGTCGGCGAGGTCGCGCGCCAGGGTTTTGGGGTTGCAGGAGACATAGATAATGCGCGGCGGATTGATGGCCTTCAGTTGCTCGCGCGCCTCTTTGAGCAGCCCGGAGCGCGGCGGGTCGACGACGACCAGATCGATGTCGCCGGCGGCCTCGATAAACGCGTCTTCTTTGAGCACCGCGCCGACGTCGCCGGCGAAGAACGTGATATTATCAATGCCGTTTTTGTGCGCGTTTTGGCGGGCGTTATCGACCGCGTTGGGCTGCAATTCAATGCCCACGACGTGTTCAGCGAAGGGCGCCATGCACAGACCGATGGTCCCGGTGCCGCAATAGAGGTCGAGGATGCGCTTCTTCTCTGCGCCCTCTTCTTCTTCGGCGCCAGCGCCGCCTTCGAGCAACCCGGTATGCTTCAAGACCTCGGCGTATAGGACCTCGGCCTGGCGCGTATTCGGCTGGAAGAACGCCCTCGGGTGAATCTCAAAGCTCAGGATCTGGTCGCCCGGAAGATGCATCTTCTCGAGCAATACCGGCGAGCCGTGCAGATGATGCTCGATAAATCGGGTGCGCTCGCCGCGCTCGACATATTGCTGAGTCCAATAGATCGAGGTGAAATCGTCGGGCGCCTCGCTCAGGATAAACGCCTTAAATCGCTGGGCTATTTCAGTCGCGTCGACCATCTTATCGCCGCACTCCGCCTGCGGTCGATGGGTGGTCATCAGCTCAATCATGCGCTCGCCGGTGCGCTTGCCTTCGCGGATGCTCAGGTTGCGCAAAAAGCCAGACTGGTCGCCCTCGCGATACGGTTTAAGCCCCATCTCCATCGCCCAATCTTTGATCTTGGGCAAAAAGTTGGAGGTAAATTCCGACTCCAAAAAGCACTCTTTGAGGTTCAGAACCTGGTAGCGATAGCCCTTGGGATACAGGCCCAGCGCGAACTCGCGCTCGCCGGTCGTCCCAAAACTGAACTCCATTTTATTGCGATAATACCAGGGGTCTTCCTGCCCGATCATCGGGTAAACCAGGCCCGGATCGACCTTATGATCGATCATTTGCTGCTTAATCAGGCGCTCCTTATTCATCAATTGATGGCGATAGGAGAGCGACTGGAAGGTGCAGCCGCCGCAGCCCTGGCCCTCGATTTCGCGCCGACCAAAGTGGCGGCACCTGGGCTCAATGCGCATCTTCGAGGGTTCGAGATATTCGGTGATATGCGCAAGAAAGACGCGCTTATTGCGCGTCTCGACCTGGACCCGAACGCGGTCGCCCGGCAGCCCTTTGCGGATGTGGAATTTATAATTCAGCGGCTGCTTCTGCGGCCCGACGAGGGTCGAGACCGACGCGACGCCCATCCCATCGAGCGTGAGGCCTTCGACGAGCAGGTCAAATAATTCGCCGTGGCGCGGGCTATGGGGCAGTTCGAGAGGTGTATTTTCCATAAATTCTGCTGTCATAAATATTACCGGGCTTCGAGGCCGAAGCCACGTCGATTAGAGAAATTATGTGGGCGTGACTTCGCCGCTTTTGACCGCGTAGGTCTGCACATCTTCGTCCAATAAAATATAGTCGCGATGGGTGGTCGTGATGAAGACCTGCCCTTCCATACGGTGGCGCAAAAAGTCGAAGAGGAACCGGTTTCGCTCCCGGTCGAGCTCGCTGGAGACATCGTCGAGCAGCAAAATCGGCGCGAATCGGTAGCGCTCTTCCAGGTGCGATATCTCGGCGATCTTCATCGCCAACACAAACGCGCGGTGCTGACCCTGACTGGCAAAAGTCTTTATATCTCGACCATTTATGCGCGTCGACAGGTCGTCACGATGGGGGCCAATCAGCGTGTACCCGCGGCGTTGCTCGTCGGCCCGGGTCCTCTCTAGACCTTCGAAGAGGACTTCTTCAAGGTCACGCCGGTCGCGCTTGCCCGGCTGCGAGGGCAGATGCGCGTCCTGGCGCGATTCCTCACGCCGAAAATCATGCGAATCCGCGTCTCGCCACTTCATATAATAGCCGATTTCGGCCTCGAAGGACTCATCAAAAATGGATTGAAAAGTCCGGCGCAATATCGGTCGAAAATGTGCCAAAAAATCCAGACGACGCTCGATAATCCGCGCGCCGTATTGGACCAGTTGCTCATCGTAGACGCTCATCAAAGAGGCGTCATAGCGCGCGTCCTTGAGCAGAGCGTTACGCTGGGCGAGGACATCCTCATAATGCTGGGTTTCGGTGGCGTAGGCGGGCTGAGCGTTGAAAATCGCGCGGTCGATAAAGCGGCGGCGCTCCGAGGGCGAGCCCTTCAGAATCGCGATATCCTCGGGCCCAAACATCACCACATTGACGGTGCCAAAAAAGTCCGAGAGTTGGCGCACCGGCGAGTCATTGAGAAATATCTTCTTGCCGCGGGCGCCAATCTCCAGGCGCACGATGCGCTCCGAGCCGCCGCGGTCCACCCGCGCCACCAGCGACGCCTGCTCCTGGCCGAATCGAATCAGGTCGCTGTTGACCTGCGGGCGAAAGCTCTTCACGGCGCCTAGCAGGTAAATCGCCTCCAGAATATTGGTCTTCCCCTGGCCATTTTGTCCGCTCAAAATATTGAATCGCGGATGCGCGTCGAGGCGCACGTCGGCGATATTGCGGAAGTTTGTAATGTGCAGGGCGTCTAGAAGCATGGCGGGTCTGGGGCGTTTCGGGACCACTCGAGTGGGGCGCGCAACTCGCGTCTCTAATATAACGCCTGAACGCAAAACGCCACCGGCGAGCAGCGCGGTGGCGTTTTGCAGAATCTCGGTCTATCGGCGCTCGAGTTGAGCGAACGCGTCGATCACAGGCGCATCGGCATGACGACGAAGAGGGCCTCGTCGCTGGTCGGGTCGCGCATCAGCGTCGGCGAGAGCGTGTCGATGATCTCCAGCGAAACCTGGTCGCTGTCGAGCACGCCCAACACGTCGATGAGATAGCGATAATTATAACCCGCTTTGACCGGCTGACCGGTGTACTCGGCCGGGATGGTCTTGCGACCTTCGCCGCGGTCGGGGTCGGAGGCGTAGAGCTCGAGACCTTCGTCGGACAGCGACAGGCGCAGGTTATGCGTCTTGGGGCTGGCGAAGAGGCTGACGAATTTGAGCGCCTGCAGGAACATATCCTTTTTAACAAACGCCTTGTTGTCACCTTCTTTCGGCAGCACCTGGGTGAAGTCCGGGAAGGTTCCTTCGATGAGCATCACCGACATGGTCATCGGGCCCGACTGGAACACGATGCTATTGTCGACCAGGCCGAAGCTGAGCTCGGTGGCCTTGGCGTCGACGATGCGCTTGAGCTCCGAGAGGCCTTTGCGCGGAATGATGATTCCGTCGCGCAGCGTCTGATGGGTGTTCTCGCCGGCGGAGAAGGACTCCGGGTCGGCCTCGATTTTGGAGAGGCGATGGCCGTCGGTCGAGACCATCAGCAGCGTATTCTCGGCGGTGACGCGGAAGAACGCACCGGTGAGGTTGGCGCGGGCGTCGTCGGTCGACACGCTGAAGAGCGTCTTGTCGACCATATTGAGCAGGGTTTCGATGCCGATCGGGTACATCTCGACGCCGCTGGTGTCGAGAATCTGCGGGAAATCATCGGGGTGCGTACCGGCGATGCGGCAGACCACATTGCCCGAGTTCAGGTTGGCCCAATAATTATCTTCGGTCTCGATGACCAGGCTATCGTCGTCGAGATTCTTGACGATATCGAAGAGATTCTTCGCCTCGAGTGTGACGCTTCCTTCCTCGAGAACTTCGCACTCACAGGAAGTCGAAATCGACGTATCCAGGTCCGTGGCGTGCAACGTCAATCGACCATCTTTGGCTTGCAGAAGAGCGTTCGACAAAATGGCGAGCGTGCTGCGCTGACTTACGACGCCCTGCAATTTAAATAATTCGTCGGTCAGGGCCTGCGGGGAAATACGAATTTTCATAATGATCGCCTTCTAAAATCAGGTGGATTTGACCCGCTTAATCCACCACAGCTTGCCCTTAAATACAAGTCCCGTGAACGGGTTTGGGGGCAAAGATACTTCTCTAATTCCCCAGGGCTTTCTTACTGGTGCTTATAACTCAGGTTCCCTTCGTTTTTTAACGGCAGTAGTAATAGTAGGCCCTGTGATCATGTGATCAAAGATTCTAAGTCGCTGAGTTTATTGGTTTTAAAATGTGGATAGATCGTGTGGTAAACGCGTGATCAAATTGTGATCTAAGCCCCTGGAGGTTTTCCAGATCCAAGATCACAGGGTTTTCCTCAGACGGATCACAGGGTTCTCCACAGAGTTTCCCACAGGCCTGGAGGTCGTGAGAGAGGGGCGCCGGTTTTGAGCGCAATTCGGAGGGACTGGGAGACGAGTCATTTTTGGGGATCTCGAGGGGTATTTTAGGCGATCGAGCGCAAGAATCTGGGGCGATGGCCGGATCGATGGGCGCGACGATGTTGGGAGTAGCCGCCTAAGTGATCGTATTGCTTCGGATTATTCAGGCTGGCTGCGCGGTGAATCCGACGCCCGGATGGGATTTACATCACGTAAGGAGTCGTGATTAGATTGAACTTATGGTTTTCGTTAGGGGTTATTTTTGTCATTGGGCGGGGGAACGGCATGAAGCGACTGATCGTGGGCGTTATTTGGGTGAGTGTATTGGGCGGGGTGGCCGGGTGCAGCCATCAGAGTGGGGCCGACAAGTTTCGGCAGGCGCGCGAGAATCCCGAGGAGGCGGTCCAATTATATAGGGAGGCGTGCGAGCAGGAATATGCGCCGGCCTGCTATGAGATGGGCATTATCCGGTTTGACGGGCGCGTGGGTGAGCGCAACGTCGAGGCGGCGATGCGCTATTTTGATAAGGCGTGTGCCGCCAAACACGGGGAGAGCTGCGGCATCCTCGGGGCGCTTTATCTGCGCGGCGAGGGCATCCCGGCGGACGCATCGAAGGCGCTTGAGTATTTCGAGAAGAGTTGCGCCGGTGACTTCGCGCCGAGCTGTGTGACCGCTGGGCTGATGAATTACGAGGGCAGCGGCGTGACCCAGGACTTCGCGAAGGCGACCCAGTGGTTTGAGCGCGCGTGTGCGGCCGAAGACGGCACCGGATGTGGGCTGGCCGGGGTGATGTATTCGGAGGCGCGCGGCGTCGAGGTCGATTTGGAGCGCGCGCTCCAATTCTATGAGCAGGGCTGTGAGTATGGGCGCCCCGAGGCCTGCCACGCCGCCGGGATTATCCACGCCAACGGCAGCGGAGTTCAGCCGAGCATGGCCCAGGCGCGCGGGTGGTTTGAGCGGGGGTGCAACGCCGGGCTCAACGAGAGCTGCGCGATGCTCGGCACCGGCGGCGGCCCCGAGTTCTAGATCGGTTCTGAGACTTAATAGCACGTCATAGTTGCGCCAGAGAACGTGTTGTCCTAGGAATACTTAACGACTTATGCCTAGGATTTTATGATGAGTATCGAAAGCTTGCAGTCTCAGATTACGCCGGAAAATATCGCCGCAGGAATGGCGCGATTAAACGCGATGTCAGCGAGTTTTGAGCGCCAAACGCTCAACGATATCGCCAACGCCCCGCACGCCAAACGCGTCTCGGAGCAGCCCTGGCTCATCGCCGGGGTCTCGGACGGAATGGGCCTGCACACCACCCTGGCGTCCATCGACGCGGGCCTTATTAAATACGGCGTCGGTATCTATTACGAACCCGAGGCGCTGCTCGCCATGGACGCCGACGGCAAACCGGTGTCGTCGGTGCATTTCGCGCGTTTTCAGAACGCGATTGCGCTCAAAGAATACGCCCGCGGTAAAGGCGTCGAATTCGAGGTCCTCTTCGCCGATATGATGATGGCGCCCAGGCGCGGCCTCAAGGGTGATATAAAGGGCGAGCCCCCCGAGTTTCCGGCCGAGGTCGCCGCGGCGTTTGAGCGCGTGCGCCAGAAAGCCCCGCGCAAAGACGCGGTCTTTATCGACTCGGTCGCCTTCGGAAAATGGATCTGCCCGCGCGAGGGCATGGACCCCATCGAAGCGCCCAGCATCGACTTTGACGGGCAGATCATCCACACCCGCACCAAGGGCTACCACGCGCGCGGCTACCAGGAGACGCTCGACACCATGGGCCGAAACCACGCGCGCCTGGTCGACGCGATGGTCGAATTCGGCTGGCTCGGCACCGGCGCGCTGAGCGCCTTCTTCACCTGGGCCGGCGGCTCTCAAAATGTCCACGCCCTCCAGGGCGTCTACGGCCGCGGCGCCCTGGGTGACGCAAAGATCATCGCTGAGAGCGACGTCGCCGCGTTCCGCCTGCAATACGGACTCGACCACGGCGTCCACGCCATCGTGCGTCTTCCGGCGTTCCTCTCCGCCGCCCTGATGGCCATCCCTGGCGCCGGATTATTCGGGCTGATTTCCCAACATATACTCGGCAAACACGGCGTCTATTGGGATATGCCCACCCTCGCCAGTCGCATGCTCAAGCAGCTCTTTGGGCCCGCCTGGATTCACGAGAACCCCATCTCGCAAATCGAGCTCGACACCGCCGAAATCCTGTATATGGACGAGATTTCCCAGGCCGTCGAAGAGGCACACCGGCGCATCGCGGAGTACCGCGCGCAACAAGACGCCGACGCGCAATCCCAGCCGATTCCGCTCCCCAAAAGCCTCGAATTACTCGAGGGTCTCGTGCCCACGAATTACCCCGAGATTCTCGCGCGATTCCGCCCCGATTTGGGCTGATCTCGTGATGGTTGCGTCGGATGCGTCGGCGCAAAATAAGTTGCTCTAACGAAAAAAGAGGCATCTTTCGATGCCTCTTTTTTCGTGTCTTACAGCCTAATTCTTTTCGTTAAATCGAGTCATCCACCCGAGAACAGCACCATCGCGACGCCGATGACCATGACGGCCGCGCCGATGAAACGCCGGGCGATGTCTTTTTCACCGAAGAACAGATACCCTGCCAGCATCGCAGTCGTAACGCCGCCGGCGCGTTTGATGGTCTCAACGTACGCAATGGGCACGCCTTCGCCGTAGGCGCTGAGCTGCAGAGTCATGGCCGCGAGCAGCAAAAACGAGGCGCAAACCCCGACCGCCGGCAGAATCTTGAGGTCGGCGATCAATGTGCGGGCTTCGCCGCGGGCGATGAGGTAAATCGCCAGTGAAACGCCCATGCCCAGCGCGAGGAACGCGGTATGCCACAGCGGCGAGGTTTGCAGGCTGGCCTTGCTGTCGAGAATCGGGGTGATGCTCCAGCACAGCGAGACGCAGATCATATAGAGGCTGCCGCGCTCGCTGGCGATTGCTTTGATGGGCGCGAGCAGGCCGTCGGATTTGGAGCCCGGGTTCAAAAAGAACGCGCCCACGCACACAATCAAAATCCCCACGATGCCCCAGCCGGTCACGATTTGGCCGAGCCACAAAAATGCGACCAGCGCCGAGAACACCGGCGTGAGCGCCAGGTAGGGGGTCGTCAGGCTGAGCGGCGAGATCGCGACGGCGCGCAAAAAGAGTAGATTCGCCGCCAGATTCAGCGCGATGGAGCCGGCGGATTGGATGAGGTAGCTTTTGGAGAGGTCCGGGATGCCGATGAAGAGGGTCTTTACGAGGGTGTGGTCGCTGCTGGGGGCCGCGCCGACCTCGGTCATCAGCACAAACGGCAGCAGCAAGAGGACTTGTCCCAACATCAGGCCGACCAAGGCCGAGGTGGGGTTCAAATTTGCGACGATATATTTGCGGATAATGTCGACCGAGGCCCAACTCAATGCAGAGAGCAAGGCCAGGATGAATCCAAATTCGAGCAGGTCAGTCATAATACGTGGGGCGCTTGAGGGGCGCTAAAACGAGGAAGAGTGGCGGTACGAGGAATTCGCGCGATGGCAAAACTCAACTCGGATGACGCGGCATCCGGCGTACTTCTGAGATTTGTGCAACTTGACAGTTGTGAGGCCAAGGGGTCTCATCAGCGGCTGAGATACGCCAATCAATTGGTTTCGTATAGTCCCCAGAATAGATTAATTCTGAGTAGAATCGTGGACTCGTTTTTCATTTTTAGGACGAAGGGTAGGAATGGCTGAACTCATCATCCAGAGCCGTCGCGTTGTCACCGGCGAGGGCACGCGCCCCGCTTGTTTATATATCCAGGACGGGCGCATCGAGCGCGTCGCCGAATACGATGATATTCAGGAGAATATCGAGGTGCTCGCCGTCGGCGATTCGGTGGTTATGCCGGGCTTAATCGACGCGCATGTGCATATCAATGAGCCGGGGCGAAGCGATTGGGAGGGATTTGAGACGGCGACGCGCGCGGCGGCGGCCGGCGGGACGACCACCCTGGTCGATATGCCGCTCAATAGCATCCCGGCGACCACGAGCGTCGCCGGCTTGGAGGCCAAGCTCGCCGCGGCCGAGGGCAAATGTCATGTCGACGTGGGCTTTTGGGGCGGCCTTGTCCCCGGGAATCTGGAGGAAGTCGCCGCCCTGGACGCCGCGGGCGTGCTCGGCTTTAAGTGTTTCTTATCGCCCTCGGGCGTCGATGAGTTTGAGAACGTGTCGATGGCCGACGTTGAGGCGGCGATGCCGCTTCTGAGCGAGTTGGGCGCCCCGCTTTTGTGCCACTCGGAGCTCTCCGATGTGATTGAGTCGGCCGAGCAGGTCTGGGCGAGCGGTGATGCTCGTCACTACGGACTCTACCTGGCCTCGCGCCCACCGAGCGCCGAAGTTCAGGCGGTCGCCGGGCTTTGCGAATACGCCGGGCGCTATGGGGCGCGCCTTCATATCGTGCACCTGTCCTCGGCGAGCGCGCTGCCGTTTTTGAGGCGCGCGCGCGAGCGCGGCGTGGACGTGAGCGTGGAGACCTGCCCGCATTATCTCGTCTTTAGCTCCGACCAGATTCGCAATGGGCAGACCCACTATAAATGCGCGCCGCCCATTCGCTCTCGCGGAAACGCCGAACAATTATGGAAGGCGCTGGCCGCAGGTGAGATTAACCTGATCGGCAGCGACCACTCCCCCTGCCCGCCCGAGCTAAAATGCCTTGATTCCGGCCGCTTCGACCAAGCCTGGGGCGGCATCGCGTCGCTGCAGCTCTCGCTGCCGATTATGTGGACGGCGGCCAGCGCGCGTGGGCATTCCCTCGACGAGTTGAGCCGCTGGATGAGCGCCGAGCCGGCGAAACTCGCCGGTCTTAGCGAGCAAAAGGGGCGCGTCGCCCCGGGGATGAGCGCCGACCTGGTTATCTGGGACCCCGAGGCCGAGTTCACCGTCGACGCCCAGGCGCTTGAGCACCGGCATAAGGTCACGCCCTATGACGGCCATCGACTCAAAGGCGTCGTCCAAATGACGCTGCTTCGGGGCGAGCCGGTCTATCGCGAAGGCGCGTTTTCAACCCCCGTTGGACGCCCTATTCTAAAATAAAAGATTCGATTTCTATTCTCTTTTCTTGAGCTCTGAGACCTAACATATGACGAAATTTACCGACTATATCGACCTCGCCCTTGAAACACTTGGTGGAGCGGTGCTCGTGGCGAGCGACGAGTTTTTCGCGATTAAAGAGAATCTTATCAGGGGCCCGGAGCCAATCTTTGATCCCACACGCTTTACCGACAGCGGCAAGTGGTACGATGGCTGGGAGACGCGCCGCAAGCGCGGTCCGGGCAATGATTGGTGTGTGATTCGCCTCGGGTTGCCGGGTTTGATTCGCGGCGTCGTGGTCGATACGGCGAACTTCCGCGGAAATTATCCAGAATATTGCTCGATTGAGGCCGCCGTTATCGAGGGGCATCTGTCGCCCGAGGAACTGGCCGATGGCGACATCGAGTGGATCGAAATTCTCGAGAAGTCGCCGCTCAAGGGGCATTTCAAAAACGAGTTTGAGATCGACAGCAGCGCGCGTTTTACGCATCTTCGCTTCAATATCTTCCCGGACGGCGGCGTCGCGCGCTTGCGGGTGCACGGCGAGCCCTCGCCGGACCTGGATCGATGGGCGCGCGTGGGGGAGATTGACCTGATCGGCATCGAAAACGGCGGGCGAGCGCTGAGCGCGAGCGATATGTTTTTTAGCAAGCCCACCAACCTTTTGATGCCCACGCGCGGGGTGCATATGGGCGACGGGTGGGAGACCACGCGCCGGCGCGGACCCGGGCATGATTGGGCGGTTCTGCAGCTCGGGGCCGAGGGGCGCGTCGAGCACGTCGAGATCGATACGAATCATTTTAAGGGAAATTATCCCGACTCGGTCTCGGTCGAAGGCTGCAATTCCGACCAACTCGGCGCCGATTTTGACCCGGACGCACAGGATTGGTTCGAGGTCTATCCGCAGACGAAGATGCAGGCGCATACTCAACATCACCTCGACATCGAGCCGACCGCGCCGATTACCCATGTGCGGGTGAATATGTTCCCGGACGGCGGCATCAGCCGGGTGCGTCTGCGCGGGCGCGTGACCGAAAAGGGCTGGCAAAAACGTAAATTGGAGTGGCTCAACACCATTTCGCCGGCCGCCGCCGAGCGTGCGTTTTTGCGCTGCTGCGGGTCGACGGCCTGGGCCGAGAAGATGGCGTCTCAGCGCCCGTTTGGGTCGCTTGAGGCGATTCAAAAAGCCGGCGACGCCGCGTTCTCAAAGCTTGGCACTGAAGACTACCTTGAGGCGTTCGCCGCGCATCCCAAAATCGGCGACCACAAACAGGCGTCGAAGGCTTCGCAAAAATGGGCGGCCCAGGAGCAGTCCGCGGCCTCGAGCGCCTCGCAGGAAACCCTCGACCGCCTGCGCGCCGCCAACCTCGCCTACCAGGAGCGCCACGGCTTTATCTTTATCATCTGCGCCACCGGCAAGAGCGCCGACGAGATCCTGGCCGCCCTCGAAGCGCGCCTGGAGAACGACCGAAATACCGAGATCGCCGCGGCCGCCGAGGAGCAGCGCAAGATCATGGCGCTTCGCCTCAATAAGTTAGTCGAGCGCCCTTAATTTTGCCGTAGAACGCCCAGTAAATTCGAATCGAAGAGTCAAAATCGCGGGCGCGACCGGCGCCCGCAGCATTCGCGAGGACTTCTGATGAGCACGATAAGCACCCATATTCTCGACACCTCCCGGGGCTGCCCGGCCGAAGGCGTTCCGTTGATTCTTGAGGCGCGAACCCACGGTGGATGGCGCGCGATTGGCGGCGGCACGACCAACGCCGACGGGCGCGTGGTCGACTTGCTGAACGAGGGAGAGTCACTGCTCCTGGGGATGTATCGCATGAGCTTTGAGACCGCGGTTTATTTCGAGGAGCAGGCGGTCAAGAGTTTTTACCCGGTCGTGCGCGTCGTCTTCGAAGTCGACGACGCCGACTCGCACTACCACGTCCCGCTGCTGCTCAGCCCCTTCGGCTATTCGACCTACCGCGGAAGTTAAGGCGTAGATTCGATAGAATCGGGAACAAAAAAACCGGCCACTGCTTCATCGCGGTGGCCGGTTTTTTATTGTCAGTGGACTGAAATCCTTCAGTCGATCTTGGCGCCCTGCAGGACCCATGCGCCCAGTTGTTGGCGCTCCTCGGGGGTCATATGGGTCTGGTTGACCAGGGGCATGGTCTCGGTGTCGAAGCAGCGAACCTTGATGCGCTCGGCGTGCTTCTTAATCTCCTGCGGCGTGTCGAAGGTGATGCCCAGCGGGGCGCTCTTCCAGACCGCGTCGGTGGGCGCATCCGAGTGGCACATCACGCAGCGCTCGGTGATGATTTTGTCGACGGTTGCGTAGGGGACCGGCGGCATCGCTTCGATGGCCGCCTGCTTGTCGCTCGTGCCGAAGTCCGGCGAGGTGACGAACGCCAGGGCTAAAATCGCGAGCGCGCCGGCGCCCATCGTCCACACATATTGATTCGACTTATGGCGCACGTTGAAATGATGGCGAATGCCGATGCCGACCGCCGACAATCCCGCCAGAATCGCCCAGCCATACTCGTGCCCATAGGTGGTCGGGAAGTGGTTGCTCACCATGATAAAGAGCACGGGCAGCGTGAAATAATTATTGTGCCGCGAGCGAAGCGACGCGTAGCGCCCGTCGGCGGCGTTGGGCTCGCGGCCCTCCTCGGCCGCGCTGACCATCTTCTTTTGGCCCGGGATAATCACGAAGAACACGTTGCCCGCCATCATCGTGCCGAGCATCGCGCCGATATGAATATAGGCGGCGCGCGGGCTCAGATATTGCGACAACCCAAACGCCGCCCCCACCATAAAGAGGTACATCACCGCGAGGAAAAGGCTCGGCCGCTTCAGCAGCGGCGTGCGGCACAGCACGTCGTAGACCACCCAGCCGATGACGATGGACCCGACGCCCAGCGCGATCGAGGTCATCGGCGAGATATCCGCCACCGACGCGTCGATCATATAGGAGTCGGCCTTGAAATAATAAACAATCGTCAGCAGTGAGAAGCCAAAGATCCAGGTGAAATACGCCTCCCACTTAAACCAATGCAGGGTCTTGGGCATCTTCTCGGGGGCGACCTTATATTTGGTCAGATAATAAAACCCTCCCCCGTGCACCGCCCACAAATCGCCCTCGATGCCCGGCGGCAGGTCGGCCTTATCACGCTCGAGCATATTCTCGAGCCAGACGAAATAGAATGATGCGCCAATCCAGGCCACGCCGGTGATGACATGTAGCCATCGGATCACCAGGTCTAGCCACTCAATCACGTGAGGGTTCATCGGGTCCACTTTCTTGGAGTATTTTAATTCGAGATAGCCCCCAAATATTAGCCCGTGAGATTCCCTCTGCGCAAGGGCCCCCGGGCTTGGCGCCGCCAAAGCGAGGCAGACGTGAGCAGGTGGGAATTATATGCGGCGCGGATTGCTCTATTGGGCGGGGTCGGCCACCCACCTTCAATCCCTGCGTTGTGCCGCGCTACCCGACCTTGTATGGTGCGCGCGGAAATCAACCTTTTCGAGCGCAAAGTATGTCCACGCAAAATCCTGAGCCTGAAAAACAAGCTGCTCCGGCGCCGCCGGTCATCTCGAAATCACTGATGATGATGGCAGGCGCGGGCCTCTCAATCCCCGCGCTGATCCCGCTATTGGTGCTCGTTGAGCCGCGGCTGGTGCCGTTTATCCCGCCGGTCGAATCCAACGGGCTCACCACTACCCTCTTTATGGTGGGTCTGAGTGTTTCGTTCCTCGCGCTGAACTGGGGCTTTTTATATTTCGCCTATCGATGGCTGAATAAATACGCCGGCGCGCAATAAGCCGCATAAATGGGCACTAATTTTAGTGAGCGCGAGGCAATTTGTTTGAACGCGCTCGCGACTCTGGTATAGAAAACAGGCGTCCAACCCGAGACCCCTCGACCTGGACCGCTCCGCGATTTTCCCTATAAGTTCTACGAAGTTCTATGAATACAAGTCCCGAAATCAATATCTCCGACGTCGATGAAGCCCGGTTGGTCGATGTCTCGATCATCATCCCCATCTATAACGAAGAGGGAATTCTGTCGGCGTCCATCGCGGATCTCACCGCGAAATTAGCCAAGGACCCGCGCTGGGATTATAGCTACGAGATTATCCTGGCCGAGAACGGCTCGACGGACCGCACCATCGAAGTCGCCACCGAGCTGATGGAGCATCACCCGGAGCTGAAGTTGATGCATAACCCGGAGCCCGACTACGGTCTTGCGCTGCGGCGCGGAATCCTGGCGGCCACCGGCGAATACGTCGTCTGCGACGAAATCGACCTGTGTGACACCGATTTCTATATGCGCGCCCTCGATAAGATGGCCAATGAGAATTACGACCTCGTGGTGGGCAGCAAGGCGCTCAAGGGTTCCTCGGATCAGCGCCCCCTCTACCGTCGACTGGCCACGCGCGTGCTCAACTCGATGCTCACCATCTTCCTGGGCTTTAAGGGCACCGACACCCACGGCCTCAAGGCCTTTAAGCGCGAGCGCCTGCTCAAAGTGATCGACCGCTGCGTGGTCAATAAAGACCTCTTCGCCAGCGAGTTCGTGATTCGCGCCGAGCGCATGAACTTCCGCATGACCGAGATTCCGCTGACGGTCGTCGAGAAGCGTCAGCCCTCGATTAACCTCTTTCGCCGCGTGCCGAATGTCCTGAAAAATATGGGTCGTTTGGTCTGGGTTATTCGCGTACGCCATCGCTCATGAGTGATTCTTTCCCGGCCGAGAAGCCTCTCGCCTGCCTGACGGTCGACCTCGACTCGATGGCTTGCTACCGCGCCATTCATGGCCTGGGCGACGGGCATCATCGCGGCGCCCCGGCGGGTGGTGACCGCGCCTATTCGGTGGGCGTTCGACGCCTGCTCGAATTCTTCGGCGAGGCGGGCGTGCCCGCGACGCTCTTCGTCGTGGGCAGCGACACCGAGCATCCGGCCCACGCCGAGATCCTGGGCGAGGCCGCCGCCAGCGGCCACGAACTCGGTAATCATACCTACTCCCATTTTTATGATTTGCCGCGCCGCAGCGCCGCGACGCGCATCGATGAAATCGCGCGCGGCGAAGCGGCGATTGAGCGCGTCGGCGGTCGCCGCCCGGTCGGCTACCGCGCCCCGGGCTATAATATCAGCCCCGAAATCATCGAGACGCTCGGCCGGCGCAATTATCTCTACGACTCGTCGATGTTTTCCTGCCCGCCGTATTATTTGGCAAAGGGCGCCATCATGGGCTGGCAAAAAGTCAGCGGGCGTCCGAGTCGCAGCGCGATGGTCGCCCCCGAAACCCTGCTCGCCCCCATCACCCCCTATCGACCGTCGCGCGAGCAGATGTGGCGCCAGGATCCGCTCTCAGATTTGCCCTGGGAAATCCCGATGTGCCTGGTGCCCGGCGTACGCTTTCCCATCATCGGCACCAGCCTGCAATTGATGGGTACGACGGGCTTCGACGCGGTCTTTCCCCTGCTTCGACGCGCGCACCCGCGCCTCTTCCAGCTCGAATTCCACGCCATTGATTTTATGGACGCGAGTGATCTTCGCGGCGCCGAAAACGCCGACGAGTTAATCGCAGCCCAGCCTGACCTGCGCGTCTCCTGGCCGCGAAAGAGCATGATCTACCACCACGTCATCAATCGACTTCGCGCGGATTATCTATTCTCGACGCTCGAAGACGCAGTGCGGCATTTGCCCGGATGAGACTCGCCGGGCGACCCTGAGAGGGTTGCCCGGCGGCCCATTCGGCGCGAATGTTTCACGTGGAACATTTTTTTTTAAGATTTGGGGATATTCTTCTTCGGTGTGTCGCTCTCTGCCGCAGGCGCCTTGAGCACGGCCGTGGAGGCCTCCTGAATGGCGACGCCGACCAGGTCAATGGCGGTCTCGCTGGGGTCCCAGGGATGGCGCAATTTGCGCCCGTGGGCCACCAGGATCTCGGCGCGACGCTGGGTGATCGGGTCTTCGAGGAAGTTGCGCAGGCGGTTGAGCTTCATCTCGGTTTGGCTCACCCACTCGTCGCTCTTGGCGTCCTTGCCCATACGCTTGGAGAGCGACAGGTTGCGCTCATAGACGTCAATCGCGCGCTCCATCAACGGGCGAATCTGCTTGCGAAGTTCTTCGAAGTACAGCGCGACGGCCTCGTCGCTGAGCGTATCGGGAATCTCGGCGTTGAAGATATCGGTATAGAAATCTTCGTAGAGTTTGCCGATCATAAAGCCCGCGCCCACCGACCATTGGGGGTGATGATGGCGCAACGCCTCGATATAATTGGCCTGGGCCGAGGTGAAGAGGCGCGCTTTCTCGCTCAAATCATCGCCCATGCGGTCGGGCGGCAGCACCAGCTTAATCTCGCGCACCTGGGCATGAAAGCTGCGCCCCAGGCCGAAGTAGGTCTGCACCATCAGGTTGGAGCCCGCGGCGAGCCGGTCGCGCGGCGTCGCGCTCTTATTGAGCTGCAGGACGGTGCGATAGTCATCTTCGGACTCCGTCCATTGCTTGAGCTCCCGAAGCGCATTGCCGCGGCGAACATAGGCCTCGATGCGGTCGAAATACGCGATCTCAGCGCCCAGAAGCACCTCGGTCATCAGGTCGACGACTTCGGTGTGGCGCCCCGATTTGTCGTAGGCGTTGGCGAGTCGAAAGGACGCGTCCAGCGCGTCCTTGGCGTCGGGAGAGCCCTCCAGAATCTGGCGATAACTATCGGCCGCCGCATCCCACCGATCGAGCTTCTCGTAGCTTAAACCCGCATTATAAAGCGCGGGCAGATAATAATTGCTCTCCGGAAAATACTTAACCACCGCCCCATAATGATCCGCTGCGCGTTCGTAGCGCCGCTGCGAAAACGCGTCATAGGCCAGGTTAAATAGCTCCTTCACATCGATCATCTGGCTGACTTCGCCATCGGCGCTTGCCCGAATAAGCATCGGATCGAGGTTCAACTCCTCCGCGAGCGCCTGGCGCCCGTCCAACACCGTCGCTGACTTTCCCGTCGAGCAGGCGCTGCCAGCCAATACCACGGCGAGCAACGCGCCCAACCCCGCAAGTTTTTTGAGATAATCGGCTCGAACCCAATGCATCGCGGCTCCAAATCGTTGAAATATATTATGATTGACGCGGTCGCGTCCCAATCAGCATAGCACGCTCAAGTCCATTGTCACGCCATTTGAAGCGCGTCGCTTTCCCCGGGTTGTAAAATTAACGCCGCCTTAAAGGCTTTCAAGACGGGCCAACGGCCGTCTTATTCGGCCGCGTCGGGGGTCTTAAAGATCTCGTCGCGCACGCGGCTGAGCCCGGCGAGGCTATGAATATCCTGGGCAAAATACGGCACCTGAACGATCGGGAGCGTGCGCTCCACCGACTCGCGAAGGCGCGCGAGGCTCCCGGAATCTTTGGCCGCGAGCTTCGCGAAATTCTCGGTATTCTCCTGCAGGCTCTCGGCGAGGGCGAGCAGTTCCTTCTGGCTAAGACGGTCTTCTTCTTCGAGATGCAGCGCCTGGGCGTCGCCCATCGCGTCTGCGATCTCGGGCGCTGACTTGCTCGCGTCGCCCTGGGAAACCCAGTCGGGATGGACGCGGTTGACCACCAATCCGCCGACCGCCACGCGCTGCTTGGTGTTGAGCTGCTCGTAAAAATACAGCGCTTCGTCGAGCTGCAAGGGGTCGGGCGCGGTGACGATGACGAAGGTGCATTTGTCGCTGACCAGCAGCTCATGCGCCTTATAGCCGCGCTCGCCGAAGCCCTCGAACATCGTGGAGAAGTTGCGCAAAAAGACCGCCAATTCGTCCAAGAAGTCGGCGCCGGTGAACTTCCCCAGCGCTTTGACGACATAGGACGTGCCCGCCGAAAAGAGCCCGAGTCCGCGCCGGCCCGTCAACAGGTTTGGCTTATAAACCCATTGAATTGCACGGTTTTCTACGGCGTCGGCAAGGCGGGTCGGGGCCTCCAAAAAGTCGAGGGCGTGCGTCGTCGGAGGGGTGTCCAAGACGATGAGATCCCAATCGCCCTCGGTGTGCAATTCGAGCAGGCGCTCGGCGGCCGCGTACTCCTGGGTGCCGGCCAGGCTGGTCGAAAAATACTTATAAATCTTATTATTCAGAATCTCCTGGCGATTCTCCTCGTCGGCCGCGTAGCGGTTGACGAGGTGGTCGAAGGACTTCTTCATATCCAACATCATCGCCCACAATTCGCCGGTCGCCTTGACGCCGACCTGCTCGAATTGCTCCAGCGGGATCTGCTGGGGCGAATCGTCGAGGGTGTCCACGCCGAGGCTATTGGCCAGGCGTTTTGCCGGGTCGATGGTCAGGACCAGGACCTTGCGGCCCTTGATGGCGGCGTCGAGGCCGATCACGGCGCTGGTCGTGGTTTTTCCCACGCCGCCCGAACCTGCACAGACCACCAATTGACGTCCGGCGATCAGTTCTGAAAATGTCTGACTTCTTGATTTCATTGGGTTTTCAGGAGGCGGAGCGTTTGGCAGATTCGTCGTCTGCGGTGATTTGAGCGTCGAGTTCGTCGGCGATCTTAGCGATGCCCTGGAAGGTCAGGCGCGTGCTAAAATGAAACGGGATTTTATACAGTGGTTTATCCACTTCGTCCTCAAGCCGTTTCATATATTCCTGTTGCATTTCAACGCGTTGGCTTCGGAAGGCCGCGGCGTCGAGCAAGCCGGGGGTGGCGTCGTACTCTTCTGAATCCGGGTTAGTCTCGGCGTCGCCACTCTCATAGGCTTCGCGCATTTTCTCGATCCACGCGCGCTCCTTTTCGGAGAAAATCACCGGATAAATCGCGTTGCCGATGAACGCGCCAACCTCCAGGCCCATGCGGCTCTTGAGCTCCTTTTGCATCATCAAGGTCTCATTGACCGGCATCTCTTCGGGCAAGGTCACCAGGTTAATCGAGGTCTGGGAGGTGTCCTTGAGCAGCGCCTGGATGCGCTCGGCCTCCTCAAACATATGCCCGGAGCGGATAAACCCGGTGATGACCGACGGAATCTGCAGGAAAAAGAGGCCATGGCCCGTGGCGGGCGCGTCGACCACCACTTTATCCCAGACATAGGAGCCGTCGGCGTTGCGCTCGGTCGCGTGGAAATACGCTTTGCCGAGCATAAGAAGGTCGTTTAAGCCGGGAATCGAGCGCAAAAAGGAGTCGATAATGCGATTCTCGAAAACCGCCTTATAGATCAGCTTCACCTTCAGAATCATAATGCCGTATTCGCGCAGCGCCGCCTGGGGCGTGACGTTTACGGCGAAGAGATTCTCGTCGACCTCGGTGATATCCGTGCCCACGCGCGAGGAGCCAAAAAATGAGCTAACCTTGTCATTTACATTCAGCTCCATCAACAAGGTGCGCTCGCCTCGGCGCGCGCAACTCAGCGCAAACGCAGAGGAAATGACGGTCTTGCCGACGCCTCCCTTGCCGGAGAATAATACAAAACGTTGGTCGTAAAGGCTCACAACTCTCGTCTCAGCACGGGCGAAGTCATCGATTTTCCGATGACTTCGCCAGGATAAAATGGGTTTACTGCGGTGATACGCGCCCGGATGCTCGCGCGCGCGAAGTTAGACGCTGTCGCGGGTCGAATCAAGTGGATAGCCAAGCGGTTGCACGATTGCTTTGCGCGTCTCGACCCGCACTTCGTCGCCGATTTCATTATACTTTCGCTTAATATAGGCGAGCGCGATTGAGGTGTTGAGGCGAGGCGACCACACGGAGCTGACGACTTCGCCCACCGCGTTCTTCGCTCCCTCAACTTCGACCTCTGCGCCGACCTCGGGCGCCGCGCCGCCTTCAAATACCAGAGTGCGCAGCAGCCGCGCCGGGGTGCCGCGGGTGTCGAGTCGCGCGATGATCTCCTGGCCCAGATAGCAACCTTTGGTAAACGAGATGGCGTGATCCAAGTTGGCCTCCAGGGGGATGCGCTCCTCGGTGAGTTCGACGCCGAAGCGCGGAATGCCGGCTTCAATGCGTAGCGTCTCGAGGGTCTCAAATCCGACGGGCGTAAGCTCGGCGGTCGCCATCAAAAGGTCCCAAATATCTGCGACTTCTTCGGTCGCGCAGGCAATTTCGTAGCCCGGACCGCCGGTGGTTGGAACGCGTTGTACCACGATATCGTGGTCCCCAAGCGAGCCCCAGGTGCCCTCGAACATCGCGCGCGAGCCCATCGGATGCGCAAGGGTGCAATGCTTTTGCAGGAACGCCGCGGCGCGCTCGCCGAAAATCCCAAGCCGGCTGGTTTGCGCGCTCCGGTCGAGAATTTGAACATCTTCGGTGATCAAATGGCGCTTCAAATGCGATAAAAATCCGTCGGCGAGTACGCCGGGCTCGAGGTCGAGCACCAACATCTCGGGCATATGTAAAACCCGGGCTTCTGCGATGAGGCGTCCGACCAGGTTCACCGCGCTGGTGAGCTGCCCTGAGCCCTCGCGCACCAACTCGCGCAAGTCGCTGGTCACCAAGCCCTGGAGCCACGAAACCGCGTCCTCGCCGGCAAGGACCAGCGTGTCGCGCCCGGAGCGGTCGACCAGGCCTAATCCGCCGCCTCGAACCGCCTCATATTCGCGCGCCGGGTCACCAAAATCTGCGACCACTTCGCGGTCTCTCCAGGTCATCCATTTCGCGCCTTTGGCGTCTAGTCGACTCTTTAATGTTTCGGTTCGGCCCATGAATATTTGTCCTAAAAATCCGCGTTATTGAGTTCTAATCCGGTGTAAAACCGATCATTTATACGACTCGCATCGATACAACCCATAGCCTAAACAGGCGAGCGCACCAAGTCTTCCAAAAAGAATGGATTTCCTCAAATAGAGGCTGTTAAGTGACGAAATGGAGGGCTTATTATTGCCTTCGTAACGCCCCCCGTGGTATCCCCGCACATCTTTAAGCGGTTCCCTCAGAGCTTTATAATGTCCGACAAAAGCGAACAAAATACCGAAAACAAGCTCACCGATGGTAGCGACAAAGACCGTGAACTGAGCGTCAGTGCCCAGATTTTGTCTGCATACGAGGGCAAAATACCGAATCACGTCGCGATCATCATGGACGGAAACGGTCGCTGGGCCCAGCAGCGCGGTATGATTCGTATCAAGGGCCACCACGAGGGCGCGCATTCTGTGCGCCGCATGGTCGAGGCCTGCCGCTACCTTAATGTGGGCGTGCTGACGCTCTACGCCTTTAGCACCCAGAATTGGGAGCGGCCCGAGAGCGAAGTCTCCGGATTGATGAAGCTTTTCGGCATCTATATTCGAAAAGAGCGCAACCGCCTGCTTAAGAACGGCATTCGACTGCGTGTCATCGGCGATCGTGAGGCATTAGGCAAAGGTTTGCGAAAATCGATTGAGTCGCTTGAAGAGGCGAGTAAAGATAATACCGGCATGCTTCTCCAGGTTGCCGTGAGTTATGGCGGTCGCGAGGAGATCCTCGCCGCGACCCGCGACATCGCCAGGGCGGTTCGCGCCGGCGAGCTCGAACCCGATGACATCACCGAAGAAATATTTGGTCAACATCTCTATACCGGCGGCGAGCCCGACCCGGATCTTGTGATCCGAACCAGCGGTGAGTTTCGGCTCAGTAACTTTTTGCTCTGGCAAGTTGCTTATAGCGAAATTTATGTCTCCGATGTTTTGTGGCCGGATTTTGACGAGTCCCGTTTGATCGAAGCGTTCTCTGCATTTTCAAATCGAGAGCGACGTTTTGGGAAAACCGGCGAACAAATAAATAAATAGAGCGACCGAGCCAAACTTCGGCTCGGCGACGAACATCGACGTTGGTGCCAGCTATGACGAAGTCTTTCGAGCGTTTTCTTCAATCCGAACTCCAAAATCAGGAGGAGGAAGGCCTATTCCCGATTGCCCTCACAATCGCCGGAAGTGACTGCGGTGGCGGCGCCGGATTGCAGGCCGATTTGAAGACATTTTCGGCCTGTGGCGTGCATGGGACGTCGATTGTGACCCTCATCACCGCCCAAAATACTCTGGGTGTTTCGGCCGTAGAAGTGCTCTCAAAGCCCCTAATTCGGGCTCAATTTGAGGCTCTCTCGTCCGATGTGCGGGCCCTAGCAGCCAAAACGGGTGCTCTAGGCGACGAGAGAGGAGTTAAAATTGTCGCAGAATGCCTCAAAGAATGGCCAATTGAGAAATTAGTGGTCGATCCCGTCATGATGTCAAAACATGGCGACGCCCTCATGCCGCCCCCCGCTCAAAAATTAGTGCGTGACTATTTGCTCGAAGGCGCACTTTTGTGCACGCCCAATCGCTTCGAAGCCGAGGCGCTTAGCGGGCACGAAGTCGGAAACGTCGCGTCGATGAAAGACGCCGCGCGCCGCATCCACGATTTCGGCGTAAAGAACGTTCTGATCAAGGGCGCCCATTTTGATAAGATCGTGCGCGACGTCTTTTATGACGGGCGCGACTTTCTCGAGTTCGGCGCCGACCGCATCGACAGCGATCGGGTGCACGGATCTGGTTGTACCTTCTCCGCCGCGATCACCGCCCGTCTGGCCCGAGGCGACGCGCTGGTCGCGGCTATCGAATACGCGCGAAAATTTATCAGCGCCGCCATCGCGAATGCGCCTCGGATCGGCCAGGGAATCTCGCCGGTCAATCCGATGCATGAGTATTGGTCGATGCGTGACTTTTAACATCCACCACATCAAATCTGGGAAGACGTATGACAAACTCGCCAAAATTGAGTCTGGAAACGATCGCCCAACTCAGCCAGGGAGAGCTCCGCTGCGAAGACTCCGCGCTGCTGATCAGTGAGATCAGCACCGATTCGCGCGGAGCTTTCGCGCGTCATAGCCTCTTTATCGCGCTGACCGGCGAGCATTTCGACGGCCACGAATTTGTCGAAAACGCATATAAGAAGGGGGCCGCCGCAGCCATGGTATCGCGCAGCGCGGATATCGATTCGCTGGCGATTCCGGGCATGGCGCTCATCATCGTCGACGACACTCTGGGCGCGTTGCAGCGACTCGCCGCCGGTTGGCGCGCCCTCTTCGACATTCCGGTGGTCGGAATTACCGGCTCAAATGGCAAGACCGTCGTCAAAGATATGCTCGCCAATATGCTCGCCCAGGAGCATACGGTTTATCGAAGCCCCGGGAGTTATAATTCCCAGGTGGGCGTCGCGATTTCGCTGCTGGGCATTCGCCCGGAGCACGAGATCGCGATCATCGAGGCGGGAATCAGCCGCGTCGGCGAGATGGCGCGCCTGGAGAAAATGGTCCGCCCTACCCTCGGGATCATCACAAATATCGGCCTCGCACACGCTGCGGGTTTGGGCGACCTCGAAACAACGGCCGCCGAGAAAGTTAAATTATTCGAGGGGCTTGGCGATGGTGTTTTGATCTTCCCGGAGGATTGCCCGCCCCTCGACCCGCTCGAACTCCCGGGCCGGCAGCTCTCATTTTCCAGCGACACCGAGGCTTCGGACGCGGCCTATTCTATCGTCGCGTCGCGGGATTCAGGGCATGGTTTCGACTTTGAGGCGCAACTTGAAGAGCGCGGCGTTCACCCCTTTCAACTCCATGTTCTGGGCCGGCATAACCTCAGTAACGCGATGGCGGCCATCGCCGCGGCGGACCAACTTGGACTAGACGTAGAGTCCATGCGTCGAGGCCTCGCGGCCTTCGAATTAAGTCCGCTTCGCCTGGAGATGCACACGACCCAATCGGGCATTACGTTCATCAATGACGCCTATAACTCCGACCCGACCAGCGCGCGCGCTGCCCTGAGCGTCCTCAAAGACTACGCGGGGAGCGCGCGTTCAGTGGCGATCCTTGGCGATATGCTCGACCTGGGATCGCGGGCGAAGGCAGCGCACGCGCAATTAGGGCGAATCGTGAACGACACCGGCGTCGACCTGCTCATATGCGTCGGCGCGTTGGCAGAGGTTGTCGGGGAGTCCGCCGTCGCAGCGGGCTTACCCCCCGAGGCGGTTGTCTTTATCGACTCCATCGACGGACTCGATAGCGTTTTGGACGATCAATTGGTGGCCGGCGACGTCGTGCTCTTTAAAGCCAGTCGTAATATCGGCCTTGAGCGTGCGGCCGAGCGCCTCCTCGAAAGCGTCGCCCCGGCGCGCCTGCGTGTTGACCTCGACGCCATCCGCCATAATTTTCATGCGCTTCGACGCCAGATCGGTGCGGAAACCGGCGTCATCGCGGTCGTAAAGAGCTTTGCCTATGGCAATGATTCGACCCGTGTTTCACAGACGCTCGCCCGCGAGGGCGTGAGCGCCCTGGCCGTGGCCTACGCCGACGAGGGAATTCCGCTGCGCAGGCGCGGCCTCACCCTCCCGATTTTGGTGACCAATGCGCTGGCGAGCGAAGCCGACAAGATCGTCAAATATCGCCTCACCCCCTTTGTCTATTCTTCTTCCGTCGTAGAGGCGTTGGCCGAACAAATTCGTCGCCGGCGCGAACGCGCCGAAGTTCACGGTATTGGCGTACACCTTGAGGTCGATACCGGGATGAATCGGGTCGGGCTTAAGCCCAACGAGATCCTTGAGTTCGCGAAGCTGGTTCAACGCACCGAAGGCGTCTCGATCGCCGGGATCATGACCCACCTGGCCGCGGCGGACGACCCTTGCGAAGACACCTTCACGCTCCAGCAGATAAGTCACTTTGAACAAGCCATTGAGACGCTTAAGCAGGCGAATATCGACCCGGGCATACGCCATGTCGCGAATACCGCGGGCGCCTGGCGATTCCCTCAAGCGCGCTTCGATGCGGTGCGGGTAGGCCTTGGGACCTATGGGATTGCGCCCAGCAAGGCCGTGGGCGCCGAGAGCCCAGGCCTTCGAAACGCGCTCGAGTTCAGCACGCGGATCATTCATATTAAGGAGCTCAACCCGGGCGAGTCGGTGGGGTATAATCGGACCTGGGTGGCCGATTCGGCGCGAAAGATTGCGACCATCGCGGTGGGTTATAACGACGGATTCCCCCGCTTCATGTCCAACGGCGGTGAGGTGCTTATTGGCGGCACGCGCTGCCCCGTGGTCGGCACGGTCTGCATGGATGTCTCAATGGTGGATATCACCGACGTCGATGACGCCAAGGTGGGCGATGAGGTGATCATCTTCGGGGCGCAGGGTGGCCGCTCGATCAGCGTTGATGAGATTGCATCCCGCGGAAAGACCATATCCTACGAACTTCTGTGCAATATCTCCCCACGTGTGCGGCGTATTTTCGTTCGCCAATAGTCCAATTGTTTCACGTGAAACATTTCGGCCGCCTTCGCTGCGAAGCGAGGCGGCCGTTTTGTGTGCGTCAATCCTTGATATAGAGGTAGCCGCTCTGCAATGAGCCCGTCGCGCCCGTATGAAGCCAGCCATTCGCGTCGACTTCGCGGGGCCCCTTGTCATCCCAATACCCGTCAAACATAAGATGGCTGCGCACCAGCACCTCGCCGCTGCCCTCGCGCCGGGCCCCGTCGATCTTACAGGCATAGCTTTGGACCGGGCGACCTCTGGAACCCGGACGCCGGGCGCTAAGGCGCTCAAGGTGGCTGATTCCGCATTCGGGGCGCGCGAAGAGCCCGAGGAGTTGAATATCGCTTCCCTCCAATAGCTCTCTTAATTCCTGCGAGGGAGCCGCGCCGAGCACATAGACGGCTTCGATGCGCGCGCCGAACTCGCGTGAGAGCGGGTCGAAGAACAGCTTTCGGGCCGCCTCCTTGCCCACCTGCCCGAGCATCTTTGTGATCCCAAAATAGCCACCCGAATTGCCCTCGCCCCCGTCCGATTGCAGGCCGGCGGTGGATGTCTCGAGGTCGGCGCGCAGGCGCATCGCCCGGCGCTCCAAAAAGCGCGCGTCCGAGATCAGATGGGTCGGGTTGAGCGTATGAAGATTCGACGCGACCTCCTCGACCGTCTTCGCGGTGGCGAGCGTGCCGCCGTGCAGCAGGGTCGCGGCGCTCAGGAGCCAATTGGGAAAGTGGCCGTAATCCAGTGTCGCAAGGAGGCAGCTCGTATCGCTGAGTTGGAGGTCTTCGCCGAGCATCTCCAGGATTTCCTTAACCTTCGCCCCCGAATAATGAGAGCCGTGCGGGTCCTCGCCGAGGTCGGTGTCAAATAGGATGAGGGACGGTTGCTCGGGCGATACCTGGTAGATAACCCGCGCCAGCTTGTCGACCCAGCCGCGCACGGCCAGCGAGCGCCCTTCTCGGTCGAGATCCTCGAGGAAGAATACCGCCTCGCTTTTGACGGCGCTCGTCGGCTTATCGAACGCAACCCAGCGCAGCCCGGGCGGAAATTTGTCCTCTTTCTTGCCCCTCAGGAATTTCTTTTGCTCGACGTCACGGACGACCACCCAGGAGCTCCCGGTGCGCGCCAAGGCCCGAAGAACTTGAAGTCGTGGCCGGTTCGTCGGCACCACCACCACACACCCGCCAATCAGCCAACTCGCGAACGCCAGGTCCAGCCAATCCCGCCCACCTGACGCCGTCATCGCGATGCGCTCGCCCGGCTGCAACCCCGCCTCCAAAAGCGCGATGGCGAGGCGCTGGACCCGTCGCGTCCATTCCCAATACGTCTCCTCTGCGACCTTTCCTTTCGTGTCTACCGTGCGAAGCGCGGTCTTATCTTTGGTGTCTTGAAATTTGCGCCAGAAATATGTGGGGAAATTATGCATTTTAATCGCGTCTCAAAGGAAATAATAGGCGGCGATGAAGTCGGTAAATAGCGTGTGTAATGGCTGTTCGATTCGATCTTCGATGCAGCGATCGAGGGGCTCCAGGCTGCGATTTTGGTACGTGATAATATATGCACCGATGTTTCAACCGCAATCGAGCGCCCTGGATTCCCCCGCCAAATTATCGAGACGCTGCGGCAAGCCGGCGACTCCGGCCTGCCGAGGGGCTATTTCGCTGCGAGCTCTGAGGCGATGGCCATGCCCGCGAGGTGGCCGGTGGTCCAGGCGTTTTGGAAGTTGAATCCGCCGGTGACGCCGTCGATATTTAGGATTTCGCCGGCGAAATACGCGCCGGGGGTTTTGCGGCTTTCGAAGGTGCGGGTGTCGACTTCGTCGGTGGGGACGCCGCCACAGGTTACGAATTCGTCCTTGTTGGTGCTCTTTCCGGCGACGCCAAATTCGGCGCGCGTGAGGTATTCGGCGAGCTTGTTGCTCTTCGCTTTGGGGAGCTCGGCCCAGCGGCATTCGCCGTCGATGCCGGCGGCGCCGACCAGTGATTCCCAGAGGCGCTTCGAGATCGCGTCGAAGGCTGAGCGGGTGGAGACCTGGCGTTTGCCCCAGTCGGTGCGCAGCTTGTGGAAGCGTTCGCTGACGTTGATGCCGGGGAGCCAGTTGACCTCGAGCGTGAAGCTATAGTCGCGCGCGTGCAATTCGCGCGCGCCCCACGCGGACAACTTCAGGATTGCGGGGCCGCTCAGGCCCCAATGCGTGATGAGGATGGGGCCGTCGGTGGTGAGCTTTTCGCCCTGAACGCGCGCGGATGCGTGTTCGACCGAGACGCCGGCCAGGCCGTCGATGCGAGCGTCTTCGATATTGAATGTGAAGAGTGAGGGGACCGCCGGGATGGGGTTATGCCCGAGGGTTCTGGCAAGGCTTGCGCCTGCGGCGGTGCGGGTGCCGCCGGTTGCGAGCAGAACTTTGCGCGCGCGCAATGGCTCCTGGCGATGCATCGTGAGCTCGAATCCGGTGAACGCGGCGGAGTCGATGGGGGTGATGTCTTTGACACCGTGGGAGGTGCGGATTTCGACGCCGGCCTTGTCGGCGGCAGCGCTCAGGCAGTCGATGATGGTCGTGGAGTCGTCGGTCGTCGGAAACATCCGGCCGTCGGACTCGGTCTTAAGCTGCACGCCGCGCGCGTTGAACCAGCGAATCGTGTCGAGCACACCGAAATGATGCAGGGGCCCGATAAGCGCGCGGTTTCCCCGCGGATAAAAGCTCGCCATGCGCTTGGGATCGGGACAATCGTGCGTGACGTTGCACCGCCCGCCGCCCGAAATTTTGACCTTTTGCAGGACGCGCGCGGACTTCTCAACGATGAGCACGCGTGTGCCGGGGCGGGCCTCGGCGCAGGTGATCGCGGCGTAAAATCCGGCAGCGCCGCCGCCGATAATTATCAGGTCCCAGGTCTCACTCATATCTTCGGGCTCATCTTGGTGGGGGTTTATCTGCTGCATCGACGCATTGCTATAGCGCCGCTGAGATCCGGGCGCAATTGGATAAACCAATCGCTCCCCAAACCGTGGGTCTGGGTGACGGGTTCAACAGAGCGTTTCTAAAAAGATCGCCGCGTTGCGGTTGCCAGGGCGCGATCTTTGGCGCCGAAGCGCAACGAAATCTGGATTTCCCCGATAACTATATACAAGCCGTAAAGAGGAGGTCTGTTGGAAGTATATCCAATCAATATGCATCAATAAGACGAGGCTTTCGTGAAATATAGAACGGGTGATTCGATGAATCTTGAAGGTGTTCGTGACCTGTCGAGCCATTGCGGAGAGTTAAAAGTTGGCGCGTGGCAGTCTCTCGCGGCGAGGTTGGGCTATGACACGGCGCATGGTGCGCAGATCTCGGCGGCGTCATTCCCCGTATGGGGATTCGATGCTCGCGATGCGGCGGCATTCGACGGTGTGGAGGTGCTCGCGGCGACGCCGGATTATCGTTTGATGCGGGTCGATGATGAAGCGGGACGTGGGGATTTCCGCACGCTTCGACGGCTGATGTGCGCGCTGCGGCGCGTGAATCCCGAAGAGTTGGTTGTCTGGTGGTGGACGCGCGCGGAGACGCTGACGGTGGCGTTGCTCGACACCTATGAGGATGGGCGAGAGTTCGTGCGGCGTATGGATATCGACCGCGGCGAGCCGGACGCGGTGAGCCTGGCGCAGCTTGAGGCGTTGTCGATCGCCGACCTGGGGGATGCCGAGAATGCAGACCCGGATGTGACCGATCGCGCGGCGATGCTGCGTCGTCATATCGGCGAGGTGCTCGCGCAGGAGCGTCTGACGCGTGAGTTTTTCGACGGGTTTACCAAGGCGCTCGATACGCTGTGCGCGGAGATGGTTGAGGGGCCCGAAGACGCTGAGGACCGCCACGACGTCGCGCTGGCGACGCTCTTACGGCTGGTATTTCTATACTTTCTGCAGATTCGCGGCGCCTTGGACGGCGACCGGCGCTTCGTTCTGCGTAAGCTGAGGGAGGCGCGCGCGCAGGAGCGCAACTTCTATCGCAGCGTCTTGCGACCGCTATTTTTTGATGCGCTGAATCAGCCGCTGACATCGCGCCGCGCATCGGTCGCGGCGCTCGGGGAGTTTCCGTTTCTCAACGGCGGACTCTTCGAGCCCCTGCCGGCGGAGCATCGTCACCCGGAGTTATCCTGGCCGGACGCGGTGTGGGCGCAAATCATCGAGGGTTTGCTCGAGCACTACCATTTCGCGGTCGAGGAGATGGAGGGCGCCGATGAACAGCGCGCGGTCGATCCCGAGATGCTCGGGCGGGTCTTTGAGGGGCTGATGTACGGCGCGTCGCGGCAGAAGTCGGGGAGTTTTTATACGCCTCGTGATGTGGTGCGAAAGCTCGTCGATGAGGCTGTGGGTGGCTACCTCAGCGACACGACCGCCCTCTCCCCCGCCCAGATTCACGCGATGCTCGACGGGCATCCGTTGGCGATTGACGGCAAGATGCGTGACGAGGTGCGCGAGGCGCTCTCGACGGTGCGCATCCTCGACCCGGCGGTGGGGACCGGAGCGTTTTTGCTGGAGGCATTGCAGGTATTGCGGCGCTGTCATTTTGCGCTCGACGGTGAGGACGCGGCCGCTCGCGGTGCCGATCCCCTGGCTGAATATCGCCACGTGCGTGGGCTGATTCATCGTCATCTCTTTGGCGTCGATATCCAACATACGGCGGTGCGTCTCTGCGAATTGCGGCTGTGGTTGTCGCTGCTTACGACGCTGCCAAAGATGCCCATCGAGGGTCTGCCGCCCTTGCCCAACCTGTCGCATAAGGTGTGCGTCGGGAACTCATTGCTCTCGCCGAGTGACCTGCTCAAGCTGCGCAGCGGGCGCTCCGCCTTCGCGTCGGCGGAACTCCTTGGCCAGGAGAGTGACGGGCAGACAGTGCGTGAAATGCTCGCAAAGTTGGAGCAAACGCAACGCGCGTACCTGACCGCGCACGGCGCGCCGAAGCTTAGGGTCCGCGCGGAACTCGCCGAGCTCGAGGCGAGTATTCAACAGGCGATTCTCGCCGCGCGTCGCGGCAAGCTCGCCGCGAGTCTTGTGCCCCTGGACCAGCTGGGCGCATCCCAAGACCTCTTCGGTGATGATGTGGAGCTGACCCACGAGCAGGACGCGGAGCATCGGGATCTGAGCGCTCAAATCGAGGCGATCGACACGGCCAGTGAGGCGCTCAAGGCCGGTCGGGTCTCGTCGCTTAGCTTCGACTACGCGACGCGGTTTGGCCAACTTCTCGAAGAAGGCGGCTTCGATATCATCATCACGAATCCGCCGTGGGTGCGGGCGCAGAATATCGACGCGGCGCACGCGGATGTGCTGCGTTCTCGCTACGCGTGTCAGCGGCGCGGGCTCTGGGCGGGGGCAAAAAAGGCTGGGATTCGCGCGCCATTCGGTCCGCAGGTCGACCTCGCCGCGCTCTTTTTGGAGCGCTCGCTTGAGCTGCTTCGCCCGGGCGGGCGTCTTTGCGGGTTAGTGCCGGCGAAGCTCTTTCGCTCGCTCCACGGCGCCGCGTTGCGCGCCCAACTTGCCCAACACGCGATTGTCGCGCTTGAGGACTTCTCGGACGGGTCGCGGCGCATCTTTGATGCGACTGTCTATCCGGCGATGTTGCACCTTCAAAAGCGTGAGACGCCAAAACCGATTGGGCGCGCGTCGCGGCGGGATTCGCTGCGCGCGCGGGCGATTCGAGAGCCTTCGCCCATGCAATTAACGGTCTGGCGCGGTGATCTGGCGACCTCCTGGCGGAGTGAGCCGAGCGCCCTCTTCGCCGCCTCGAACCAGCCCGGCGCGCCCTGGTTGTTGGCCGAGCCGCGGGTCCTGAGCCTATTTGAGCGGATGCGCGCGGTCAGTGAGACGCTCGGTGAAGTGCCGGCGCTGCAACCCTCGCGCGGGCTTTTTACAGGTTGCAATGAGGTCTTTATTCACGATGAGGCCGAGACCCTGCAGCTATTGGCCGAGGACGTTGAGGCGTTTAGCCGACCGGTGCTCAGCGGGCGTGACGTGCGGCCCTGGTCGGTGGAGACGCCCAGACGCATCCTCTGGCCCTATGACCCTGCGCTTGAACTTCGCGATGACCTGCCGCAATCGCTACGCGTTCATTTTGAAAAGCACGCTGGCGAGTTGAAGAGTCGCAGTGATTATCGTGCGGATAAGCCGTTGTGGCAGATGTTTCGGGTCAAAGGGGCGCTTTGCAAGCCGAAGGTCGTTTGGCGTGATCTGAGCCCGAAGTTGGAGGCGGCGCTCGCGCCGGCCGATGTGCTGCCCCTGAACACGGTCTATTTTATCTCCCTCGACGATGAGCGGCGCGCGCGGCTTTTCGCGGCGCTCCTCAATAGCGCGCCGATGCGCGCGATGGCCTACGCGCTGGCGGAGCGTGCCCGCGGCGGGTGGCGGCGCCACTTTGCCTGGGTGATGCGCCTGCTGCCGGTGCCGCGGCGCTTCGTTGAGTTTATCAACGGCAAAGACGACCTGGATCTCCTCGCTTTTGAGCAGGAGTTACGCGAGCGCCCTGCCCCGTGGGATGCCACGCCGCGCCTCGATCATTTCGCCGGGGAGCTCTTCGGTCTTAAGCCCGCCGAGGTTGATTACCTGCGCGCCTGGCGCTGCGGTGAGGAGGTGGCGTGATGCGGCCAATAACA
Source organism: Bradymonas sediminis (assembly GCF_003258315.1). GTDB lineage: Bacteria > Myxococcota_A > Bradymonadia > Bradymonadales > Bradymonadaceae > Bradymonas > Bradymonas sediminis. The sequence continues at coordinate 4,561,195 of NZ_CP030032.1, forward strand.
GTGAGGGATTGGTTCGGCGTATATTTGCGCGAGAGTGCGGCCGATGAAGACGCAATGGTTGGCAATACGGGAGGGTCCGAGCGTATCGGCGAGCTCGAACTCGCGCCCTTCCAGCAGCGGGCGGTGCTGCGTGGGCTGAAGATCGCGCGCGCCTACGGGGGCGTATTGTTGGCCGATGCGGTCGGTCTTGGGAAGACGCGTGTTGGGTTGGCGATGGCGGCGGCGCTTCGGCGAGATGCGCGTATTCGGGGCGCGGGCGGTCGCGCAGGACCGATACTATGCTGCGCGCCGGCCCGACTCGGCACGCAGTGGCGCGAGGCTGCCATCGCCGCAGGAGTCGCTGATTTCGAGGTGATCACACATACGGCGATGAGTCGCGGGCTGCTTGCGCCGGACGTTCATCCGTCGGTGATATTGGTCGACGAGGCGCATCGCTTTCGCAATCCCAACGCCCGGCGAAGTCGCCGCCTCTGCGACCTCGCCGCGCGCGCCCCGCTCGTGCTGATGAGCGCGACGCCGGTCTGCAATAATCAGTGGGACCTGTATCACCTCTTTCGGCTATTCCTTGGCGACCACGATCTTCGCCGGGCGATTGGGCATAACCTAAAAGAGGCGTTTGAGTTGGCGCAGGCGGGCGACTTCGACCTGAGTGAGCTGGTCGAGCATCTGGTTATTCGTCGCGTCGAGGCGCCGTCAACCATCGGCTTTGGCAGACGGCCTGACGTCGCGCTCGAGGTGCTCACCTACCGGGCGGGGGCCGATGAGGTTTGGCTCTGGAAGAACCTGGAGGCCGAGTTTGAGCGCCTGTCGATGGAGCTATTTCGGGAAGATTGGCCTCGCCAACTCCTGACCGAATACCTCCTCAAGCGCTGGGAGAGCGGCGCCGATGCCCTCTGGGCGACGTTGCTTGAGATGGTCGATTTTCACCGGCGTTGGCTGCAGGCCGATAGTCATGCACATCAACTGAGCCGCAGTGATTTTCGCCGGCTATTTCGCAGCGAGGCGCGCGCGGAGTTCGAGCTAAGCGTGGCCGGCGGCTTCCGGGGCGGCGCGGTCGCTGCGCGCCAGGCCGTCTTCCCCTTCTTCTATGACTTTTCGGGGCAATCTCAGAATGTTTCACGTGAAACATTGCGTCCGATTGAGCGCCACCAGGTCGAGCGCGACCTCGGGCTGCTGCGGGCCTTGCTGGGGCGCGTCGAGTCGGTCGCGAAGAACGGCGATGATAAACGCCGGGCGATCTTCGAGCTTATCGCGAGCGATGCGCAGAAGATTTTGGTCTTTACGAGTTATCAGCAGGCGGCGCGGGGGCTCTATGATTATCTGATTCGGCGATTGGGTCCGCAGGCGCGGGTGGGGCTGGTCACCGGTGAGGGGGCGTATGCGACGGGGTTGGGGAAGACGCGGGCCGATGAGTTGGTGCGGCGATTCGCGCCGATATCGAACGGCGCCTCACAGATGCCAAAACATCAACAAATTGACGTGCTTATCGGCACGGATTGCTTGTCGGAGGGCGTCAATCTACAGGATTGCTCCCGGGTGGTTCTGGCCGACCTGCCCTACTCGCCGCTCGGGGTCGAGCAGCGCATCGGGCGACTCTTGCGGCCCGGGGCGTCGGCCGAAACCGCGACGGTTTATCTTCCGCGCCCCGACTGTTGGGCGGATAGCCTGGGGCTCCGGCGCCGCCTCGACCGCAAGATTTCGCAGGCGGCGCATGTGGGCGCGAATTTCGTGGCGGCGCGTCACCTCAGCGATGAGCCATCTTCGACAGTGGAGAAGCCCGCCGATAATACGCTGGCCGCGCTGACGCGATTCGACGCGTTGAGGCGGAGCTTCGGCGAGGAGCCGGAGCGCGCGCGTTTGGAGGGTGCGGGTTTCGGCAGAGCGCGCGTGCGTCGTGGGGTGCGGCGTTTGTGGCTGCGCGTTGCGGTCTCCGAGGCGAAGTCGACCCGTTATATCTGGTGTCGCTCGGCGCTAAATGAGGCGCCGAAGATGCGTCTTAGCGCGGTGATTGATGGGCTGATTGAGGATTCAAATGGCAGCGCGCCGCTCGAAGCAATCGGGCAAGATGCGCTTGATTCGACTCTTTATGAGCCGGCGCGGGCGTTGATTCGGGAGCGTGAGCGTCTGCTGCGCTCGGCGCGCCTCGCGCCCTACCCGCTACGCCTGGACGCGCCACAGCGTCGCATTTGGGCGATGATTTCCGGGGCCGTCGAGGCGCATCAGATGCGGGTGGATCGGCGCGCGCTCGGGGAGTTTCGTCATGAGTTGCTGCGCTCATTTCCCCGGGGTGTGGAGCGGCGTTTTGAGGAGATGCTTCGGGCGACGATGACGCCTGAGAAATTATATGCCCAGACGCGCGCTATTTTGGGCGAGGTGCCGAAGTGGAGCCCCGAGATCTCGTTGACGATCGTCGCAGGTCTGGAGTTGCTGCCCGAAGGCGTGGCCGCGTAGCGGGCGACTTATCGCATTTTAGAGAGGCGGTCGCAGGCAAGTTGGTGGCCGCCGTCGCAGCCGCGTTTGAAGTATTGCCGGGCGTTTTTCGAGTCTTTGGGCATGCCGTTCCCGGTCGCGTAGAGCGCGGCCAGGTAGGTGCAACCCTGCGGGTCGCCCTTGTCGCAGGCGTCTCGGTAGCTGTCGGCTGCCTGCGCAGGATCGCGGGTGACGCCGATGCCCTCCTGGTAGAGATAGCCGAGTTGCGTGCAGCCGCGCGGTTCGCCCAGCGTGCAGGCCTTTTCGTAGAATTGATAGGCTTTTTCGGGCGACTTGGGGACGCCCTTCCCGTCGCGATAGCGCGAGCCGAGGTTGATGCAGGCGCGCGCGCCGCCGGCGCGGCAGGCGTCCTGGAAGATGATCAGCGAGCGCATTTGAGATTCGAGACTCGCCTCATCGCTGTCGAGTTGATGGCCGAGGTTATAGCAGGCATCGGCGAATCCCAGCGCGCAGGATTTCCGAAATAGTTGAAGCGCGGTTTGAGGCTCCCGCGTGACGCCCTGCCCTGTTTGATGGGCGATGGCGAGGTTATAGCAGCCTTTGGGATCCTGATTTTGGCAGGCTTTTTTATAGAGTTCGGCGGCCAAAGCGAGGTCGCGTTTGAGCAATGTTCCGTTCTCATACATAAGCCCGAGGCTATTGCATCCCGGGGCGTATCCGCTGGCGCAGGCGATGTCATAGAAGATCGCGGCGCGCACGGGATCTTGGGTGTCGCCCTCGTCCTTTTGGTAGTGCAGCGCGAGGTTAAAGCAGGCCTGAGCGTGGCCGCCGGCGCATGCTTTTCCGTAAAGCGCCAGCGAGCGCGTGCGGTCTTTGGGGAGTTGGTCACCCTTCTCGTAGAGGTCGCCCAGGTGGGTGCAACCGACGGCGTAGTCCTCGTCGCAGGCATTTCGATAGAGTTTTGCGGCGTATTCGGCGTCTGCATCGACGCCCTCGCCCTTTTGGTAGAGCGCGCCCCAGAGGGTGCAGGCCTCGGGCTGGCCGGCGTTTTGTTGGGTCTCGAGCGCGTCTTCGGAGCCTGGCGCGGCGCTCGCGATCTTGGGGCGCAGGCAGCCGGTTTTATAGACTTCAGCCGCGCTCGATGGGTCCTGCGCGACCATCAGGCCCTTCTCAAAGCGCACGCCTAACATCACGCAGGCGAGGCTGAACTCGTCGGCGCAGCTCTGCTCGAGGATGCCGATGAGCTTTGCCTGGCCGGACTCGGTGCGGGTGTCGATCTGGTATTTGTCGAGCAGGAGCATGCAGGCTTGCTCCAGGCCGCCCTCGCAGGCGCGCAAATAACTCGCCTGTGCGGCGGGGCTTGGGACCGGGTCTTCGGAGGCCGAGGTAGGCGCGTCGAGCCACTCGGCCAGGCGGCGGCACCCGTCGGCCTCGCCGAGGTTGCACGCGCGCGCAAAGGCCGGCGGCGCATCGGCGACCGTAAAGCCTTCGACCAGGTCGCGCTCGTAGAGCATCCCCAGCCCGACACATCCCATCGCCGCCCCGTAGTCGCAGGCGTTGACGTAATACTCCCATGCCTGTTGCAGGCTCTTCTCGACGCCGTGGCCGATCACGAAGGCCGAGGCGAGCATCGCGCAGGCCACGGGGCTTTTGGCGGCGCATCCGCGGGTAAAATACTCCGCTGCTTGCTGCGGGTCTTTCTGCATCGCGAAGCCGTCGAGTAGCGCCTTTCCCAATAAGGTGCAGGCCATCGCGTCGTCGTCGAGGCAGGAATCGACCAGGTTCGTAAGGTCGAGGTCGCTCTTGATGCGTCGCACCCAATATTCGTCCGGTATGGCGCGCTCGGGTTCGGGCTCCTGCGCCCCGTCGAGGGTTGGTTCGCGCACGGCTGACTTCGTCTGGCTGCACGCGCCGAGCGACAGGCCGAGGAGCAAGACGATAAGATAGAGCAATTTTGAGGGAGCGAACCGGTGCATATTTGGGGGTGTCTCGGGGCTTTCCGTTGATATTGTTTGGGCGCTGTAAGTCGAAGTTCAGGATAGCCGAAAAAGGCCAAGAAACTAAGACGCCTCGCCGGGTGGCGAGGCGTCTTAGTCGAAAGGAGGAGTCATTCCATGAAGTCTCTCATCGTGTTGACCCGATGAGAAATGGCCTGTTTCGAAGCAGGCGAATATATAACCTGAGTAGGTCGATTTGCATTCCCGAAAACACCAAAATATTTCGGGAGAATTCGTTACGATTTTAGGGGCAAAGCGCTGTGATGATTGATCCATAATGCGGGGAGTCCGCCGGGGGCTTCGCCGTCGATATCGAGCATCGCGTGGGCGCCGTCGGTCGAGCGAACGCTGATTCGGCTGGCGCGGCGCCGAAAGATCTTCTTATTTTGCAGGTGTTTGCCTTGGTAGATATCGAAGACCAGCGCCGCGATTTCGCGGCGCGATAAGTCGCCCATAAAGACGACCTGGAACTGCCCGTCGTCGAGCTCGGCGCCCGGCGCGATCCACATGCCGCCGCCGAAGAACTCGCCGTTGGCGATGACGACGTTATTCATCCTTCCGCTGAGCTCGGTGGTGTCGTCAAGGCGGATTTCGACGTTGATATTATTATAGCTCGCGAAGGCACGCGCGGTCGCGATCATATAGCTTGTGCGCCCGCCCAGGCCCTTCCATGCCTTATTGACGGCGCGGTCGACCTCGCCCGAAAACCCGACGCTCGCGATATTAATGAAATAGCGCGAGGCGAGTTTGCCCGAGGCGTCGAGGTAGCCGACCTCACCGATGTCGACGTTGCGGATATGCTGGCCGCTGAGGTGCTCGACCGACTCGCGGTGGCCGCCCATCAGGCCTATCGAGCGTCGAAAGTCGCCGCCCGTTCCGAGCGGCAGCATGCCAACGACCGCGTCGGGGTTGATGGCGACGGGGCCTGCGGCGTCGCGTACGCGGGTCATCCAACCGTCAGGGTCAATCTTAAAGCGCGCTTGGGCGTCGGGCTTTTCGAAATACCCGTTGACGACCTCGTTTAAGGTGCCGTCGCCACCGACGGCTACGACCATCTCCCAGCCCGAGCGCAGCGCCTCGCGCGCCAAGAATGTGGCGTGTTCCGGGCCTTCGGTGAAGGCGTAGTCGAACTCGGGCAGACGCGCCCGCAGCAGGCGCTCCAGGAGATCCCATTCACGCTCGACCGCGCCTGCGCCAGCCTTGGGATTCGCGATCACGAAAGTTCGATAATTTAGGGACATCGCATGCGCCTCAATGGGTGGTAAATATACAGCAAGTTAGCGCCGGGGACTTTCGTCTGGCAATACAAAATAAAGGGGTCCATCAGAGCTCAAAGGCGCGACATACCAGGTCGACGACGTCCAGGGCGACGTCGGTGTCGCTGACGCGATTGAGCGCCCGCACACACATCGCCGAGCCGCAGACGATCTTCTCGCCGCCCTCTCGGCGCATTTGCTCGACCCGGTTGCTGGCCAGGCGCTCGCTGGCCTCCGGTGCGATGCGGTGATACTCGCCCGCCGCCCCGCAGCACGGCGCGTTGGCGCGGTTGGTCGAGAACTCGTCCATCGGCCGGCCGCAAAGCGCCTCCAAGAGCGTGCGGGTCTGCTCGTAGAGGTTGAGGTGGCGCCCCACGAAGCAGGAGTCGTGCAGCATGATGGCGTCGCCAGAGAGGTCGACGCGCGGCTCGATCATCTCGACGCGCTCGGCCAGGAATTCGATGATATGCATCACTTCGAGCGGGCCCTTGCGCCCGAAGCTTGCGCCGTCGCGGTATTCGGCGACCAATTGGGCGTTGTCGGTGATGATCAGATCGGCGCCGGCGAAGGCGTCTTCGAAGCGGGCGCGGTAGTCCTCGTAGGCGCTGCGGTTTCCGCTGGAGAGCAGCGGGAATCCGGAGTCCCCAAAACCTGTGGCGTTTCGGCGTGTTTCCAGGCGTACTTTGCTGCCATGAAACATCTCTAAGAGGATGCCCACGCGTACGACGGATTTGGGGCTAAAATAGCGCAGCTCGGGGTCGGGCATATAGATGATCGTGGAGTCTGGATCGAAGACCTCATCGACCTCAAACCCATGCACCGCCGGGATCTCCGGCGCCTCGCCAAATGCGCTATTATATTGCAGAAATTCGCGGTCGAGTCCCCGAAGCGGATCGGGCAAGAAGCCCAATTCGCGCATCGATTCGCGCGCCGTCCACATCGCGTAGGGCACGTCGTTTTCGTGATTGCACCAGGTCTGGCAGCGCCGGCAACCCATGCAATGATAGAAGGTTTCGGCGACCTCTTCGCTGGGCTCAACCGTGCCGTCATTGACCAATTTAAGCAGGCGCATCAATGCCCACGGCGTGACCGTTTCGCGCGACTCGGCCTCGGCGGCCGGACACGAAAACCGGCATAATTTCGGGCAATACATGCAATAGGTGGTCGACTTGTCGATGGTCGCGTCGGTGTGGCGTTCGAGGACATCGCAGGCGGTCGCGTCGGGCGAGGCGGCGATTTGGGCGTCGGGTTTCTCCATCGGTTTATTCTTCATTGAGGCCCCATGGTGAGGCGTCGTTTTGGGTCAAATTCGTCTTTGAGCGCTTCGCTCCACTCCGGCCAAAGAATCGGCGAGGGTTTTGGGTCGAGCGGCGCGATGATTGGGCGCGCGTCCAGGGCCAACCGGGCCTGCTCGGAGGCGAGGAACGCGCGGGATGTCTCGACGTCTTTGAACGCGACATAGGCGGTCGCGGCGTGATTCGAGAAGTCCATGATCTCGACTTCGGTGGCCTCGCTGAGAGCGTCGAGCGCCGGGCCGAGATTCGCCATGCTATAGGTGAGCGCGAGCGTGCGGGGCGCGGCCCTGCGGCTTCGCTGCTCGGGCATATCCCACTCTAATTCTTGGCGAAAATCGCGGGCTTCCTCGTCTCCTTTTATCTCCGGAAGTTGGAAATCCGCGCCGGAATCGACCGTTAAGAGGCCATTCTCAATGCGGTCGACCATCGCGTCGAGCAGGCGCGTCGGCGCGTGGATGATGGCGTAGAATTCGGCGGCGCTGCGTTTCCAATAACACCAGTTGGGGCGAATATCGCAGGCTGAGAGCGCGCGCAGATAGCCGACGGCGTCGCCGGCCGTGGGCGCCGCCCACACCAATTGGCGAGCAGGCAGTGGTTTTTGAACGCTCAAGGTGACGTCGAGGATCGTGCCAAGGACGCCCTCTCCTCCCATAAATAGGTGGCGAAGATCGGGGCCGGCGGCTTTTCGGGGCGCTTCGAGGTAGCGATATTCGCCGAGTTTTGGCGACACCGCCGAGAGCGCGACGCACCCTTCTCGGATGTCTCCAACAAGCCAATAGGGCTCGCTTGGGCTGTGTTTGGCGAGCAATCCGCCGATGGAGGCGGCGTCGGGATAGGGGCGATAATTGCGCAGTGAATAGCCGTCCTCGCGCAACTTCTCGCGCAGGTCGCCCCAGCGAATGCCGGCCTCGACCGTGACCAACCCGCTCTCGCGGTCCAGGTGCAAGATGCGGTGGCAATTATCGGTGCGAATCGCCTCAAACGGTCGGCCCGCGACAAGCTGCGGGCGAATATGCTGACCCCCGCCGAAGATGACGCGGCCAACTTCGCCAGGTTCGTCCGTGAGCAGATTCGCCAGCGCGTCCGAGTCCGCGGGCCAATATTCTTCGACCGGCTCGGGCAGGTGTCGTGCTTTATAAAATGTCGTCTTTCGCATCGTTTCTCGTGTCCTTCGCAGCGGGTTCGCCGTCGATCAGGCGTAGACCTTGCCGGGGTTCATGATGGCGTCCGGGTCAAACGCGCGTTTGAGGGCGTCGAACGCCGGGCGTCCGCCCTGGTGGTCGTAGTGGGTCCAGCCGGCTTTGGATTGGCCGACGCCGTGGTGATGCGCGACGCTTCCGCCGGCCTTGGCGACCGCCGAAAGCCCGGCTTCCCAGGTGCGATCGTAGCGCTTCAGGGTGTCTTCCATGTCGGAGCCAAAGCCCGTGAAGGTGAAATAGATCGAACTTCCATGCTCATAGGCGTGGCTAAAATGCGCCATGACGAAGACGTGGGGGCTGAGCGCCTCACGCACCGCGCGATGTAGATTGTGCAGGTTCGACCAGCTCGTGGAGACCTCCATCGTGTCCAAAAACGCCCCGGTATCGTACATCGGCGATTGCTTATAGGACACATTATAGCGGTTGTTCAGCCAATGCAGGCCGGGTTGCTCGCCGAGGTCGATTCCGCTGCGCTTGAGCAGGTCGTAGGCGAAATTTGCCTCGTCGGCGATCCGGGGGCTATGTCCTTCAAATCCAACGATAAATAGGCAATTGCCGGGCAAGATATCTACCGCCGAGTTCAGCACCAGCGGGCTGCCCAGCACGCGCCCCACCACCGCGTTGGTCGCCTGCTTGACGCGTCGATTGAGCATCTCCGACGCGTTGGAGTTAGAGAGTCTCGACGCGGAGCGCCGAAGCGAGTCTGAGAGCGTATCGCTGAGCGAGGCCGGCACTGCGTTCGCGATGAGGGAGCGAAGATGGCCCTGGGAATCATTGAGGGGGCCGTCCTGGTCGTGGAGCGGGTCACCCGACTTATGAATGAGGGTGTCGAAGGCGTCGTAGAGGCGCGCGACGGTGGGCTTGAGGCCCGCCTGCATCATATCGCGGATGGCCGCCAGCGCCGCTTCGAGGCTGCGAAATCGGAAGCCACGATAGTGCAGGTGCGTGGGCTTTTTGGCCATATAAAACGTCGCTTCGCTGAGCACGCCCAGGGTGCCTTCGCTGCCGACAAATAATTGGGTGAGGTCCGGTCCGACGGGCGGCACGCGCCGCTCGGCCGGCGCGATGAGCGGGTTCGGTGCGGTGTCGATGATCTCCCCTGCCCCGGTCACCACGCGAAGCGAGGCGATCATATCCTCGATCTTTCCGTAGCGCGTCGAGAATTGTCCGGCGCCGCGCGCCGCGACCCAACCGCCCACGCTCGAGCAATAGATGGAGGATGGAAAATGGCCCAGGGTATACCCGCGCCGCTGCAGCTCCTCCTCAAACGGCATGCCGATCGCGCCTGCCTCAACGCGCACGGTCAGGTCGTCTTCGCGGGTTTCCAGGATGCGATTCATGCGTTTGACGTCGACGACCACCTGGTTGTTGCCCGGCACCGCCCCGCCGCACACCCCGCTGCCCGCGCCAAAAGGCACCAGCGCGGTCGAGGTCCTGCGCGCCCAGCGCACCAATTCGACGATCTCGTCGGCGTTGGCCGGCTGCACAATCGCGGCCGGTAGATGGTGGTTGATATCGCCCCCGCGGGTTCGAATGATCCCGCGCGGCCAGCAGTCGACGTGGTAGGCGAGCCGGTCGGGCGCGCTGTGCAAGACGTGTTGGGGGCCAACGATCCTGGCCAGATCGCTGCGCATCGCGCGCGAGATGGTGTCCGATTTGGCGCTTTCTTGCGTCGTATCCAGTGTCTCTTTCCTATGAGGCGTCGTCTTCATCACCATCGAGGTCATAAATTCCCGGAAGCACCCAGCGATCGAGCACCTCCTGCATTAGGTTTTCAAGTCCGTGAATAAACTCTTCAATTCGCTTAAATTTTGGGTTCTCGGCGTGTAGGCCGCTCTCCTCTTGGTCAAACGCCCAGTCGATCAGGCGCTCGACAAATCCCGACAGCTTCGCGTCGAGGAAGTCGCCCAGGTCGCCGAAGGCCCCGAGCAACGAGATATCGGTCGAGCCGACGAAGAGCTCCGCGATGAAATCATCGAGCTTATCGACGCCAAAAAAGAGCTCGCCGGCGTCCGGAAACTGGTCGATAAGATCCTGAAATTGTTCACGAATGTCGTTAATGATGTCGGCGTCGAGGAGCGGCTGGGCGACGGCATTTTCTTGAGCGCGGTTTTGCGCGGCCGCGCGGCGCGCGTGGTTGGCCAATTGGGTGAGCGTGCGCCCCAATTTATGCAGGGCGCCGAGCAATGAGAGGCCGTCGGCCAACCAGCTAGAGGCGCTCTTGCCGGAGGCGCGCGCTTGCTCAAAGGCCCTAAAAAGCCTGGGCAGGTGGGCGGCGATGCCCTCGGGCTGCGGGCCCCCGTCGGCCTTCGCGTTCTCTTGGTGCGTCGTATTTTGTGGGGTGGGTTCGTCTTCCACGACTCAAATCCGATGGGTGTATATATAGGGGCGAGCGGCGTCACATATTTGGGTGACTCGCCAGTCATTATTTGCGGTATCATGCGTCCGGGCCGACGCCTTTGCAAGCGCAAAAGATGGAGGACAGCGGCCGAAAATTATTCGAAATCTTCTAAAGTCGTGCCCTTCGGAATGACCACGACGCCCTCGGGTGACACGGTGAAGCGGCGGCGGTCTTCTTCGAGATTAAAGCCGATCTCCGCATAAGGTGGGATTTCGACATCCTTGTCGATCACGCAGCGGCGCAGGCGCGCGTGGCGCCCGACCTGCACCCGGGTAAAGAGCACCGATTCCTCGATGCTCGAATATGAATTCACCCGCACGCGCGGGAAGAGAATGCTATTTCGGATCAGCCCACCCGAGACGATCACACCCTCGGCGACCATCGAATTCACCGCGCTTCCCACGCGGTTATTGTCCGGGTCATCGTGGACAAATTTGGCCGGCGCGTAGTGTTTATAGCGCGTGCGGATGGGCCACTTGGGGTTATAGAGGTCGAATTGCGGTGACAACGCCACCAGGTCCATCGAGCTCTGCCAATAGGCGTCGATGCTGCCGACGTCGCGCCAATAGCCCTGCTCCGCCAGCGGTTGGCCGGGGATGATATTCGTGGAAAAATCGTAGACGAAGACCGGGCAATCCGCGTCCTGCACCATGCGGGTGACGATATTTTTGCCGAAGTCGTGCGCCGAGTTTTCGTCCTCGGCGTCGCGGGTGACTTCGCGCACCAGGGCCTGACTGCCGAAGATATAATTGCCCATCGAGGCCAGGCATCGCGTCGGGTCATTGGGCATCGGGCGCGGGTTGTCGGGCTTCTCCTCAAAACCGATGATCCGCCCTTCTGCGTCGACCTCGATGATGCCGAATTGGGTGCCCTCTTCTAGGGGGACCGGGATGGCCGCGACCGTGAGCTCGGCGCCGCGATCCCGGTGGTGTTTGAGCATCTGAGCGACGTCCATCTTATAGATATGATCGCCGCCGAAGACACAGATATCGCGCGGGTTGGCGTCGTCGATGAGATTGAGGTTTTGGTAGATCGCGTCGGCGCTGCCGCTATACCAATGGGGCCCGCGCCGCTGCTGGGCGGGCACCGCGTCGACATAATGGCTGAGCATCTCCGAGAGCCGCCATCCCCTGGAGATATGGTTGATCATGCTGTCCGCTTTGTATTGGGTCAGCACTTTGATCTTATAAAACCCGCTATTGACGAAATTCGACAACACGAAGTCAATGATGCGGTAGCGGCCACCGAAGGGAACCGCGGGCTTAGCGCGGTCCAGGGTCAAAGGGCGCAGGCGACTGCCGACACCACCCGCAAGAATCATCACCAGCGCGTCTTCCATAGCGTCCTAAATAGCTAAAAATAGAGGAATTGAAGCCAATCAATTATTCTAGAATGAGCCCGAGATCATGTCATAAAAACGACGGCAACTCCAATGATAATCAGCAAGAGCAGGACGATGATAATCAGCGGCGCCTTGCCGCCGGTCTTCTCGCCGGTATTCGCGCTCGGCGGGGACTGCGGCAGCGCCCCAAAGGAGTGCTGGGGAGCCTGAGCGGGTTGGACTTCGGGCAACTCAGCGGGCGCGGGTTGCGCTTCAGGGCGGCGAGGTTGGGCCGGTGGTTGAGGGCGCGCCTGCGGTGGCGGCTCTTCTTGTTTTGGGGTCGGTTGTGACGGCCGCTGCATGGCGCTTCGCGCCGCATCGCGCACCTCCTGGGGGACCTTGATCGCCTCCATCGTCTGGGTCGCGCGGGCGACGTCTTGGAGGCCGCCAGCCTGCCATTTATCGCCGCCACCGCCCGGAATCGGCGTATTATGCGCGGGGTCCATCGACGGCACAAAATCATCGCCGCTAAAGCCCAGATCCATCCACTCGCGCGGGTCTTCGCCGTCGCCGCTATATTCGCCGGATTCCTCGGCGTCGGGGGTGATCTGACCGTATCGCTGGGTCATCAGCAGGTCGAGATTCCCCATCTCCTCGAGTGACATCAGCTTATTGAGCTCGCGCTGAACCTGCTTGCCGGCGGCGACGTCGGCCGCGGTGGCGCGCTCGTCCTTCTTCTCCAGGATATTATCGACCAGATGGGCGATGTCGAAGGCCGAGACGACCTTGCCGTATTCGAAGAGAAAGCGGGCCAGATGCGCGCCCAACTCCTTGGCGCTCTGGTAGCGCTGGGCCGGGTCGCGGGCCAGCGCCCTCTTGAGGATATGCTCGAGTCGCGGCGGCACGCGGCACCCGAATTGGGCCAGCGAGGGGATCTTCGCCTCGCGAACAAGTTGGAGGGTCTTATAGTCCGTCTCGCCCAGGAAGAGCCGCCGCCCGGCGATCATCTCCCAGAGCAAAATACCGACCGCAAAGAGGTCCGTGCGCGCGTCGACATTCTCGCCGGTGGCGGCCTCGGGCGACAGATAACCGAATTTGCCCTTCACCACGCCGGGATCGGTCACTTCGGCCTGATCGCGCGCCTTGGCCAACCCGAAGTCGGTGATTTTGACCTCGCCCTCGCGCGACAACAGCACGTTCGGCGGGCTGATGTCACGGTGGACAATCCCCAGATGCGCCCCGCGCTGGTCCAAGAGCGCGTGCGCGTGGGCCAACCCCTGGCAGACCTGCAGCGCGATATAAACCGCCTGCTCGACCGACAAGCGCTGCTTCTTTTGTCCCAGAAGCTGAATGATCTTCTTGAGGTTACTCCCGTCCACATACTCCATCACGATGAAATATGTTTCGTCGGCGATGCCGAGATCGAAGACCTGGACCACGTTGGTGTGGTTTAGGTGAAGGCTGACCTTCGCCTCGTCCAAGAACATGCGCACGAAGCGCTCGTTCTGGGTCAGCTCCGGCAAAACTCGCTTGATCGCCACGAGTTTTTGATAGCCTTGCAGGCTGGTTGAGTTCGCCTTGAACACCTCAGCCATTCCGCCGGCGTCGATGCGTTCAATTACCTGATATCGCTGTTCGGCCATAAATCGGAGTTCTTCAAATAAGGGTTCAGTGGTTCACAGATCGACGTATTAAACACTCGATGCTCGCCCTTCCCCGCCTTGCGGCGACTGCTTAAAATCCTGCGATTTCAAAATAGAAGGGCTGCTATCTTATAAAGTTCATCGGATAGAATCTTATGGCAACAATGCGCTGGTGTCACGGATGTTGCGCAGTTTCGAATCCGCGCGAGCGAAGTCGCAGAATCTTGCGCGTTTTGGCGATAAAGCGGCGTCTCGCGCCGCTCTGACAGGCATGGGAGGCTCGAGCCGATTAAAAAGCGCGGGCGCGATACGCGATCTCGACGCGCAGAAGCGAGAATGTTATGGCTGCTGCGCTAAAAGCTTCGTCTCCATATAGAGGCGGCGCGTTGGTTTTTAGCAGATATTCGCCATATCCTCGCTACGACAAATCCTGGTGCGACACGATGTACAAAAAAGCCCTGATTCCCGCCGCCGGACGCGGCGCTCGCCTCGACCGTCCCAATACGCCCAAACCGCTCGTCGATGTCGGCGGACGCCCCATTATCTTCCACCTGCTCAAGCGACTTGAGGAGGTTGGGGTGGAGCATGCGGTCATCGTCGTGGGCTATGAAGGCAAGAAGATCGAGCGCCAATTGGCCGCCCACCCCGACTTCAATATGAAGATCGAGTTGGTCGAAAACGCCGAGTGGGAAAAGGGCCTGGCGAGCAGCCTGCTGGCGGCGCGCGGGGCGTTCGCGGGGAGCGATGAGCCCTTCTTATTGGCGATGGCGGACCATCTTTTCGACGCCGAATTGGTGGCGAAGATGGCGGCGCTTGAGATCGGCGACGACCAGATCGTGTCGATGTTGGTGGACCGGGATACCGAGCGTATTTACGACATCGACGCGGCCGTGAAGCTCGCGCTCAAACACGACAAGGTCGTGGACGCAGGCCGCCATATCGAGAATTTCCAGGGGATCGACGCGGGGCTCTTTGCCTGCAAACCGGCGGTCTTCGACGCCCTCGAAGAAGTCCTTGAGGGCACCGATGGCGAACCTGTCGACCTCACCGCCGGCCTTGCAAAGCTCGGCGCCGCCCAAAAAGTCGGCGCTGCCTATGTCGACGGCGCGCTCTGGTTCGATATCGACACGCCCCCGATGATGATTCGCGCCGAGATGGCGATGCGCAAACAGCATCGCGTGCAGACGGTGCTGCGCCCCGAGTTCGCCGACGCGAGCGACGTGAAGACCAAAAAATACACCTTTACCACCGGCAAACCGCACGAGACCGACGTCTATGTGCAGCGCGGATTCGTGCGCAACCCCGACCGCCTGCAGCTTATCCCGGACGCCAGCGCCTCCTCGCCGGTCTATGTGTTCACCGACACGAAGGTGAACTCCATCTACGGCGATGACTTTGTCGGCGGCCTTAAAAAGATGGGCTACGACGTGCGCCGGGTCGTGATGGCCGAGGGCGAAGAAGCGAAGACCCTCGAGAATTATACCCGCCTGGTCGAGCATGTGATCGGCGAGGGGATCGATGAGCGATCGATCCTGATTTCGCTGGGCGGCGGCGCGGTTTGCAACGTCTGCGGATTCCTCGCCTCGACGCTGTATCGCGGCATCGGGCTGGTGCACGTGCCGACGACTTTGATGGCCCAATGCGACGCGGCGATCAGCCACAAACAGGGCGTTAACGGCGCGCGCGGCAAGAACCTGGTGGGCTCCTATTACCCGCCGATCAGCATCGCGGTCGACGTCGAGGTGCTCGCCACCCTCGAGGATTGGCTGATCCCCGACGGCCTCAGCGAGGTCGTCAAGCACGCCCTCGGCCAGGACCCGGAGTACCTGCAATACCTGCTCGACTACGACGGGAGCATCCACGACCCGGACTTCTTGGAGACCGTCGTGCGCAAGAATATCGAGCTAAAATGCGAGCTTATGGCCGTCGACCCCAAGGAATACCGCGAGGGCATGGTCCTGCAATATGGTCACACCGTCGGCCATCCGATCGAGTTCCTGTCGGCCTATGACCTCAACCACGGCCAGTCGGTGGGCATCGGCATGATGATCGCGGCGCGCGTCTCGCGCCTGCTGGGCGGTTGCGGCGACGATATCGTCGAGCTGCACGAGCGCCTCATCAAGCAATATAAGCTGCCGACCCGCATCCCCGCGTCGATCGATATCGACGATATCATGTCGATGATGCGCTATAATAAGCGCTACCTGACCGAGGGAACGCGCATGGCCTTGGTCGACGGCCCGGGCAGCCTATGGTCGGTCGACGGCGATTATGTGATCCCGGTCAGCGACGCTGTGTTGCGCGAGGCGATCAAGCAGACCTACTGAGTTTTTTAAACTGCGAAGGACCTGATTATGGCTCGAAAGATTCTTATCACCGGTGGCTCGTCGGGCATTGGACTGGAGAGCGCGCGGGCGTTTCTGAGCGCGGCGTCTGCGCCGTCAGAAGTCGAGGTTATCCTGTGCGCGCGCAACGCCGAGCGCCTGGCCGAGGCGAAAGCCTCGCTGGTCGCAGGCGGCGCCGCGGCCGAGCAGGTGCGCACGCATTCGCTCGACGTGAGCGACCCGGCGGCGGTCGAGGCGTTCTTCGCCGAGGTCGGCCCGGTCGATATTCTGGTCGCAGCCGCCGGCGTCTGCGAGCAGGCGCGCCTGGACGATGAGAATAGCGACGCGGTGTGGCATCGGGCGATGAATATCAACGTGCACGGCGTCTATAACTGCGTCAAAGCCGCCGCGCGCACGATGCCCGACGGCGGGAGCATCGTGACGGTGTCCTCCGGCTTGGGAAAGAACGCGCGGGCGGGCTACGAGGCGTATACGGCGAGCAAGCACGCGGTGCTTGGGTTGACCCGCTGCGTGGCCCTGGAGTTGGCGGCGCGAAAGATCCGCGTCAACGCGGTGTGCCCCGGCTGGGTCGACACGCCAATGTCACGGGCGGACGCGCGCGAGGGCGCGCGGCGCGCCGGGATGTCCGAAGAGGCATACCGCGCCCAGGCTATCGCCGGCATTCCCCTGGGCCGCATGGTCGCGGCCGAAGACGTGGCCGAGCTTATCGCCTTCTTATGCTCCGACGCCGCGTCGGTTATCACCGGGCAATCCTATAATATTGCCGGCGGCGAGTTTTTGAATTGAGGACATTATGAAGACCCTGGTCGTCGGCCATATTACCCATGATTATTACGGCGACGAGGTCGTCGCGGGGGGCTGCGCCTTCTACGGCGCGCGGGTTCACGCCGCGCTCGCCGAGCAGGCAAAGCGCGAGGACGGCGCCAATTTAAGCGTGCATCTGGTGGCCGTGGCGGGCGATGATTTCGGCTGCGCGCACGAGGTCGCCGACCTCGATCTCACCCTGCATCAGGCCGGCGAGACGACCGTCTTCGCCAATTATTATCCGACCGATAAGCCGCGCGTTCAGCTCTTAAAGGCGCTGGCTGGCCCGGTCCTGCCGAAGATGGTCCCGCCAGAGTGGATGCAGGCGGACCTCATTCATCTGGCCCCGGTGCTCGGTGAGATCGACCTCGAAACGTGGAAGACCGCCATCCGCGAGGTCAACCCGGACGCGCTTATCGCGATCAATATCCAGGGGTGGATCAAGCGCGCCGGGCCGCTGTTTAAGGGCGATGATTTCCCCGGCGCCCGGCGGGTTGTCCAGGAGTATTGGGGGGTGGTGGCCGAGGATTTTCGCGGCGTCGATATCGCCTGTTTGAGCGAAGAAGACGTGATCGGACAGCCCGGGCTGCTCGAGAAGCTGACCGAGGCGGTGCCCCTGGTCGCGTTTACCCGTGGCGAGCTGGGCAGCCAGATTTTCGTGTATGGAGAGCCGGTCGAGGTGGGCATCTATCCGACCGAGGCCAGCGATCCCACGGGCGCAGGAGACGTGTTCGCGGCGAGTTTTGCGCATCGGGTCGCGCTGGGCGAAGATATGATCGCCGCCGCGCGTTTCGCCGCCGCCGCCGCGTCGATCGTGGTCGAGGGGCGCGGCGCGCGCGCCCTGAGCCGCATCGACGAGGCCGTCGCCCGCGCCGAGCAGGTGCCCGCCGACGCCCTTGATCTGGGCGAAGAGGACTACGGCGACGATGACGACGATGACTACGACGAGTTCGAATTTTGCGGCGAAGTCCACGATGACTAGGACAGCTTAAGCCCAGCCTTTGAGCCTCGGACGGCATTTTCTGCCAACGCTAAGGCCCTCACCCCTCCAGCCCCCCATATGCATCCCCCCAAAAGAGCGAGGCCTGTCAAAAAAGGGGCATCCCTATGGGGGGTCGAGCCCTCCCGGGGGCCTCGTGAGGCCATCTTAATGGCAGCTCTAGGGCCCTTACCCCACCAGCACCCCCATGCGCATGCCCCCAAAAGAGCGGGGCCTGTCAAAAAAGGGGCATCCCTATGGGGGGGCGAGCCCTCGCGGGGGCCTCGGGAGGCCATCCCAATGGCAACGCTAAGGCCCTGCCCCCTCCAGCCCCCCCATGTGCATGCCCCCAAAAGAGCGGGGCCTGCCAAAAAAGGGGCATCCCTATGGGGGGCGAGCCCTCGCGGGGGGCATCAAAATCACGAAGCCCATCAACCCAACCGAAGCCCACCGCCGCGCCGAATCGTCGCGCTCGTCCCGTCCGCGCTCAACTCCACCCGCAATTCTTCAAGATATTCGCCATCACAGGGGCCCAAAATACACTCGCCGGTGTCGATCTCGAACCGGGCGCCGTGCATTTTGCATTGAATGAGGTGGCCGGAGTCGTCGAGAAATTCGCCGGTGCCGCCGTCCAGCGGCATCGACCAATGCGGGCAGAGGTTGCGGTAGGCGCGGTATTCGGTGGCTTCGGCGTCGCCGCTCAGGCGCACCAGGATGCCGGAGGCGGGGCGCCCAAACCCATCGACATAATCGAAGGCCCACACGCGCTGATCTGCGCGTGCGGGTGCGTCGAGCGCAATCGTCGCGACGATATTTGAGGGATTAGTCATCGCTGAGGTTCTGCAGTCGCTCGGCCTGGAAATGGGTGTGGATCGGGTCCAGGATGGCGTCGAGATCACCGGCCAAAATATCATCCAAACGCCGCGTGCTATAACCGATGCGATGGTCGGTGATGCGCGATTGGGGGAAATTATAGGTGCGGATTCGCTCGGAGCGGTCGCCGCTGCCGACCTGGTCGCGCCGCTCGGCAGCGCGCTCCTGGTGGGCGCTCTCGCGCTTGAGCTCGAGCAGACGGGTCTTCATGACCTTGAGGGCCTTGGCCCGGTTTTTGTGCTGACTCTTTTCGTCCTGGCAGGTCACGATCATCCCGGTCGGGATATAGGTGATGCGGATGGCCGAGTCCGTCGTGTTGACCGACTGGCCGCCGGGGCCCGACGAGCGATAGGTGTCGAATTTGAGGTCGTTCATGTCGAGGTCGAGCTCGACATCTTCGGCCTCGGGCAAAACGGCCACGGTGACCGCCGAGGTGTGGATGCGCCCCTGGCTCTCGGTCGCCGGCACGCGCTGAACCCGGTGGGTGCCGCCCTCGTATTTGAGGTGGCTATAGACGTCGTCGCCCTCGATCATGGCGATGACCTCTTTGAACCCGCCGGTGTCGGTCTGGCTGGCCTCGACGATGTCGACCTTCCAGCCGCGGTTGGCGGCGTAGCGGTCGTACATGCGGAAGAGGTCGCCCACAAAAAGCGCGGCCTCGTCGCCGCCGGTGCCCGCGCGGATCTCGAGCAAGATATTCTTCTCGTCGAGCGGATCTTTGGGGATCAAGAGCTGCTTGAGGTGCTTCTTGAGGCGCTCTTCTTCGGCCTCAAACTCGGCGATCTCGGCGCGCGCCATCGCCTTGAGCTCGTCGTCATCCTCTTCAAGCAGCGACTTATTTGCCTCGATCTCGTCTTCGACTTCGCGCAGGCGTGCGTAAGCATCAACGATATCTTGAAGGCTGGCGTGCTCCTTGGCCAACTTCTGATATCGCCCCGGATCTGCTGCAATGCTGGGGTCCGCGAGCTGACTATTCAGCTCGCGGTACCTTGCCTGTACTTCCTCTAACTTCTGAAACATGGGGGTATTAGCCGCTCATTGAGTTGAGGAAATCGGCGTTCGAGTCGGTCTTGCCCATCTTGTCGATGAGGAATTCCATCGAGTCGACGACGTTGAGGGGGTGCAGGAGCTGGCGCAGGATCCAGACGCGGTTGAGCTGTTGCTCGCTCATGAGCAGCTCCTCTTTTCGCGTGCCGGACTTGTTGATGTTGAGGCACGGGAAGATACGCTTCTCCATGAGCTTGCGGTCCAGGTGCAGCTCGCAGTTACCGGTACCTTTGAACTCCTCGAAGATGACCTCGTCCATGCGGCTGCCGGTGTCGACAAGCGCGGTGGCGATGATGGTCAGGCTTCCGCCCTCTTCGATATTGCGCGCGGCGCCGAAGAAGCGCTTCGGCTTGTGCAGCGCGTTGGAGTCGACACCACCGGAGAGGATTTTCCCCGACGGCGGCACGACTGTATTATAGGCGCGCGCAAGACGCGTGATCGAGTCGAGCAAGATGACCACGTCGCGCTGGTGCTCGACCAGGCGTTTGGCCTTCTCGATGACCATCTCGGCCACCTGCACATGACGCTCGGCCGGCTCGTCGAAGGTCGAGCTGATGACCTCGCCGTCGACCGAACGCTGCATGTCGGTGACCTCTTCGGGGCGCTCGTCGATGAGCAGCACGATGAGGGCGGCGTCCGGGTGGTTCTTGGCCACGCCGTGGGCGATGTCCTGCAGGAGCACCGTTTTACCGGTACGCGGCGGCGCGACGATGAGCGCGCGCTGGCCCTTCCCGATCGGCGTGAGCAGATCGAGGATGCGCAGGCTATGCTTCTCGGAGGCGCTCTCCAGGTCGATGCGCTCTTGCGGGTACAGCGGGGTCAGGTTGTCGAAGAGAATCTTGTCGCGCGAGCCTTCGGGGTCGTCGAAGTTGACGGCTTCGACCTTGAGCAAGGCGAAGTAGCGCTCGTTGTCTTTGGGGGGGCGAATCTGGCCGCTGATCGTGTCGCCGGTGCGAAGATTGAAGCGGCGAATCTGGCTCGGGGAGACGTAGATATCGTCGGGGCCCGGCAGGTAATTATAGTCGGGGGCGCGCAAGAAGCCGAAGCCATCGGGCAGGATTTCAAGCGTTCCCTCGCCGTAGATTTGGCCGTCTTTTTCGGTCTGCGATTGCAGAAGCGCAAAGATGAGCTCCTGCTTTCGCATATTTGGCGCGCCTTCGATCTTGGCCTTTTTGGCCATCTTGGCGAGCTCGCCGATTTTTAGTGCTTTTAAACTTTTCAGGTTCATGAATGCTCCTCAGAGGGATGACCCGGTGTGGGTATCAATTCTTTCGCTGCCGCAGACGGGGGATGCGCGAACGTGAAAAGTCGCAGCCTCCGAGTGGTCGGGCGAGGTAGGATTGGGGAAATATTTGGGTGGTTAAAAATAACGAAGGGTGGGGCAATGTAGGGCGCACTTATTGGTTATTTAGTGAACTCTAGTTTGAAATGGCCGCCGTTCAAAACAATATATCAATTCTGGGATGCTCGGCCGCGCGATGCGACCGTTGAGCAAGATGCCAAGGGCGTTGAGGCGTGGTTAATACCTGAGCATACCGTCAATTTGAGGCGAAAAAACACACTCGCCGTCAAGAGCCCTCAAACCGCAAAAACGCCGCGGTATATGTGCTGGAAATAGTAAGTCGGTGTTGTTCGTGCGGTTCTAGACGCGGAAGGGGGTCATAACATCATGGCGTTGGGTATGCCGCCATTAAGACAACCATACGTGTTCTCAAACCGAGAACTCAGACTTCAAAGACGTCATCTTGCGCCGTGAAGCATAAACGCTTTTAACAGGCTGTCAAGTGGGTTTGTCAAGTCAAATTCGGTACTAAGGAAACGGATGAAGTTGTCGCCAAGTTATTTGCTTTTATTCGGCGTCGCCCTCAGCGGGTCGCGTCGCCTGGAACACGCGCAGTTCGGTTGCCTTCTCGTGATCGCTCAGACGCTCGAAGTGGTCGGCCGCCTGTCGAGCGCTCTGATGGTGACCCCTGCATTGGGGTTGTCGCTGCTTTTCCCAGCCTTCAAGCACCCAGGTCCGAAGAGCTTTTCGCGGGCGCGCTAAGTGCCGGACCGCTCCGGGGCCACTCGCTCGGCGGGAAGTACGCGTGGCACTGCCACAATGTTCCAATTTCTAGGGATCACTCGCTGGCCTCAATCGCGTGGCCTGCCGCTTTTAAGCGCCGCGCCAGCGTGCCCTTTTCGATGGCGTTATAATGCGCCTCTTCGGCGCTAACGAGCCCCTGCTCGACCAGCGCGAAGAGCGAGTCGTTCAGGGCGACCATGCCCTCGCCTTTGGCGGTCTCCATGATCGAGGGGAGCTGGTGAGTCTTGGCGTTTCGGATCAGGTTGGCGACCGCGCGGTTGCCGATGAGCACCTCGAGGGCGGCGACGCGCCCGCCGCCGATCTTTTTGCACAGCGTCTGGGCGATGACCGCGCGCAGTGACTCCGACAGCATCGTGCGCACCTGGGATTGGCGGTCGGTGGGGAATTGGTCGATCAGCCGGTCGACCGTCGAGGGCGCGGTGTTAGTGTGCAGGGTGCCGAAGACCAGGTGGCCTGTCTCGGCGGTCTCGATCGCCATATGGATGGTCTCCAGGTCGCGCAGCTCGCCGACCAGGATGATATCCGGGTCTTCGCGCAGCGCCGCGCGAATCGCGTTCTTGAAGCTCATCGTATGCACCCCAACTTCGCGCTGATTGATCAGGCATTTTTTGTTCGGGTGCACAAACTCGATGGGATCTTCGACCGTGATGATATGCGATTTTCGGGTGCGGTTTATATAGTCGATCATCGCGGCCAGGGTGGTGGATTTACCCGAGCCGGTGGGCCCGGTTACCAGCACCAACCCCTTGTTGAGCGCGCATAGGTCCAGGATATGTTGGGAGAGGCCGAGGGTCTCGGCCGTCAGGATATCTTCGGGGATGATGCGAAAGACCGCGCCCGGGCCGAGGCGATCCATAAAGACGTTGCAGCGGAAGCGGCCAATGCCCTCAATCTCATAGGCGAAGTCGGTGTCGCGCAGCTCGATAAATTCTTCGTGGTTGCGGTCCGGCATGATCGGCAGCAGCAGCTCTTCGACCGCGCTTGGCGACAGTGATTTCATCTCGCCGATGAGCGCCATCTCACCGTCTTTTCGGTACATCGGCGGGTTGCCGCTGGTCATATGAAGGTCGGAGCAGTCCTGCTCATGCATCACCCGCAGATATTTGTCGATCGGCGCCTCGGTTCCGGGCTCCTGCATGGCGATCGCGCGCGCGCTGCTCGGGGCTTGCTCGGCGCGCCCCGCCGGCTCGCCGCGGCGCTCCTGGGAAGCCGCCGTGGGGCGCAAGGTGGCGTCGACAAACGACGATTGCTCGCCGAGCCCCGGGCTCTCAAGCGCCAATTCAAGCCCGGTCTGCTCGCGGCGCCACAGGCTATCCCCGGCGGTCTCGTCGGGCTGCGGGGGGGCGGCTGCCTCGGCGACTTCGGCGGGTTCGGGCGAGGGTTCTTCGCCAAGCCCCGACGGTTTGATCGCGGGCGCCCCGGCGCTGCGCTCGTTGGCGTCCTGATACTCGAGGGTGCGCGCGGTCGACACATAGACGCTGAGCTTCCCGCGCCGGCGAAGCGCGGTCATCCCGACCGGACCATGCGGCGAATCGTATTCAAATTCGGCCCGCCCCGTGTCGCGCAGCGACTCTTTGAGGTCGTCGGGCATCACCTCGGCCAGCAGCATCTCGACCTGGCGGGCGCTGAGGATATGGTTATTAAAGGGGCGCGTGTCGCCCCCTCCCATATCCAGCGTGATCTCCTTATCCGGTTGAAGGGCGGCCAGAGAGATCCGGCGAGCGACGAGGGTGCCAAGGAGTCGGTCAATTTGAGCCACGGTAGTTCCACCTATCTGAAGAGGGTTTAGCGGCGCCTATGATACTCCGAAGCCGCGCTGAGACAAGTGAAATGATGGGGAATTGGGGGCGGTTTGAGCGATCCACGATCAAATGAGGTGTCCAAGAAGCAGAAAAACGCCGGCCCAATTCGATTGGGTCGACGTCTTTCGAGGTGCTGGGAGCGCGCTGGATCGTTGGGGAACGTTTTGAGGCCTCCCGTGCAAACTCATTGATATGCACGGGGCGTGCCAACTTTTGTGGGGTGCCCCTGGCGGCCTTCTCGGGCGGGTTGCTCGCTTGACGGCTTGGCCCCGCTCGGGTGGGGCGCCGGATTCATGACATTAATGTCCGAGCCCCCACGGAGTCTTTCCGCCGATCGGCCCTATCAAATCCTAGTCGTGCCGAATCCACTATGGTATAGAAGAGGGCGGCAACAAGAGGAGGGCATCGCGGCCCATTACCCCAGTGATTCTCAGTCTATTTCTTTTTGGAAATAAGTCGTCGAGGCGCAGGCTAAGCAATGCGGACGTGGCGTTCTCCTTGAGCGGTTTGCGCGCACCCTGGCAACCAAAAAAGCTATGGGCGCCCAGGCAATTACCGCTCGCGATTGAAGCCACACATTTAATGCAGGTGTTTTTTGGGAGGCACCAAAAAACACATAAGAAATATTTACGAGTCGTTCGCGAGCCGTCTTTTATGGATGTCTCAGAGACGATTCGGCATAAGACAGCTATCTTGCCATCAAAAGCGTTACACGCGCGCTCTTAGCGGCGCAGTGTTTCCGGTCGCGAGCGCGGTTCCAATGACTGCGGTTTGCGGCCTGGGGATTTTGGGAGCGAAGGATTTTAGTTTCGATGTCGACAAAAATTTTGAGCGTTGAAATTATTTGAGCGGCGCCGAGACTCCTCACCCAAGAACCTGATGGCTAAACCCAATTTTGCGCGTTTTCCAACAGGCTTTTATGTCCGACCTATTAGTAGTGAATTCGACGAGCGCAGAGACGCGCGTCGCTCTGATTGAAAATGGCATCATCAGCGAATTTTATATCGAGCGAAAGCGCGATCGCGATGTCGTGGGTAATATCTATAAGGGCAAGGTGGTGCGCGTGCTCCCGGGCATGCAGGCCGCGTTTGTCGATGTTGCCCAGCATAAAGCGGGCTTTCTACACGTCAGCGATTTTTATAGTTTTGACGACGATATCGCCGCGTTTGGCGACGAGGATCTGGAACTGTGGCCGCCGCCCTCGCGCGAGAAGAATAAAAAGCGCGTTAATATCCAGGACGTCCTCAAGGAGGGCGAGGAGATTATGGTCCAGGTCGCCAAGGAGCCGATGGGCACCAAGGGCGCGCGTTTAACCAGCCATATTTCGATCCCCGGGCGCTTCCTGGTCTTTATGCCGACCGTGTCGCATATCGGGGTGTCGCGCCGGATCAACAGCGAGCGAAAACGCAAGCGCCTGCGCAAGATCGTCGAGGACCAGCGCAAGCCGGGCACCGGCTTCATCGTGCGCACCGTCAGCGAGAACGCCTCCGAGGAGATGATTCGCCGCGAGATCGACGTGCTCACCAAGCAGTGGGAAGATATTCTTGAGAAGTGCAGCAAGGTCACCGCGCCCTATCTGCTCAATGAGGAGCCGGATCTTTTGATTCGCGTCGCGCGCGACCTCTTCACGCCGAATCTGGACCGCCTGGTGGTCGACGATGCTCGCGCCTTTGAGCGCGTGCGCGACTATGTCGAGCGCTTTATGCCCGAGTTCGTCGA
The DNA here is from genome assembly GCF_003258315.1 of Bradymonas sediminis. GTDB lineage: Bacteria > Myxococcota_A > Bradymonadia > Bradymonadales > Bradymonadaceae > Bradymonas > Bradymonas sediminis. Next base: position 4,586,392 of record NZ_CP030032.1, read on the forward strand.
CTCGGTGGACCTATACAAATATAGCGAGCCGATCTTCGACGCCTTCGGCATCGAGGCCGAGATCAACGGGGCGCTGTCGCGGCGCGTGCAGCTTAAGTCGGGCGGTGAGCTTGTCTTCGACAAGACCGAGGCGCTCACCAGTATCGACATCAACACCGGTAAATTCGTCGGCTCGAGCAGCCTGGAAGAGACGATTTTGCAGACCAACCTGGAGGCGGTCGATGAGATCGTCTACCAACTTCGCCTGCGAAATATCGGCGGCATCATCATCATCGACTTCATCGATATGGAGAAGGGCTCGCACCGCCAGAAGGTCTATCGCAGACTAGAGAAGGCGCTGGAGAAAGACCGCGTGACTACGAACTCGCTGGCGATCTCGGACTTCGGCCTGGTCGAGATGACCCGAAAGCGCGTGCGCGAGTCGCTGCACCAATTCCTCTGCGAGCCCTGCGAATATTGCGATTCGCGCGGGTTTGTGAAGTCCAAAGAGACGGTCTCCTACGAGATTATCCGCGAGCTCAAGCGCGAGATCGTGATGATGACCGAGGAGAATATCTACATCCAGGCGCACCCCAGCGTGATTCAAATCCTGCGGGGCACCGAGCGAAAAGCGCTGGACGAGATCGCCCAGCGCTACAAAAAATTGCTCCACTATAAGAGCCAGCCCGACCGGCGTCTTGAGTCATTCGAGATCGCCCCTGCGAAGTGATCTTTGTTTTATTCGGTGCTATCCTGCGTCACGCACTAACCCAAAATTGGGCGCAGGATAGCCCGCGTCGTCGCCTGAGAGGACGAAAATGAGTGACCCGCAAAGTTCAGAAAATACCGTGATGAGTCACTCGGGGCCGCACGAACGCGCGCTCGACAACCGCCAGCATCGGCGGGTGCTGGTCAATCAGGAATTCGAGTGTATCGAAGATTATATCGCCGAATATGTCAGCAACATTTCCCAGGGCGGGGTCTTTATTCGGTCGAAAAACCCGCTGCCCCAGGGCACGCGGGTGACGCTGCAATTCTCGGTGATCCTCGACGATATCGAAGAAGTGACCGGCGAGGGCGAGGTGGTGCGCGTCAACGAGTCGCCGGAGAATAGCGGGATGGGCGTGGCATTTACGCGCCTGGACGCGCGCAGCAAAGAACTCATCGACGAGATCTGCCTGCGCGCCGGCGTTGCGTTTTAAACGCGCTCAATACCCCCCATTTTTTAACCAACTTTTAACCGCGGTATAGGCCTGGGAGATCTCCTGGCTAAGCTCGGTCGCCAGCGCCTCCATCTCGGGGTCGTTCGTATAGCGATCGGGATGATAGCGGCGCATCAACTTCAAATAAGAGGCCTTCACGGTGTCGATATCCGAGCCGTAGGGGACCTCCAAATTCGCGTAATAGTCGCGAATTCCCTTCTTCCCCCCGCGCGGCGGCACCGGGTCGGTGCCTCCCGTGTGTCCGTCCCCCAGGCGGCTGCGCTCTTCGTCAAAAAGCGTCTCAAATCCCCCCTGAGATTCGAATTCACGAATGCGATCGAGCACGTCGTTGAGATTCGCGCGCACGCTTCGAAAAATTCTGTCTTTAAATTGACTCATAGATCGCTATTGCTTCCGGCGTCAGAGAACACGGCGCGGCGGGTCGATACCGGGCGCTCGGGGGTTAAAAGCATTTCGCCTTATCAAGCTATTCCGCGCTCATCTTAAGCGGAATGCTCCGGGTTGTCAGTTGTCATCCTACTTTGGGCTCATTATAGTCGTTCGACACGCAGTAAACTCCAAAGGGGACGAGATGAATGAAGACCACACCACAGCGCAAGATTGCTCTGTTCTTGGCGGCTCTTATCCTGTTGAGCGGCGTCCTATTGCTGCTCTTTCCGGCCGCGCCCGCGCCGCCCGCTGAGCGTCGGTTAGAGGCGTCGAGCGCGCCGCCCCAGGCGCTCGAAATCTCGCCGAAAACCGAGCGTGTCGCTGAGCCCAATGTGGGCGCGGATTATGGCATGATGCTCATCAAGATGATCATCGCCGTCGCGCTGGTCTGCCTGCTGGCCTACGCGATTCTTCGCTGGGGCGTGGGGCGTATCGCGGGGGGTCGGTCCGGCGGCGAGCAGATGCGGGTTTTAGGGCGCCTTCCCATCGCGCCAAACCGCACGGTGATGGTCGTGCAAGTCGGTCCTAAATTCCTGGTCCTGGGAAATACAGAAACACAGATCTCATTGTTGACCGAGCTTTCGCCCGAAAGCGCCGAGGAATATTTTCCATCCCAAGTGTCTGAAAAATAAGAGTTATATTCGTCATGTCGATGGGTCCGACGAGCCTCTCAAAAATTAACTTCGCAAAAGACGCAACAAAATACCCTCCGCTGCCGAAAACCCATATAGGGCCGACGCAGGGTCGCGCCCGCGAGCGAGAGGGAATCTATGGGAAGGCATGTCAGCAATATGCGTGTTTTCGCGCGTCGACGCGGTGTCGATATATGGCGAAAACGCGGCGGCCTGGGGATAAAAATAGCGGTCTTTGCGGGGGTGTTATTTTCGGCCGAATCGGCGTGGGCCCAGGCGCCCGGGGCGGGCGGAAGCCCGCTGACAATGGTGGTCGCGCTGGGCTTGCTCGCCCTGTTGCCATTTTTGCTGATTATGGTCACCAGCTTTGTGAAGGTCGCGGTGGTTTTGTCGCTACTTCGCACTGCGATTGGCGCTCAATCGGTGCCGCCCAATCAGGTGATCACCGGTCTCGCGATCGTGTTGAGCATCTATATCATGGCGCCGGTGGGCATGCAGATCTACCAGGAAGTTGCGCCGACCGTCGAAGCCTTCGAAGAGAGCAATACCCGCCCCGGTTTTGACGAATACCGCGACCTCGCCCGGCGCACCGCCGACCCGCTGCGCGCGTTTTTGGTCAAACACGCGCACGCGGTCGAGAAGGAGCTGCTCTTTGACCTTGCGCTCGAGCTTCGCCCGCCGGAGCAGCGCGAGGACGTCGAGCGCGATGACCTCATCATCCTAATCCCGGCGTTCGTCGTAAGCGAGCTTAAGGAAGCGTTCACCATCGGGTTTATCCTATTTGTGCCCTTTATCGTGGTCGATATGGTGATCGCTAATATTCTGCTGAGCCTGGGCATGCATATGCTCAGCCCCACCACCATCAGTTTGCCCTTCAAATTATTGCTCTTTGTGCTCGTCGACGGCTGGTTTCTGGTCGTGAAGGGGCTTGTGCTGGGCTACGTCTAATCTTCGCCGGAGAGCATGTGATGGAGAATTATATTCTGCAGATTACCCGCCAGGCGCTTCTTTTGGTGCTGATTGTGTCGGCGCCGCCGGTGATGGCGAGTCTGGTGGTGGGGCTGATGCTGAGCGTGTTTCAGGCGACGACCCAGATTCAGGAGCAGACGCTGACCTTTGTGCCAAAGCTTATCGCGGTCTTTGTGAGTCTGGTCATCGCGGGGCCGTGGATCGGCGGGCAATTGCTGGCGTTTACACGCCTACTTTTCGAGGGCTTCCCGGAGTTCTTTTGAGCCCCATTCACCAGGCTGTGCGACAAAGCGAGGCGGTGGTTGCATGTGGGAGTTTCTGACCGATCAGGGCGTTCAGCGGGGCATCGACCAGGCGATTTTGCTGGCGGTGCTGGTGTCTGCGCGCATGGCGCCGGTGGTCTATTTGGTGCCGTATTTGGGCGGGCAGGCGATGCCGCAGCAGGTGAAGATGGGCATCTCGATCGCGCTGACGATCCTGGTGTACCCGGCGGTGTGGCAGATGGGCGCGGCGGCGGCGCTGCCGGCCGGGTCGCTGCATATCACCGCGCTAATCCTCAAAGAGTTAGTGGTCGGGTTGATGATCGGTTTTATCGCCGCGCTCGCCTTCGACGCGATGCGAATCGCCGGGCAATTGATCGACGGGGCGCGGGGGCAAACGATGGCGACCGCGATGGTGCCGCAGCTCAAGAGCCAGGAGAGCGTGTCGGCCGATCTTCTCTACCAACTCGGGGTGGTGGTCTTTTTGCTCAGCGGCGGGCATCGGCTTTTTTTAGCGGCGTTGGTTCGCAGCTATGTGATGCTGCCGCCGACGCGGTTCCCGAATTTCGGGGAGAATCTGCAGACCATCACCTTCGGCCTGGTGCGCCTGGCCGCCGACGCGATCACGCTCGGCGTTCTGCTCGCCTTTCCGGTCGTCGCGGCGATTCTGCTCATGAATATTATGCTCGCGCTGGTCAACAAAACCGCGCCGCAGATCAACGTGTTCTTTCTGGGGATGCCGATTAAGGCGGTGCTGGGCGTGGCCATCTTATTGGTGGGCCTGCATGTCGTCATCGACCGGTTTTTGGAAGACGCGACGCTCAGCGTGGTGCATGTGCTTCAGCTTTTGGAGCTTATGCAATGAGCGAAAAGACCGAAAAACCCACACAGAAGCGCCGCGATAAGGCGCGCAAAGAGGGCAATGTTGCGAAGTCGGCGGAGTTCACCGGCGCGATGGTCGTGCTCTTTGCCTGGGCGGGGCTGAGCGCGTGGATGACGGTGATCGTGGGGCGCTCCGCCGGGTTGATTACGCATAGTATTGAGCTCGTATCGGGGCGCAACCCGACACAGGCCGATATTGGGCCATTCTTATTGGCCGCGCTCTCCGAGCTCGGCCTGATGATCGCGCCGCCGCTCGCGTTGGCTTTCGTGGCGGCGCTGTTTTTCAATTATGTGCAAATCGGCGCGCTCTTTACCCTGGAGCCGCTCATGCCCCAGGGCAAACGCCTCGACCCGGTTGGCGGCTTTAAGAAGATGTTCGCCCCCAAAAAGCTCGTCGATTTGGCCAAAAATATTGCAAAATTAACGGTCTCGGGCCTGCTCGGGTATCTGGTGATTCGCGATAAATTACCGATGCTTATCGAACTTCCGCGCATGACGCTGTCGAAGGGCATGATCATCGTGTCGGACGTGGTCTTCGACCTGTGCATGTATTTGGGCGGGGCGCTTATCGGGTTTGGGATCGCCGATTTATTCTGGCAGCGCCATCAGCATGAGCAGGGCCTGATGATGGGGAAAGACGAGATCAAACGCGAGTATAAGGAGGCCCAGGGAGACCAGCAGGTGAAGGGCGAGCGTAAAAAACTCCACCGCGAATTGCTGCGCGGCGGCGGCACCAAGCAGGTTAAAAAGGCCGACGCGGTGGTGGTCAACCCGACCCATATCGCGGTGGCGCTTCGCTATGACGCGGACGCCGGCGGCGCGCCGCGAGTGCTGTCGGCCGGGCGCGGTGAAGTCGCCAAGGAGATCAAACGTCTGGCTCGGCGCTACGGCATCCCGATCGTCAAGAATATCGACCTTGCGCGGGCGCTGGTCGACACCGAGATCGACTCGGAGATCCCGGCCGAGTTTTACGAACCCGTGGCCGAATTGCTGACCTATGTGTATCGACTCAGACAGGAGAGGGAAAATGATTCTCAATGATACCGAGATTTGGAGTCTGTCGAAGCTGGGGTTTGTGCTCTATATGCGCGAGCATCACGAGGAGGCCGCCGCGATTTTTCGGGGCCTGCTGCATCTGCAGCCGCGGCTGCCCTATAGTTGGTATGTGCTGGGGCTTATTCGCAGGGACCAGGGCGACGCGGGCGAGGCGGCCCAGGCGCTCAAACATGCGCTGAGCTGTGATGCCGAGTTTTGGGCTGCGCGGGTGGTGCTGGCGGAGCTCTTCTACCAGAATGGGCGCCCCGGGGAGGCGCTCACGATTCTTAAACCCATCTTGGGCGCTCGGAGAACACAGGACGCGACGCGTGATGCGGCGATCCGGCGCGGGCGGGCGCTATGGAAGTGTTGGCAGCGGGGCGGGCGGCTACGCGCAAAATAAGCGCTGGTTCATGGCGTATCGGTATGCTCTAGCTCCAACGCCTCCTGGGCCTCCTCAACGCGCGCGATCGGGACCATGAGTTCGATAGGGATATAGGGACCGAAGAAATGAAAGAGGCTGCGCATGCAGGTGGCGCGCGCGAGGACCGGGATGCCGCGCCTCTCGATGAGCGCGAGCTCGGGCGGCAAGACATAGAGTCGATGCACCTCGTCGACGACCCCGAGGGCTCCGTGCTGCAAACGAAATGAGATCTCGCGCTGCAGGTCAATGGCGATCGCGACGCTCCAGCCCACGATGATCGCGCCTAGCAGGCCAATGATGCCGTGAGTGACCGTGTCCGCGACGAATACCACGACCACGAAAGCCAGCGAGAGCTGGACGGCCTTTATCCACGCGCTTTTAAAATGTGCTTTGAGCTTTGCGGGCTCATAGCTTGGGTCGAAGACCTCCGCGACCGCGCTCCACAATCCCAGAACATATCGCTGGCGATAGAAAAGCATGCTCGCGAAGATACCGCCCAGGATAAGCACGCCGATGACAATAAAAAAGTCCGCGTTCCATCCTGGTGAAGGGTGACCGGCCCCGTGGGAGGGGACGTCGACATAGTAGTTCTTTATCGCCGCTATTAGGGTCGGCATTTCATAAGCCCAGTTGAGGGATACGAAGCCCATGGTGGGTGCGATAATGCCCCAGCGGCGCCAATCTATACCGGTGGGTGGGGCCTCGTCATTCGATGTGCCAAGCGTGGGCGGGCGCCGAAAGATCCACCAACACGCGCCTACGACGGCGAGCAGCGCGACGATGGAGACCAGATCTTCTCCTGACTGGCTCACGAGTTCCCACGCGAAGAGGCTGTCCACGGTGCCAAATGTCTCCAACACTGTGGCGGCGAGCAAAAAAAGCGAGAATCCCTGGCCAACCCCGACCCGCTCAATAGCTATGAGTAACCCGATGATCAGTGCGCATGCGCCCAGCCAAGATATGAGCATCAGGCCGGGCTGCATCCCACTGGTATCGGCTAGCATTTGAGTCATGGCCGAGCCCTGAATCGCCGTCAAAATAAAGCCCAGCACATAGCTGGCCCGCCGGAGCTTCTGGCGTCCCGGGACTCCGGAGATACGTAGCTTTCGCCACGGCGGCACAATCAGCGCAGCGAATTCGACGAGCATAAAGGCGCTGACAATCGGCGTGATATTAAAGGCCCCCAGAGTGAGGTACGATACAGAGCTTCCTTGTTCAAATAGAGGCGAAGCGCCGGGCGTGGGCAGGAACCAAAGAATGATAAATACGCTGACGGCTGTGACGGTGACAAAAAGTTGCCTGGCTAGGGCAACGGCGTGAGGCTGGGTGGTAGGCAATTTGTTGACCCTTTGTTGATGGTGAACTTTTGGGCGCGTCGCACTTAAGTCTCAGAGGTCGACTTACAGTCCTCGAGTCAATTTGTAAAAGATGCGAAGACGTTTGCCATGCCCGCCGCCGCCGTCGTATGCTCCGAAGTAGTTCGTTTTTGAGCAGAATAAATATCGTGTCGCGCGGATCGACTTTGTCCTTCTAACTGATTGTAAACCTCTATGACATCGCCACCCGAAGCTGAGGCCAAGCAACTCGCCGCCGCGTTGAGTGAACTTCAGAAACGTTTCGAGCGCCTGGGCGCCGACGAGATGCGTCTGACGGCGGGGGCGCGCACGCTGTCTGAGGGCGTGGGACTATTGCTCGAGGAGCTGAGCGGGGACGCCGAGGCAAAACCGGCGCGCCTCGGCTTGCTATGCGGCGGGCTTGAGGGGCTGGCGGATTTGCTCGAGGCCTATGCCCCGGGGCTGCCGGCGGCCGAAGACAGTGACGCCCAGAGCCAGCCCGAAGAAGACGCCGACCCGATGGCGCAATTTCGGGAGATGTTTCGCGCCGAAGCTCGCCAGCGCCTAAGGGCCTTGTCGATCTCGATGATGAGCATCTTCAACGAGTGGAGCGCGCGGGAGGCGTTGACCGAGTCGGCGGCTCATCTGCACGCGATTCGCGGCGCGGCGTCGATGCTCGGGTTGGATAAGATCGCGAAGCTGACCACCCTGATGGAAGAGGTGGTGTTGCAGATGGCCGAGGCCGAATCGTTCGAGCGGGCCTGGCCGACGCGCGCGCTGCTGCGCGGCGTGCATTTGCTCGACGCGGCGGTGGCCGATGAATTCTTGGAGCTCGACATCAGCCGCACGGTCGGCGCGATGCGCGCGCTGCACGCGTATTCCACGCGCAACGCCCAGGAGCTTCCAGCCGAGCTCGCCGGTGAGCCGGTGAGTGAATCGGGCGGTGAGGCCGCCGAGGCTTCGCGCATCACTCAGCCCCTGGAGCAGGTCGAGCGCGAGAGCGTCGGGCTCGTCGGCGCGCCCAAGAAGAAGGCGCCGCCGGTGTATACGGGAGAGATGGGCAAGCGCATCCTTATCGTCGATGATATCGAGACCATCGCGGCGAGCGTGGGCTTTATTTTGTCGGAGCTCGAGGTGCCGATTGATATGGCCGAGAACGGCGCCAAGGCGCTGGAGATGATGCGCGAGCGTCCGTACTCGCTGGTGGTCAGCGACGTCGATATGCCGCGCATGGACGGGGTGACGCTGACGCGCATGGTGCGCGAGGACCCGGAGATGCGCGCGATTCCGGTGATCTTGCTCACCAGCCTGGACCGCCCGGATGAGCGCGACGCGGGGATCGAGGCCGGCGCGACCGACTATGTGATCAAGGGGACCATCGGCGGCGGCGAGTTGCTTAACCGGGTGAAGGAATTGCTCGTCAGTGCGCCCGATGTGCCGACCGGGGAGTATCCGCAGCAGGCAGATCGTCTGCGCGTGTTGATCGCCGAAGATGTGGAAACAATCGCGGCCTCGATCGCGTTTGTGCTCTCGGAGGGACCGTTTGATATCGAGATCGCCGAGAACGGCGCCCTCGCGCTTTCGCGATTGCGCCGCGAGCGCTACGATTTGCTCCTGAGCGACGTCGAGATGCCCGAGATGGGCGGGCTCGAGTTGCTCGAGGCCGTGCGGGCCGATGACGCGTTGATCGACCTGCCGGTGATTTTATTAACGAGTTTGCAGAACCCCGAAGTTCAGCAGCGCGCGCTCAATATCGGCGCCGATCGCTTCTTAATTAAGGGAGAGGTTGGCGCGGATTCGTTGCGCCAAATCTTGGAAGATGTCGCGAAGGCGCGCGCCGAACAACCGCCGATTGAGGTGGTCGAGGTTGATATAATGGACACCCCATTCCCCAGCGAGAAGTCATCGCAGTGAAGCCATTAATTTTAATAATTGACGATAGTGAGCTGATCCTGCAGATGCTCACGATGATCTGTGAGCAGGCGGGATATCGGGTGGCGTCATGCCCGGATATGGCGGCGGTTGCGCCGGCGATCCGGGCCGAGGCGCCCGCGCTCATCCTGAGCGATCTGAACCTGCCCGACCTGGGCGGGCGGGATCCGGTCAGCGTTTTGCGCGAAGACCCCGCGCTAGCGCACACGCCCATTGTCCTGATCTCGGGGATGGACCCCGAAGAGTTGCGCCAGAAGGCGCGGGCGCTGGGGGCCGACGGGTCCTTGTCGAAAGAAGCGGGTATGCCGGGGATGATGAGCGGGTTGCCGCCCTTGATCGCCAGCCTTATTAAGTAGCCGAAATCTCGGAAGATTCTATGAGCTTCGATATCTTGATGACCGGGGTTGGCAACGCGTTCTCACGCCAACATTACGGGATGAGCTTCTTGCTGCAAAAAGACGACTTTTTGCTCGCCGTTGACTGCCCGGATAACTATCGCACTGCGCTGCAAGAGCACGATTTTCAACACACGGTGGGTGGGGAAGGCCGCACGATCGACGTCGACATTATCGACGCGATTGTGATCACCCATTTGCATGGCGACCACGTCAACGGCTTGGAGATGTCGCTGGCCTACCGGCGCTACGCCGCCGGTGGAATCTGGGATGTGCATACCTCCCCCGAAGCCGCCCGCGACCTCTGGGAGAAGCGCCTGGAGGTGGCGCTCGGGACGTCTTATAACGGCGAGACCTACGATAAATTGGGCCCCGAAGATTATTATCGTCTCCACGAAATCCCCTGGGCAGAGCCTCGCCAGATCGGCCCCTTCGAGATCACGACGCGCCCCACGGTGCATCATCTCCCGACGATGGCCATGCGCATTAGCGACGGCGAGCATACCTTCGGCTATTCCTGTGACACGGCCTATGACCCGGCGTTGATCGAGTGGCTCGCGGACGCCGACTTTATCCTGCATGAGACGAGCTTTGGCCCCGGGCACACCCCGCTAAAAGATCTGATGGCGCTGCCGGTCGAGCTGCGCGAGAAGATGATCGTCGGGCACCTTCCCGAGAATTTCGCCGATATCGACGAGCTCGAGTTCGCGCGCCAGGGCGCGCGTTATTCGGTGGGTTGATAGGGCGGCCTAAAGTGGGCGTTGGCTCACAAAGCGCTTAGAAGATTCGGTCGAATTTAAAGCGCAATAAGAGGTCGGCGCTGCGGACCTGCGCGCCCTCGAGTCGCAGCGAAGAATTGGGCATTAAGGGGAGGGGGAAGTGGAAGAAGTCTTCCAGAATCAGCAGCAGCGCGCGCTGGGTCCAGCGGCGAAGCTCCGGGTTTGAGTCGGCGTCGGAGAGGTCCGCGCTCGACCAATGAGACTCGATGGAGAGGTTGCTGAGTTCGAGGGCGTTGACCGTAAATCGCACCTCACTCTGGGTGATGCCCCACCCCTGCGTTTGCAAATGAAGCGACATTTCGAGGTCTGCGCGAAGCTCGAGAATACGCACCCGTACGCCCTGAATTTCGGCGTAGAGGTCGACCGTGAGTTGCGGCCAATTTACGAGCAGAGCGGCGTTTGCGGGGTCGGTTGAGACGGTGGGCAATGTGCCGGCGATCAGCAGCGCGCTGGTGTTGGGGCCGAGGTCAAGGTCGGCCAGTCCCAGCGCGGCGAGGTTGAGGTCCTGGGTGGATAATCGGAGGCCGAGGCTGCGCGCATCGGCCTCGATTGAGGAGTCTTCGAGGCCGCGGCAGGCGAAGCCGGCCGAGACGCTGGCCTGGGCCATGCGCGCCAGAAGCGGCGTGGCGATGGCAAGCGCGGCGTGGGCGCCGGCCAGGTCGTTCTGGGTCAGCGGGCCGGCGGAGTCGGCGGCCGGCGCCTCGGGCACCAGCGCGGGCGCGCAGCCGGCGCGTTTGCTATTTAGCGCGATATCCATGTCCATCACGAGGCCGTCGCCATTGACCTCGGCGCCGGCGACGCCGGCCGCGTTCATGCGCCCGTTTGCCCACAATTCGCCGCGCCGATTCGGGAAGTTGCTGACGCGCGCGACCGCTGCGGGCGTGTAGAGGAGCCCGAGGGACTCGACCGGTGAGAGCGCAATGGCGGCGGCGGTGGAGTCAGCGAGGGTTTGCTCGAAATAGGCCAGGATATTCTGGTGGATCGCGTCGACTTTGCCCGCCTCAAGCCCGTCGATGGGCGGGCAGGCTGCGATCGCTTCGACCTTCGCGGCGCTCAGCGCGACGTCCGGCGTGGTGGTGGGGGATAGGAACGGGAGCGAGCCACTGCCATTGGCTGGCACGGAGTCCAGCGTTGCCTCGGCGGTGATGATCGCCTGATCGGCGCTGACGTTAAATCGGCAGATTCGGGTGGCGTGACTTCCCAGAGAGGCGTCGCGCACGCGCAGGGGAATGGTCACGAAAAATGGGCTCGACTCAATCGAGATGTCCAATTTGCTCGCCGCGCTCTGGACCTGCCAATTGTCGACCGCGAAGTCTTGGGCGATGGGGCCGATGGAGAGTTCGAGTCCGTAGGCGTTGGCTTGCTGGGCGCTATTCGCCAGGGAAATCCCCTGGCGATATTCGTCTTCGAGCAGCCGCTCGACGCCGCTTTGGCTGAGCAGGGTGCGCAGGGTCTTGGGCTGAAAGGACGTGGCCTGTGCGTGCGGGGCGTTGGTGTTGAGCCTTGCCTGGTCACAGCCGGTGCTCGGCGCGAGCAGCGTGAGCGCGGCGAGGAGCAGGAGCCTTTTTTGAAGTTGAGCGCGCGGCCGGCTCATAGGGCGTCCTCGGTCAGGAAGTGCAGCGAGGAGTCGACGCCTTGGGCGGTCGGCGCGAAATATTCGGCGGCCAACCCGAGGCCAAATTCTGGGGAGTAGCCAAGCGATGTCGAGAATCCGGTGGGGGCAGCGGCGCCCAGGGTGCGCAGGACCCACTGGCCATTGGCGCCGAATTTACGGGTGCGTCGGGCCAGGCGCACACGCGTGGTCGTCGCGTCAAGATACGCGATCCAGGGGATATCATCTTCGTCGAAGACCAGGCTGGCGAAGCCGCCGACCTGGTGTTTTCGCTGGCGCGAGGTTTCGTCGATCTGCAGGCCCGGGTCGATGACTTCGAGGTCGAAGCTGCCGGCGCGCTCTAGCGCCAGGCGCAATTGTCCGCGGGTGACGTCCAGGTAGGCGATGGCGAGTCTTCCGCGTGCGTCGAGGTTCAGTGAGGCGAAGCGGCCGGTGTTGCCGCGGGCCATCGCGTGCTCGTTGTCGCGTCGGGAGTCACCGGTGTCGACGACGGTCACCTGCCACTGGCCGTCGAGGCGGCGGGCGAGGCGAAGGTCGCCGCAATCGGCGTCCTGGTAGGCGACATAGGTCGAGGTGCCGCGGTGGATGATGTCGGGGTCATAGCCCACCCCTTGGCCGACGCTTGCGCGCTGGGCGGCGGAGCAATTGGCCAGGTCGACCTGTTCTTTCAGGTCGTCGATATTCTCAAGTGTCCAGCGCGTGGAGTTTAATTTTCGGGGCAGATCAAAGGCGGCGCTGATGACGCGCAGGCCGCGCGTGCGGGCGTCGTGGAAGGCCAGGCGCACGCGCTGGGAGCCCTCGGTGGTCGCGCCCTGGTCGAGGCCCTGTGTGTGGATGCTCAGGTCAAAATGCTGGGAGCCGCGGTAGTCGTCGCCGTCGAGATCGCCGTTGGGTTGGGAGCGAAAGATCTGCCAATCATCGGCCGGCCCGTCGATCTGGCGAAGCGCGATGCGGTAGAGGGAGTCGGCGTCGAGCCAGGCCACGGCGACGGTCGTCTCGGAGGTGGCCAGCGCGATCTTTTGGGGCGTGCGGCGGTTGAACTCAGTCAACGTATAAAATTTTGCTTCTTCGGTGGCGCGCGCCTCGCCGACCAGCAGGCGCTGTTCGGTGGGGTGAATCATCGCCAAATAGGCGCGATCTTTGCGCACCTCAAGGCGCACGGCGCGCCCGGGGATGGGGCCGTCGAAACGCTCAAGGCGCGGGGCGACGCAGGTGTTGGTGACCGGGTCGCAGGTGCTCCCGCTCTCGCAGGCCGGCGAGCAACCCTCGTCCTCGGGGGTGTCGCAGCTTGCGCCAAGCAGCGCTGTTCCAAACGCAAAAGCGAGCATCAGTGTGCTCGCCAGCAGTGGGTGTCGGATTTTTCGGGGAGGATAATTCAAGGTTCGATGCATGGGTGGCCTGAGCGCCGCGGGTCGCGCAAGCAGAGGGCTTGCGCGACCCGCGGCGGTATTCACTCAGGGCAGGGTGTGGAATTCCGGCTGACCAACGGTGGGATCGGCTTGTTGGTTGAGCACGAAATCTACCGCGAGCGACGAGGTGCTCGGCTCGCGAACCATCGTGGCGAAGAAGCCGTGGGCGCCGGTGTACGGCGAGCCCGGCTCGCTAAGCGTGGTGCTGGTCCAGGCGCCGGCCGGGTCGCGCGTGGCCAGGACCAGGGTGTGCGCGGTGGCGTCCTGATAGAGCAATTCGACGCTGCCGTCGGCGAGGAGTCGAAGGTCAACGTCTTCGCCGATATCGGCGAGGATATAGCCGTTGACGGTGTCGCGGGCGCCGTCTGCGACGACCTCGGGCGTGCCGTTGCCGACCTGCTCATAGAGGAGCTGTTGAGCCACCGGGTCCATATAGGCCAGGTGCAATTGACCGTTGGCGTCGAAGGCGCCGGAGACGTACGGGCCGCTGGTGTTGCCCAGGAATTGAGCGGCGTCCCAGGTCTGGTCGTTGCGTTTCGCCCAGCCAACCTGCTGGTTGATATGGTCATAGAAGGTGACCGCGATGCCGGTATCGGTGGAGCTCAACTGCGAGAAGAGGCCGGTCATCAGCGGGTACTCCTTGGCCTGGCTGACGAAGATGGTCTCGCAGGTGCCGTCGATGCAGGCGAAGCCGTCGTCGCAGGTGGCCGAGCAATCGCGGGTCTTGATGACACATGCGGCCGGGGTCTGGCTGGTCACGCAGACCTCGGTGCCGACGCAGGAGTTGCCGCAGGGGTCGTGGTTCGCCGCGGTGGCGACGAGGTCTGCGGCAGGCTCAAGTTGGTCCATCGGCGCGTCGATCGCGAAGTTGATCGAGCGCATCTGGGTCTGCCACCCGTCGGTCGGGTCTTCGAAGTTGGTGACCGAGTAGACAGCGTGGACGACGCCGTCGGCGACGAGGACGCTGGAATAGAAACCGCTGTCGCCGTCTTCGTTGAGGGTCTTGGTTTCGAAGGTATACGCGTCGCCGGCTTTGGTGCCGCGGGCGTATTTCAAGGAGCTATTATCCTCGTCGCGATAGAGGACGTGCAGGGTGTCGTTGGCGTCGATTCCGATGGCGGTGTGCGTGCCGACTTTGGGTCCGCGGGTGGCGATGCCGCCACGCGGGCCGTCGAGGGCGCCGGTGACCGGGCCGGTCTCGGGCAGGCCGTCGACGAAATACCAGGTCGGCTCGCCGGTGGCGCTAAGAGTGGCCACCATCAGGTCGCCGTAGGTCTTGTTATAGACGGCCGTCGCGCGAACCTCGCCGCGCTCGGCGACGCTTGCGTAGAGACCGTGCACGCCGAGCGAAAGCGGGGGCAGGGCGACGCAGTCACAGACGGCGCCGCTGACCTCACAGGTGGCCGGGTCCATGGTCCCAGCCGACGTGGCCGAGGGCTCAAAGCCTGGGTCGCAGGTGGTCTGCGCGCAGGGGTCGGGCAGCTCGGTCGGGCAGGCTTCGGTGCAGCCGCAGGTTCCGTCGTCGTTGCAGACCGCGACGCCGCCGTTCTCGCAGGCGCCGCAATCGTCGGCCGATGTGCACGCGTCTTCCTCGGGGGCCTGGCAGGTGCCGTCGACGCAGATATCGTCGCCGGTGCAGACCGGGTCACAATCGCCGCCTTCGACGAGGTTCTTCTGCGAGGCGTCGTCGTCACAGCCGGTCAGGCCGAGCGTGGCGACCGCGAGGAACGCGAGCATCAGCGAGGCGGCGCGGCCGCTCAGGCGCTTGCGGCGCGCAAAGAACAGGCCGCCCAATAGGGCGAGGGCGCCGGCGAGCGAGCCCATGGGCGATTGGTCGCCGGTGGCGGAGCAGCCGCCGGATTTCGACTCATTGGCCGGGGTGGTGCCGGTGGTGGTGTCGTCCACGCTGTTGAGGGCGGATTCGCGACGGTCCCAGGCGATCTCTTGCTCTTGCTGAGCGACATGACCAGCGCGGTCACGGGCTTCGGCGATGAGGGTGAAGCGTGCGGGAGCGTCCATCTCAAGCAGGTTGATGGCGCGGGTTGAGCCCCACGCGCTCCACTCACTGGTGAGCTCGTGGCTGACGATGCGGTGGCGGAATTGGAGCTGCTCGGCGGTGTCGATCGCGTCGGTAGCCAGCAGGTTTACGATGGCGTTTTGACGCGAAATCTCCAGCGTCGGCGCGGTGTAGTCGACGTCGACGATGACCATCGACGGCACCGGCTCGGTGCTGCGGTGGTCGCCGCGGAAGCGCGCGCGTACCTCAACGCGGTGCTTGCCTTGAAGCACGAGCATCGGGTCGCGAATCTCAAGCGTCTCGCTGCTTTGATACAGGCTCCAGATGCCGCCGTTGACGCGCCAGCTATACTCGATATCCATGGCCGCGTCGGCCGGCATGAAGTCCGGCAGGTCGGCCATGACGTTGAGGGTGAGCACCGGGCGCGGCACGCCCGCCTCGGTCGTCTGGCTCAGGTCGAGCTGGTGTCCGAGGATGCGCGAGTTGAATTGGATGCCCAGCGGCTGGGTGACCGGCACCAGCTCGGCGAAGATCCCGAGCATCGTCTTATTGTCGATGCTGGTGATATTCTTTTGCTCCATGGCGATGCGGTAGCCGAAGACCTCCGGCAGCTCGATGGGCTGGCTGATCGAGCCGGCGAGGCTCGGCAGCGCCATGCCGACCAGCGTCGGGATGAGGTCGATCAGCACCTGCGGGTCTTCTTTGAGCAGCTCGGTTTGCATCGGGCGCACGTTGGTCACGGCGTTCTCCATATCGCCCAGCACCGGGATGATGCTTCCCTGGCCGTCGGAGGCCAAAGCGATCGGCAGGAGCAGGTCGGTGCGAAGCGAGAACGCGCGCACGTATCGGTCGTTGGCGTAGACGTAGAAATGCAGGTCGAGATCCTTCCAATCGAGGTTCATCAACGCCTCGTCAATGGTGTAGCCGTCCGCGGTCTCGGTGACCGTATTGGCGCCGAGCGTGATCGCGGGGGCGGTCTGCGGGGCGATCTGCAAGAAGGTGCTGGCGCCGGAGCCGGCCAGGTCCTTGATGCTCGGCAGCAGCAGGCCCAGGGTGTCGGTGCTGAGCTGGGAGATCTGGGCGCTGTCGAGCTTCATGCAAAGCGCTCCGCCGCCCCAGGTGGACCACAGGACATGCTCAAGCGCGCGTTTGTGTACGCCAATGCCGAGCATGAAGGGGTCGCCGTTCGGGGTCACATCGGCGAGCAGTTCGGGCGAGGGCGGGATGGCGTCGAAGCTGGGGCGCGCGGTCGGGTCGATCGGCACGCAGCGGCCGAATTCGGTGGGCTGTGCGCCGATGCGAAGGCCCAGGTTCAGGCCGGTGTCCACGGTCGCCATATCGGCGAGTTTGGCCAAAATCGCGACCTCGGAGGTCGGGTTTTGGGAGAAGGAGCCGATCAATTCGCCGAGCTTCAGGTTTCCTTCCATGCCCAGGGTGCGCGGCACGCACTCGCCGCTGGGGTACATGCAGGAGTCGGTGCCGCCGTTGTCGCCGCAGGTCGAGTTGCCCGGGCAAGCGGGCTGGTCGGCGCCACAGGCGCGGCAGAGCTGCTCGTTGGTCAGCCCGTCGACGATCGACCCGAGTTGGTCCTGGAGCATATTATTGATCGTGCCGTTAAACAGCGGCGCGATCCAGCCGCCGATCGTGCAGCCGGCGCCTCCTCGAAGCTTATAGGAGACCTGGTCAGTGAAGTCTGCCATGGCGATATCGCCGACATCGATGCGAACATCGCCCGTGGGTGAGTTGTTGTCGACGCTAAATGTGATCGGCAATTGAGCCTGGATCTGAGCGGGCAGGGATTCGTCGCCGTTCTTATTGTAGATGACCAGGTCGCAGGTCATGCGCATACCAAGAAATCTGAGGCGAACATCAATTACGTCCTGGCGGTCGCCGTTGGCATCTTTGCCGCCGATGTCGCCGACGGTGATGTCGACATTGAGCGTGTCATTGGGCTCGGGGAGCAGCGCGGCGTCATCGATCTCGAGGTCGAGCTGGCAGCCCTCCGTGCCGTCGGTGCAGGTTGATGTGGGGCAAATCTCAGGGGTCCCAGATGTGTCGCGCGGAATGCAAAAGCTCAGCCCGCCGGGCTGGAATTGCTCGATCAGGTTGGGCACCTGGCCTTCCATGAACTCAAGGCCCGGCTGGCTGATGCGCAATTGCCCGCCGCTGGCGAGCGTCTTGTCATAGTGGGCCGCGGGGAACTCCGCCTGCTCAAAGCCGTCGCAACTGCAACTATCTGTAGAACAAGCCGCCAAAAAGATGAGCACTGAAAAGAGCGCAAATTTGGGTGAAATCCAGTGGGGGAGCCCCAGTCGATTCGTCGATGTTGGCATCATTTGTTATCCTTTCAGGCTATTTTGGGGAGCAAGCAAGTCAAGTGGTGAAGGCTCAGGATTCCTTAAGGAAATCTGGATCAACCCTGCGCGTATATTCGATATAATAGTTGGCACTTCGCCGTGATTCAATGCGTTCGTCGATAATCTCCTCTTCGAGCCAATTTTTCAACTCTCCTATAATTGGCGAGGGCTTAAGGCCCAGCGCCTTCATCAGGGGATTGCCGATTCCGGAGGGGAGCTCGGGGCGAAGCGTTTGCTTGGCGGCCAATTGAGCGATGCGCCCGGCGAGCTCCTCGATATGGGCGAGCTTCTCGTCACGGGCGTCTTGGGGCTCGATCGTCGCGGTCGAGGCGCGCGCGAAGTTCAGCAGCGGCTCCACATAGGGGTCGATCTGGCGCACGAAGCGGCGAATCTGCGGATCGCTCCAGCTCGGCTGGTAGAAATTGTCGGGGTCGAAGTTGAGCAGGAGCGCGCGGACCTCGCGCGAGGTCTCATTGTCGAAGCGAAAGCGCGCGGCGACCTCGGCCGCCGCGTGGGCGGCGACCTTTTGGTGGCCGGGGTAGCTGATCTTCGGGTTGCCGTCGGCGTCGCGGGTGACCGTCTTCGTCCAGCGCTTGCCGATATGCTGCAAGAGCAGCGCCCAGCACAGCCGGGCGTCGGCGTTCGCGTCGACCGAGGGTGCGGCGTTGAGGGCGCGGATGGTGTCCTGCCAGAACGGTCCGGGGGGCAATTCCTGGGTGTCGTCGGCGTCGGCGTCCTGGGCGCAGGGCGGCGTGTGCGGATAAAACCCGAAGAGCGCGTCGACCTCCGGCAGGATCATGCCGAGGATGCGAATCTCGTGCAGAAAAACCAGCGCCTGGCCCACATAATCGCCGCGCAATAATTTCGACATCTCCTGGAGCCAGCGCTCGGCGCTGATGTCCAGGATGCCGTCGGCGCGCGCGTCGGCCGCCTGGCGAAGCTCCTCGGTCGGCTCAAAGCCCAGGCGGCTGATGAATCGACCGACCCGCAGGATGCGCAGCGGGTCCTCGGCTAGGGTCTCCAGCGGGTCGCCGATGACCCGCAGGACGCCGTCTTTCAGGTCTTTTTTGCCATTATAGGGGTCGAAGAGGTCGCCATTTGGGTCCAGGGCCATCGAGTTGATCGAGAAGTCTCGGCGCTTGAGGTCCTGCTCGATCGTGTCGCCAAATTGGACCGACGGATGGCGGCTTCCGCGGCTATAAAATTCCTCGGAGCGGTACGTCGTGATCTGGCAGTCTTTGGGGTAGACCGCGTCGGGGGAGGGCGTGTAGTCCGGGTCTTTTTTGGAGGGACCGTAGATGACCGCGCCCACGGTGCCGAATTCGGCGCCGAGCTCGTAGATGGAGAATTTATTGTCGCGCAGGATTTTGAGCGTCTCGGGAGGCCGCGCGTTGGTGCAAAAATCAAGGTCATCGAGCGACTCAAAGGGCTGGCCGAGCTCGAAGTCGCGGACCGCCCCGCCGACGAGGTAGAGGTCGCGGCCCGCGCGCGAAAAGGCGTCGAAGAGTGCTTGTACTGTTTTTGGATATTTCATATTGGCTGTCAGTCTCGCTCACCGGCGAGCTGCACTCGCTGGGGTCGTTATCTTTGAGTTAACACGTCGGCTCCATAACATAAGGAGCGCGTAGGCCGCGACTCTGTTGGACGCAGTTTGCTTTGTTTTTTGCGCGAAAAAGCTCGCTTGAAGGCGTCTCATGGTAGAGATCCAACTCGACAAAAATCGAGCGTTCACCCATCATGGCGCTCAAATTCGCTGTTTTTCCCCCCACCAATCGTCCACGCTCCATAATATAGGATAAAAAATGCTTAGCTTCGGACTGACTGAAGAGCAGAAGATGTACCAGACCACCGCCCACGACTTCGCCGCCAAGGTGATGCGCCCGGTCGAGGCCCACCACGACCGCACCGGCGAATACCCCTGGGAGGTCATTCGCAAGGCGTATGAGCTGGGGCTGATGAATACGATGGTGCCGGCCGAATACGGCGGCCTCGGCCTGCCGGCGCTTGACGCCACCATCGTCGCCGAAGAACTCGCCTGGGGCTGCTCCGGCATCTCGACCGCCATGGAGGCCAACCAGCTCGCCAGCGGCCCGGTCATTATGTACGGCACCGAAGAGCAGAAGCAGAAGTATCTGGGCATGCTCACCGGCCCCGTCGACGCCGACGGAAACCCCCATATGGCGGCTTACGGTGTGACCGAGCCGGGCGCCGGCAGCGACGTCGCCGGCATGCTGACCACCGCCACCAAAGACGGCGACCACTATGTGCTCAACGGCCAAAAGATGTGGATCACCAACGCCGCCAAGGCGACCTGGTATTTCGTGGTCTGCTACACCGACAAAACCGCACGCTACAAGGGCATGAGCGGCTTTTTGGTCGACGCCGACACCCCCGGCATCACCGTCGGCAAAAAAGAAGACAATATGGGCCAGCGCGCCTCGGACACCCGCGCCATCACCTTCGATAATGTGCGCGTGCCGGCCGAAAACCTGCTCGGCGGCAAAGAAGGCGTCGGCTGGATGCAAGCCATGCACGCCTTCGACAAGTCGCGCCCGCTGGTCGCCTCCGGCGCCGTCGGCCTGGCCCGCGCCGCGTTCGAATACGCCCGCGACTACTCCATGGAGCGCCAGGCCTTCGGAAAACCCATCGCCAAAAATCAGGCCGTGAGCTTCATGGTCTCCGACATGGCCATGAATATCGAAGCCGCCCGCCTGCTGGTCCAAAAGGCCGCCTACATCCACGACCAGGGCCAGCGCAACACCAAGGCCGCCGCCTTCGCCAAGGCGTTCGCCGCCGATATGGCCCAGAAGGTCGCCACCGACGCCGTCCAGGTGTACGGCGGCTACGGGTTCAGCAAGGAATACCCGGTCGAGAAGTTGTACCGGGATTCGAAGATCTATCAGATCTATGAGGGGACCAGTCAGATCCAGCGGTTGATCATGAGTCGGGAGATTTATAGCGGGGTTTGAGGGAGTGTTTAGAGGGTCGGGCTTCATCCGGAGCCAGACCCTCTGGGTCTGGTAGTTGGGCGTGAGTCTGCCCATTTCATTTGCGCGAAAGAGGCGATCCCGTGAGCAAGAGTATCAAAATTGAGACATTGAGCATCACGGGATTCAAGTCCATTAAGTCGCTCGACGCATTGGAACTCAAACCTATCAACGTGCTGATCGGCGCCAACGGCTCCGGCAAAAGTAATTTCGTGAGCTTCTTCAAGATGCTCGGCGAGATGATGGAGGGTCGGCTGCAGACTTGGACGCGCAAGCAGGGCTCTGCGGATCGTATTGTTAGCTTTGGCGTTCAGGAAACCGACAAAATCACCGCGTCCATCCGCTTTAATTTGCACGGATACGATTTTGAGATTGAGCCGACGGTAGATGGAGGCTTTGTTTTTTCGAACGAGTCTGTTCACTACGATGGTTCGATGCATGGCGCCCCCCATCAATTGCTGGGCTCAGGGCATATTGAAGCAATGCTTAAATCGATTGCCGAGATATCGGATAAGGGCGATAGCTCGGCAGTTTATTGCTATCACGCCATCTCTAACTGGAAGGTCTTTCACTTCCACGACACAAGCGACACCGCCGGCGTCAAACGTCTACACTCCCTCCACGACAACGCCTATCTGCGCCCCGACGCCTCAAACCTCGCCGCATATTTATATCGCCTGTGCAACGAGCACCCAGATGTCTACGCCCAGATCCGCAAAACCGTGCGCCTGGCGATTCCCTTCTTCGACGATTTTATCCTCAACCCGCAGCCCCTTTCGACCGAAGAAGAGCAAATTCGGCTGCTGTGGTCCCAGCGGGATAGCGACTACCCCTTCTGGCCGAGTCAATTATCCGACGGCTCTATTCGTTTTATCTGTCTGGCGGCGGCTCTGCTTCAACCGAACTCCGACTCTCCGTTTGCCATCATTATCGACGAGCCCGAGCTTGGCCTGCACCCTTACGCCATCACATTGCTCGGCTCGCTGATCCGCTCCGCCTCAAAGCAGATGCAGGTCATTATTTCGACCCAATCGGTGCCCCTGGTCGACGAGTTTTCGATCGATGACCTGATCGTCGTCGAGCGCGAAGATGGCGCTTCGGTGTTCCGCCGACCCGACGAGCAGGATTTTAGCGATTGGTTGGAGACCTACACCGTCGGCGAGTTGTGGGAGAAGAATATACTCGGCGGGAGGCCCGGCGCGTGACCCG
This sequence comes from Bradymonas sediminis, assembly GCF_003258315.1. GTDB lineage: Bacteria > Myxococcota_A > Bradymonadia > Bradymonadales > Bradymonadaceae > Bradymonas > Bradymonas sediminis. The sequence goes on from NZ_CP030032.1 coordinate 4,608,256, forward strand.
AGTTCACGTGATATGCGAAGGCCAGACCGAAGAGACCTTCGTCAATGAGCTTCTTTGCGAGCCGTTCGCCGCCCGCAAAATCTATCTGCAGCCCTCGCAGATCGGCAAACCACGGCATAAAGGTGGTAATTTCAAGGTCGAGCGCCTTATCACCGATCTTCGTAATCGGCTCCGCAAGGACCGGAATTGCTATTGTACGACCTTCTTTGATTTTTACGGACTACCTGCGGACTTTCCGGGTAAGCGAGAAGCATCGGCTGAGTTAAGCGCGCAGGATAAGGCAAATTGTCTTATCGCGGAGCTTCAGAAGGCTCTTAGCGCGAAGTTCGACCATGACGAAATGCGGCGCTTCATTCCGTATGTGCAGATGTATGAGTTCGAGGGTTTGCTATTTAGTGACCCCGAGCGATTTGCGCGTGGAATCGACCAGCCTCATCTTGCCTCGGAGTTCTCGGCGATTCGAGAGGATTTTTCTACGCCTGAGGAGATCAATAACTCTCCGATGACCGCCCCGAGTAAGCGGATTGAAGGGCTTTATCGTCGCTATGAGAAACCTCTACATGGCTCGCTCGCAGCGCTTGAGATTGGGTTGGCGACGATTCGGGCGGAATGTCCGATTTTTGATGGGTGGTTGGAGCGGCTGGAGGGGTTATAGGCGTATAATTTGCACCAATACGTCATGAGCATAAGTAGACGTCTCGGACTAACATTTCGGTCGACGCTACAGCTTTTGGGGGCAAGGTCAAAGCGACCACAGAATCCGTACTTCTGGGTCCGCGCCATTTGAAGTTGATTAGCTACCGCGCGGCAATTAAAGCGACCTACTCAAGAAGAAATCTGTTTTCACTTATTCTTCCGTGTGAGACCGGAGACTCGATTCACCGAGTGTTTCGGCCACCCCCACTCCATACCAACAGTTCTGACCGTTTCGTTCAAAATGCTCCCATGGCTTCGTGGAGCAAGTGTCGAAACTATCGCGTCGCTTGTTTAGGTGGCAGCACGTCAGGTACGGGCAAGGAGCTTCCGCCTGCTCCGACGTTTTGAATGCGTCCCAACCTCGCTCCACATGTGCTTTCACATAAACCTGCTGGGCCTGGAGCGTTCGCAAGTAAGTGGTTACCTTATTGCCGTTCGGAAAAAACGAAGTCAGAAGATCTCGCATAAACGTCCTCTCATCGCCGGAACGTGCTTGTAAGAGATCGCATGGATTCTCAATATGAAAATTACTGAGGTTCTGCTTTGTGAGACCACTTGCTAGTCTCCGAACATCAAAAATCGGATCTTCAAGCCTAGCCTCAAGATTACGGGAAACCGTTTCTTGTAAGAAACACAACGCTCCCTTAGTAAATTCACGTCCTTCTCGGATAGTTACTAAGTCCTTTAAGTCTGCTCTGATAACCTCCACTGCTTTCTCAAACTGTTCCGATCGCTCCTCAACTAGGAGGTCAATAACCTCCAATGGCTCTAGTTTGGATTGAAAAGCGGCCTTTGTCTTATATGATTCAAACAGTTCCGCAAGTTCAGCTCCTGGATGTGGCGACAGCAGAGCCAATGTGCCGAGCGCCGCAACTACGGCGAGACTGTTAATTTTAAGCTCTTGTTCAACCAAGTGATCAAGATATTTATAGGGAAATGTCGGGCACTCAAAGAGCGGTATTTGCAATTGTTGAGCAATCAGACGCTCCAGTGCAAAAACAACGCTTTCTTCGATGACCACTGACCCAACGACGAACTGCTCTGATGCAACTCGCCCGTTAACCGTGTACTCAACGGTAGCGGTGACTTTCGGCCACTTCGTCGGCTGCCCTTCACCAAAGTCAACCTCTCGCTCCTCAACTTCCACATTGCTGCTCAGGATTTCCACATCGAAATCGTCGTCCGTTTCTGTGCAAGTTCCTGCGGGCCCTAGCTGACCGTCGAGAAAAGTCCTCTCTCTTCCTACGAACTCGACGGCGGTGGAAGCCTCATCTAGTGCGGTCGATCCGACACTTGTGCCATCCTTGTTGACCATCAAAGTTTGGGTAAAGGCTGTCACTAATTTTTGGGTAAGCAGTATCGACTTGAATCCTGAGACGGTCGATACATTGTGGAAATAGTGCATGTACTCGTGGGCGAAAATTGCGAGGTAGCATTCGTCCACACGAATATTAGAATCCTGCTCGGATAGAAACGGCGTATCCCATGATAAAGAAACGAGAAAGTCATCCGGCCAGTATTCATCTCCAATCTCCCATTTGGACCAGTGTTTTCGTCGTTTTTGCATAACAACTCTCCCAACGGAAAAGAATGAAGTCATATCGGTGACCACAGTGTCCGTTTACCGGTGATTCAAGTATAGTGTAGGATTCTGGGGCTACTCTCCACAACAGCTTCGCCTGGCTCTTCCTAACTCGCCATGTCTTCATTGGTCCATGTCGACTTGGCACCTGTAGCGGAGACTAATACGCAGCAAACGACGGATCACTCCGGGCAACTCCGCCTACATCCACGACCAGGGCCAGCGCAACACCAAGGCCGCCGCCTTCGCCAAGGCGTTTGCCGCCGATATGGCGCAGAAGGTCGCCACCGACGCCGTCCAGGTGTACGGCGGCTACGGGTTTAGCAAGGAATACCCGGTCGAGAAGTTGTACCGGGATTCGAAGATCTATCAGATCTATGAGGGGACCAGTCAGATCCAGCGGTTGATTATGAGTCGGGAGATTTATAGCGGGGTTTGAGGGTAAGGGGCGCGGACGGCTCGTCCGCCCTCCCGTTTTCTTGCAACACCCCCACAAGCATCCCCGAAGGCCGCCTTTTTATTGCAAAGGCGGCCTTCGCGCATCTCGAACGCTCTATTCGCGATGCAATAAGCCCACCCAGCACCCGTCAAACGTCGTTTTTCGTCGCGAAATCCCTACAGCAACCCGCGCCCGGCCTCATCGCGCCGCTAAGACGCTGCCAGAAGCCGCCAAACGGCATTTTGCATCGCTAAGGCGGCGAGTAGGAGACCTTTAAGGGTACCATCGCGGCGTGACAGCGGCTTCAAGGATATCTCAAAGGGTGTTGTCGCAACAAAACGACGAACCAGGCTGCAGGTTGCCCCCGGCCCCCAACCCTCAATCCGTCAATCCCTCAGTCCGTCAACATCTCCGCAAAATCCATGGGCCCCGATGACAAAAAGAACACCGTCGTCGGCATATCGGCCATGCTGGCGCGCAGGTCCTGGTAATAGGCGGTGAAGTCCTCGGTGTCTTCGGGGGCCGCCATGCCCATAAAGATGATATCGGCGTCGCGAGACGACTCGTGGACGACCTCCTTAAAGGCGCGTCGCTGGCTGACCAGCACCTCCAGGCGAGCGCCCGTGCGCATGCGCTCGACGATGGGCCCGACATTGGCCCGGACGCCTTTGACGGCCTCTTCGGTGGGCACGACCATTTTTATGGTGACCTGGGCGTTTTGCCAGCGCAGGCTGGTCTGAAGAAGATAGGCCATCACCTTCATCAGCCCGCCGTTGCCCTTGAGGCCGCCCCACCACACGTCAATGGAGCGGTAGTCGCCGAAGCCCTGGTCTCCATGTTGTTGGACGATCACCACGTTGCGGTGGGCGCGGTGGCAGTGGCGGATGGTGTCGCAGAAGGCCTCGTAATTCGCCTGCTCCTGGGTGTCCCCGAGCATGACCGTATTCGGCACGACCTGGCCGAGCCCATAGGCGTCGACCAGGCGCTGCGCGCCGTCAAAGGGGCTCGACGCCGGGATCGTGCAGACCAGGCTTTGCACCCCGTTGTCGGCCAGATATTCGGTGATCAGGTGGTCCATATTTCGCTGGCGTTCCTCACTGATCCCCTCGGGGAGCACGGTCGCGACGGTCATCAAGGCTTTATTATGGCTCCAGGACGAGGCCAGCTCGATCAGGTGCCAGCGTTTGGTGGGCGTCCCGGTGAGCACGAGCAGGTGGGGGCGCCAGTTTTTGGGGTCGGGGCGCCGCCCGTCGTAGCGCAACAGGCCCGCGCGCACCGCGGCCATCCACAGGCCCTGGCCCACGCTCCCCCAGGTGGCCTTCATATCGCGGCGCTTGAGCCAGACAAAGACCAGGGTCACGAGGCTGATGGCGACGACCGTCGCCACGGCGTTGATCAAAAACATGACCGCCGCGCAGCCAAACGCGCCCAGCATGGACACCGCCCAGTGGACGCGGAAGGTCGGGCGAAACGACGGGCTGTCCAGCGCTGTTTCCAGCCAGGCCGCCACGTTTAGCACGCAATAGGTGGTCAAAAAGAACATCGTGATCACCGGCGCGATGGCGTTAAGGTCGCCGAGCATCACCGCCAAAAGCGCGATCCCCATCGTCACCAGCGTGCCGTAGCGCGGGGTGTCCTCTTTGCCGCTGCCCTTTCCTAGCCAGCGCAGCCAATGCGGCAAGACCCCATCTCGGGCCAGCGCCTGCAGCACCCGCGGCCCGCCCATAATACTCCCCACGGCGCTTGAGAGCGTCGCCCCCCACACCCCGAGTAAGATGGCGTCGCCCCAGAACGAGATTTTGCGCATGATCATGGGGTCGGCGATTAGGGTGGCCGCGTCGGCTCGCGACGCGAGCACCAGGGGCAGCGTCATATAGATCAAATAGCCCACGCCCACGGCCAACAGGGTGCCCCGGGGGATCGAGCGCCCCGGGTTTTTTAGATCCCCCGAGAGATTGACCCCCGACATAATCCCCGTCACCGCCGGGAAAAAGACCGCAAAGACCACCCAGAAGGGGGCTGAATCCGCCGGCGCCGCCCCCCACACCTCCATCTCGGTGGCCTCCACGGGGCTGCCGAAATAAAGCGAGACCAGGGAGACGCCGATGGCGGCCATAATAAAATATTGCGCCCGGATCGCCGCCTTGGCGCTCACCAGGGCCAGGACCGTCACCCCGATGGTCGTCACGACGCCGATGGTGCGCTGGTATTCGCCCAGGGAAGGAAAGGCGCTGACCACGCTCTCGGCGAAACCCACCGTATACAGCGCGACGGACAGCCCCAGCGAGAAGAAGAGTGGAATCCCCACCGCCCCGCCGGTCTCCAGCCCCAGGGAGCGGCTGATCATATAATACGCGCCCCCCGTGCGAACCCGCTGATCGGTCGCGATCGCCGAGATCGAAAAGGAGGTCAAGAGCGTAATCAGCGTCGCCAGGGTGACGATGAGCAAGGTGCCGGCTAGGCCGACATTGCCCACGACCCACCCGTAGCGCAGGTACATAATCACGCCCAGGATGGTCAGAATCGACGGCGTAAAGACCCCGCCGAAGGTTCCCAGACCGGTCGGGTTTTCTTCCATCACGGCTGCAGATGTTTTCACGATTGTCTACATCCCTGTCTATTATAGCTTGGTGTTAGGAGGCGCAGCGATCGAAAGAGGTGATGTTTTTGCGGGGCTTTGGCGTGGCGATGCCTGCGGTGTTGAGTCGTATCTTTGCTGCTGGCGACGGATAAGTTGATGGGTCGAGTTCTCGAATCGCTGACGAAAGCACTTGTACTAGGCCATAAGAGTCATGGTTTTCAAGCGTGGAACAGGCGGGGTCAGCAGGAAGGTGGGGGCTGCGGCGTTTTACACCGCGAACCCCAAGCGCATCGGTAGCGCAACGCAAATCCTCCCCCGGCACGGGGGAGGTGGCGGCGAAGCGAAGCCGACGGAGGGGGGCGCGCAAGTCGACCTATAATCGTCCAGAGCTAATGAGATCCGCCTCCAGGGTGGACATCAAGGACGCGTAGACCCACCAGGTGTTCAGCCCAAAGATCAGGTATATCGAGGTCGCGATGGTGTCGCCAATGACGGGGAGCATTTCGAAAATACTGGCGACGCAGCTTATCGAAAACAAGAGTAGCGCGAATGTGAGGAGGTACCCCAGGAAGGGGAGCCAGTATTTGAAGAGTATCTTAAATGCGCGCTTGAGCGCGGTGAGGGGGCCGACGCGGGCGGCGATAAACCAGGGCAGCGTCACGAGGGGAGCCGCGGCAAATAGGCCGATGATGACTATCCCCGGGATGGCATCCGGCCTTCTGTAGATAGCCATCGCTGACGGGAGGTAGAAGATGAGCCCGAAAAAGGCGCCAAAGATCCAGACCCACACGCTTGAGCGCAGGGTTTCTTTGGCGGCCCAGAGCACTCCCCGCGGGCTATCTGGGGGTTCGAGGAGGGCCTTGCGCATTGGGCCCAACAGGCTGATCTGGGTGTTTATGGTCACGATCCACCCAAGCGCGATGACCACCAGCAGGGTGATGGGTATCCAATCGCGCGCGAGGTCCACGCCTTGAAGCATCATCAGGATGAAGACTCCTGTATACTCACTCATAACGACTTCAAACGCGACCACTAAGACAAATTGGACCAGCGCCAGCAGCACGAAGATTACAAGAACGCCCGACTCCAGGGAGGTCTTGAGTACGGCCACGAGATTGCGCAGCGCGCTGATGAACCCCGGCGGGCGCGTCGAGGGCGCGATATTCGTTGGAAGGGGGGAACCATCGAATTCCCCGGCGGGCGATGGAATTGGGTCATGATGGATGGACATGCGAGCCTCCGGTCAAGGGCAAGGGAGTAGGTGAAGAGTCGCCGAAGCGCGCGTTCGCGCTACGGGACTCGAGACGATCCTGGGGACTCGCACAATAATGATCGTGCGTACTAAATTGTCGGTATGGCTAGAATATGCATGGGAGGTGGAGGGGGCGTCAAGGCTGGGGGGCGTGGATTTAAATTTTGGGCCGGAGGATATATCCTGGGTATTTTCGGGGCCGCAAATGTGTGGTTCGAACTCTGGCCGGGAGCAATAAATGTCGATTAGTGAGCCTTCTCGGCTTTAGTTGGTCGCTCCGCGTTGGGCGTCGTTCTGTTGTTCGGAGTGGTGGGTAATTCCGATGAAGTGGGTAATTCGGATGAGGTGGGGCCAATGTTTGGAGGTTCTTCGCTCATTGAGGATAGACGAGGGAGAAACGCCACATCTGAGCTTCTTCCATGGCCTCCCAATCATAAGCAAAAGCGATTAGGGCATCGACATTCATAAAACTGTTTGCGAAGGCGAGTGCCTTCAGCGTGGCCGAGTAATTAGTGTCAGTTCGTCGTGCTGAAATCCATTTGTATCGAGGGACCAGAACAACCCCGACGCGCGTGCCTTCATGAACGTGAAACTTCAGAATGTCTTTATAGATCTCATCATCGGCGCGATATCCCATCACTTCAAGCGCGACGCCATCGCACGCTCGCCAGAAGTCGTACTCAAAGCCGTCGCCGGTTTGTGGATGCAAAAGGCGTATATGATGTTGAAACTCACTCGCTTCTAATCCTGGGCGTAGCGCCTTCTCAAGATCTGTACTCTGAGGATGGGCAATCGACGAGCGCGCGGGCGCCGCCCGCAACACTGGCGAGGTCTCCTGGGCGTGCAATCTCTCTTGTATCTCCTCGAGAATTGCGGGCGAAACGTTACCAAATACATGCATATCAAAGTCCTTAGTTCATTTGTTGCCTTAAAATAGACACTATTTCATTAATTTACCGAAGCGCTTGAGCAAACACGTCTTATTGCCCTACACAATCCCCAAAAGCTCCGCGTGAACCTCTCTCCACGGCCGAGCCAGATCCACCGTGCACACCCGCACGCGGTGGTCTCCCATTCGATATTCGAGTCGGTACTCCTGGTCGACGACCGGATAGAGCAGGATCCCCTCGAGCTCGCCCTCGTAGCTTTTGGTGGCTTCGAAATTCTTCAGATAGGCAAAGAGCTGGTATAGGTCTCCGGATTTAACCGACTCGCCGAAACGTCCTTTTTGCAATGTGTTTTTGCTAAATTTGGTGTCGATGAGGGTGACGCGCTCATTGCCGCGAATCGTTATGTCGGTCCGCATTTCGGGAAGAAACCTTTCCGCAATTTCATCTGCCGACGTCGCATTCCAGTTAATCTTTTCAGCGCCGACCCCAAACCCGGAAAGCTCGCGCGTATAAAAATTTCGGACAAACTTTTCGAATAAATAGGGCATCTTGCCATCATCGCGCACGACGTCGCGAAACCAGACCTCGCCGCTCTCTTCGCTCACCAGGAGGTTTCGCGCGATTAACTCACAGATATTGAGCAGATGCCGATAGATTCGATTGTTTCGATGGAACTGCACCCGGCGAAAAAGACCGGGAGAAAGATGAGGGAGCGCGCCTACTCCTCGAAAATGGCGCACCTGCTGGCGGATCCTGTCTCGTAGATTTCTGTCGATTGACCCCAGCCGACCCAATTGAATGAGCGTCGATTTTAGAAGTTGGTTATGCAGCACATTGGGTGTTCGCTCGTCGAGACGGCATTGTGCGCGGCCCTGCTCGAAGAGCATCTTTCGCAGCGATGTGTTGAAGTCGATCTGGCCGCGCACCCCCGGGATCTCCTGCGAATAGGTCTGGTACGCGGTGTCCAGGCCTCGGCGCAGCAGCCGGGACGTCCCTTCGATGAGCACGCGGGCGAATAGGTTCGCCAAGTCGCTGCTCTCGAGCGACTCGACGTCGGCCCGTTCAGCCAACTCGAGCTCATTCCAGGCGTAGGAGAGCATATAATAGATATTCTGAACCGGTATGCTCATGGCCTTAAAATGCCTCCAGGAGCGCCCGGATTTTCTCTTCGGCCTGTTCCGGTCGGTCGAACCAATATTCGCGTAAAAGCGGCGCGATATCGTATTCGATCACACGCCGATACCACGCCTCGCCGTCCTGGGCGCCACGGGCAGAGCAAAAATAACTATGCCCGACGCAAAAGCCCTCGCCGAGTTCCGGTTTATCGGCCGCGATGTCTCGATTGAGGCGCGTCAAACGTGTGACGATTTGCTCGATAACACTCTTATGAACGTCTTGTTGGGCCAGGAAGGCTTCGAATTTCTTGTTAAATTTGGGCTTGAGATCCACAAACGCAAATCGGCGGCGCAGCGCGTAGTCCACCAGCGCCAACGAGCGATCCGCGGTGTTCATCATGCCGATTAAATGCACATTCTCAGGGACCGAAAATTTCGCCTCTCCGGGCTGGGCATATTGAAGGTTAATGCCCCATTCTCGGCCGCGCTTATCCGGCTCGATCGACATCATCAACTCGCCGAAGATCTTCGACAGGTTACCCCGATTGATCTCATCAATAATGAAGATATAGGGGATGTTTGGGTCGGCCTGGCGCGCCCGCTCACAGAACTCAAAAAAGACGCCGTTTGCCCGGTGAAATCCCGCCCCTTCTTCGCTGGGGCGATACCCTTGAATAAAATCTTCGTAGGTATAGGATTGATGAAATTGAACCATCTCAACCCGGCTTTCGTCTTTTTCGCCCATCAGCGCGTACGCCAACCGCTTGCAAATAAAAGTCTTCCCGATGCCGGGCGGCCCCTGCAGGATGATATTTTTTCGCGCGGATAATAGCTCTAAAATGACCTTGAATTTATCGCGTGAGACAAAGAGATCCTCCAGCGCATCTTCGAGACGATAGACCGGAGCCTCGTTGGGCTCCTCGGCGGCCTGCCACCCGTTCAATAAGATGAAGCGGCGCGTCGGGTCATCAAAGAGGGCTTCAAAGAGCGGCTGTATATGATCATTCCGGTATTTACTGCGTGTCCAATGCGCGTATTTATCCCGAGTCTGCTCGAGCGCGCGCTCAGACGCCTCTCGAAGCGGCGCGCCCAAGGACTTGGCCTGTTTTATCGACATTCGATAGATCCCGATTTGGGGCTCATCTTCGGCGCTCGCGAATAGATATGTTTGCGGAATTCCCAGCTCGCTCGCCAACTCGCAGTCCAGCGCCAGCTTCACACGCTCGTCGCTCCAACCCGACCATCCGATCGCCATCACCTTGCGCTCGCCGAAAAATAGCCCGAACTCCAGACTATCGCGCTCCCACTTATAGAGTGAAAAGCGCGCATCATCTTTGCCGCGAACTCCGAGCTGCTCCGCCGTGTGACGCATTAGATCGAACGTCCAATTGGCCTCGTCAATATCCGTAAAATGTGTGGCAAAGGGCTCGGCCATCTCCAGCTTCGACGGGTCCGCCTCCACGTCTAGCCCCTCTAAAAGCTCTGGAAATAAGAAGAGCAGCCGATTGAACGCTTCCTTCGACACCCGAAAATTTGTGCCTTGAGGAGCTCTAATGATAGGCAAATCTTTGAGTTGAGCGTCTCGCTTTAGAGTATCGCGTAAAATGGGCTGGTCCAGGATATTCACGAGCTCAAAATCAACCGTGCAGCTCGGGTCCGCGGGGCCATCAGCTTGCGCTTGGACAGGGTCCGTCACAAGACGTCCTACCGCGTAAACGCCGGCGTTCGCACCGGACTCCCAAAGCAAAACCACATCGTCTTTAGCAATCTCATCTCTATAGCGCGTAACGCGCCACCAATCCGTGTCGCCCACCTCTTGATTTTGTAGCTTCTCGCTCAGCGCATACTCGTTCGTATTCGCCTGAAAGATCCAGACCCTTGGGATCGCCTTAAGCCCACGAAACTCCGCGTAGGCTCGCCTTTCCTCGTCGGACAAGAACTCCAATTCACTCAGAGATGCGCGCGTCACCATAAATAGGAGTCCCTGTGCGTCCAGTCGGTCTCGCAGCTCAACACCTTTTGCAGCGATCTCCTCGATAAATGCATCGAGAAACTCCAGCGTATGTAAATAGGTATCGGCTTCGACACGTTTGTCTTCGGGCTTGGTATAGTCGACGTACTCAAAAGCCCTCCACACGACAGTGTATTTATAGAAGGCGTAGCGCGCCGGGTCCTGGCCCATGAGTAGAAAGGAGGCGATACTCAAGCGGCCACTGGGGCCGCTGATCACCTGTTTGGGTAAGCGCTCAAAAAAGCCGAGCAACCGTTCTCTAAGGTTTTCTTCCTCATCCCACAGTTGAAGAAGCGCCAGGCGAGCTGTGTCTGGGTTTGTGTCACACCAGTTTAGAAAGGCGTCGTGCGCGCGCCACGACGTCAGGTTATTTGGCGAGCCAAAGGCGCGTCTGAGCGTCTTGCTCCAACCCGGGCGCTCGTCCCGAACAGCGGTGATGGCCGCTTGAATATGCTGCGCGATCTTGAGTTTATAGTCGCGCTCCCTCGCCTCGAAGTGACCGCTTTCATAGAAGCGTTTGGCCCACTTTAGAACTTCATGCCAGGGGTTGGCTTCGGGCTTCCATAATCGGAGGATTTCGGGATCCCAGAAAGCTTCAAACCCCTCTCCCCGCTCCTGACTCAGGTTATGACGAATTTGGCCAAGCTGGCGGTCAATATTTGCGCTCGGGTCATCGATATAGGGGGACAACCCGCGCGCAATATCGCGCTTCATTTTCACCGAGGTGATCGCCTCAAATCGCTCGGGGTGAACAAGATGAAGGAGCGCGTGTCGCTGGGTGCGCGCTTTCGAACGATCAATTTTGAAGAGAAACTCCCGAAAGGCCCACCCATCCTCAAGAAGCCGGTCTTTCTGAGTGGAGTCCCGCTTCTTCCACGCACGCACAAAGTCCAGGACATAATAGATCATGAACGGGCGATGGATCAGAAACGCCATGCCCGGATTGGCTACCCCGTTATCGAGGGCTTGCCTAAGATCTGCCGGGATCTTTATTGGCGCTTCCATGCCACTGAGCACCCCTTGAATCATGCTGCGCTTGGACTTCCCGCCGATACACTCTTTCGTGGCGATCAAGAGATGGACAAATAAGAACTCCGCCATGAGCTGAATGGTCTGATCCGGCGCACCTGATAGCTGACGTTCCAGCTTTTCGGTGAATTTCAGCTCGGTCCCTTCAATTGGGTTATTTACGAAATAATCATGCAAACTCTCGACGTTCTCCGCCGTCCAGATGGCATGACCCGGGGTAAATAAGGAGTCGTCTTGGCGAAGCCCACGCTCAATGAATTGGGCCGCGGCGGCGTAGACTTGCTGAGCATGCGGGCTTGTCAGTCGAGACACGTGTGATTCCTGTGTTGGGGGGATTTGAGTTCGGTTTTGTGGGTTAGGATTAATGAAGGTATCGTGTTTATCGTTGGTGTTTCAAGGTGAATTCTGGGGTTAATCTGGTGTTGTTGGCGTCGAGGTTCGCCTCCTCACCTCACCGGCAACTCAAAGCTCTCCACCCGCGACGCCCCTTTCTCCCCGACCTCTTCAACACCGACATAAAGCCTCGCCTCGCCGGCCCGTTCCGACTGCAAGCGCCAACCATAGAATCGATCGCCCTCCTCCTCCTCCTCACCGATGCTATACAGCGTCTCAATTAATCGGTGGCGACGAGGCTTGTGTCCGGCAAATGAATAGTAATTAATCGAGAAGAAATAGTCGCCATGCCCCATATAAGAGCTCGAGCACACAAGGTCATCGCGCCGAGGGTTTATTGGAACTTTTAAGCAGGCGTCGGCCACGCCGCTGCCTTCGTCGATTTGGCGGGGCTGCCAGCCGGTGGCGCGAGCCTCGTAGATGACGCGCCCACACATAAAGTTAGGAAGCGCGTTTGTGTTTGCTGAGGGGAGTATAGCGGGAAGAGGTTGACGGGCAATGGCCGCGTTGGAGTGGATGATCGTAATGCGGGTGTTATGCGTGGCGATATTGGCGAGTGCTTTCTTGATCGTAATCGGCGTTCAGAATGGCCAGATCCCCGGCCCTTCGCCGAAAATGGTGGTTGATATGTGTGTCTAGAATGTCAGGCACATCGAGGACGTCGAGCATAATACGGTCGACACCCACCCCGCCGAGAGTCGACGCGTTAAGCTCACCATTGTGGCGCAAGCCTCGGCGCGGCTTCGGTGCGTGAACGCCTCATAAGAAGTCGAAGAGTCAAATGATTGTTTTTAAAAAATATAAAGGCCCAATAAAAGATCGTATAAGGAGAGATAGAAGCCTACCGTGGGTGAGCTAACACTAGACTGTTCACCATGGCCGTGCCATGATTGTAGGGGTAATCGAAGCTTTTTTTGGAGGGTAAAACATGCGCGCGATCAACTTCCCAGCCAACCAACTCGCACAGCTAATCGCGCTCACCGATAAACTGCGCAACCGGCCTACTTTCGACGAAACGGTGGCGCTACTGCGAGAACTCTTCGTCGACATCCTTCGCTACGGCGCCGATGATATCGATGTGGCCCGGCGGGTCGGACTCCCTCCGAGCGCGCGGACTCGGCGTATCGTGTCGCTCGCCGGGGCGGGCGGAATCAGAGTCTGTGTCCTGGAGCGCGAACGTCTTTCCTTTTATCCCAACACCTATCTAAAGCTATTTCGCCTTTATCCGGATTGCCTGGTTTTTGTACATTCCAACGAAGATCAGCGGGTTCGCGTGTTGGTGCGCCCGCGGCGTAGCGCCCGGCATACCTATCGTTATCGAAGTCTCACTCCACGCGCCGTCATGGGGCCGCGTGGAGATTATCTGGCCTCCTGGGCGCTTCGGCTTGGGCTTCTTCAGCCGGATATCTCGGAGCCATCACATGTAAATTACGCATTTTTCGAAAAGGTCTTATTTGGCTCACCGGCGGATCTAATAGCACTTTACGACCCCTTTGAATGGGGTAATCGGGCGGTCTGGGCCGACGCGCTGGGGATGCCGGCATGGGAAAATTACCTGGAAAATGTGGTCCACCGCTTTCTTCAGGCCGACCGGCTCCCGCTTGAGCGCCGCGCAGTCGGGCTACATGAGGCGTTGCTGCGTTCTTTCCCCATTTACGTCGAGGCAGACACAGGCCAGAAGCTATTCTACGACCACTATCGCGTTCAGGCACCGACCGAGGAGAACGACGACGTCTGGCGCATCTCGCTTCATCTTCGTCTGAGCCTAAAAATAGACGGGTTCACGACGCAGACACCAATTTGTCTGGACTTCGACTTCCCCCGCATGACCCGCGCCGGCTACTTGGTTTGGATGGGACGCAGGTGGAAATTTCAGGCAACGGCAGGTCTGGACATCAGTTGGAATGACGGGCCACCCGGCGAGAAAACAGGCGGTGATGATCAGGACGAGGAGGAAGACGCTCAGGAAAATGACGTTTTGAGCCAGACTCTGGTGGAATTTGGAGTTGAGGAGCTGTTCAAAAAGGAAACTGCATCCCAAATCGAGGAGGAAGCGGACGCAACTTCACTCGCACTTGATGAGCTAGACTTCGATATCGACGAGGCGGACTTCGGTGTGCAAAAGTTGCAGTTTTTGGCCATCTCTCGTGCCTTTGCCTACGGTGTATCCAGCGAGTTGCGCCGCCTTCGCTGGCATCTTCGAAATCGCTCACGCGACGACGGATGTTCGGTCGTCACGCATGTAGAGCACCTGGTCCGTGAATGGAGCGTCGGGTGCTCCCGACAAGCACCGCGCTCATTATTGCCACATCTCTTCGTGCAGGATTATTTTGAACCGATATCCCAGGAAGGGCTCAAATACTCGTCGCTTGGACACCATCTTAATGCACATGCCGTCGCTTGGAATGCCCCCGAACAACCCTTATGGAGTTGCGAAGTATATGCCGAGCTTAACTCGCACGAAGTCCTGCCTATTGCAGGCGCAGTTTTACATCCAATCCGGCGCGAATTTGTTGCAGCTCCCGACGCCGAGAGAATCTGCGCCGCAGCGCATTACGCGGCGTTAAAGGTGGGCCGAGCCCGCAGTGCCGACGCGCTTCGCTATGAGTGCATGGCGAATCGCTGGACCTCCAAGCGCACACTTGTCGTCCCCGGAGATATTGCTGGAGCTGCGCTCCGATGCGGCGCATTTGCCGGAAGCCCTCGTCAGACTCTCTATTCAAAGATGCGGCGTCACCTCTCCGCTGCGGTTGAAGGCATCACCACTCATACCGACGACGAACATGCACTCGACGCCAAATCGGGTTTTGTGCGCATCGGCAATCCACTTCGCCCGGGCGATCTTATCGCTCGAAGATTCGCTGGTACCGCACAGATTCCACTCAACCCCGAAGAGAAACTCTTCAACGCCATTGTCGCCGATGATCCGAAGGCGCTCTTACCTACAATCTGGCGAGATCGCTCTTGGTGGGCACCGGCCGGTGTGGCGGGCGTGGTGCGCAGTGTTGTGTTTGAGGGAGCTGCGCCCGCCTCCGGCGTCTTGAGTGTTCAGGTGGAGCAAAATCTTGCGCTGGACATAGGCGGTCACATTACGACTGATTTTGGAGCCATGGCGCCCATTGTCGCGCACTTGAGGACGGAAGACGCTCCGTTTCTCGCGGACGGTGAACCCGTCGATATGCTCATCACGCTCCCACGAGCGCAATTTCACACCATGCGCATCGCCGAAACTGACCGGCCGGTTGTCTTTGATTGCCAGGGAGAGCTTATCGCGGAGGCATTCGTCGTTCAAGCGCATCAATTCGCTATTTCGACTCTGCCGAAGGTGTATGCTCAGGAAAGATCGTTGTGTTTTAATCTCCGAGGACGCTCGCTTCGTGAGCAAAGCGGAGACCGCTTCTCGGCGCTTACGCTCGCCGCCCAGCTCAACGCCTTCTCGGCGTGCGCAGGACTGCGCGAGTTTATCAAAGGGTTGAGTCCCCATCGCGATCCGAAGGTATCTCACCTCCAGGTGGTCCAGCGATTCGAGCAGTTGTTCGCGGCCTGCGGGTTTGATCTTCGCATACGGGGTGACTCGGCAAGCGTTACGCTCCGGGCATCTAGGCTAACGGATGGCCCTATTCTAAAAAAGCCAGCGGAGACACTGCATTATCGAACCCAGCACCCGGTCGAGGGTGGGCTTTTCGATCCGATATTATTTCGCCCGTTGCCGAGGGCTTTTTTGGAAGCAGGCGGAATGAATTGGGTGTTGGAAGAGCCGAAGAGGTGGGTTCGGAACGAGCAGCAAATCGGCACTAAATACAGGGACGGGAGCATGAAAGGGCGCGGTCATCTTCGTTTAGGCGAACGCTTTGAGCCCGGACGCGGGCTCGGGCTTATCGAGTTGCCTGAGCCGATAGTCAACCCCTTATTGGAGCAAAAGCTCGCCGAATTCCTAGGGTTGGACCTCGCGGATTTGGTTGCCGTGAGCTGCGGGACACTCAGTTTAACAATGGATCGCGACGAATCCGGGCGTCTCATCTGGTGGGTTGGCGATGCCCCTAACTGCGACGGAGTTCTCGACCTGGATTTCAATGAGCAGTCCGCCGACACAGGCGTCCGCGCGATCGAATATCTGTTGGAAGGCTTGGCCGAATACGACCCGAAGGCAGTGCGGTTCCGGGAGGCGATATGGCACGCTGTACCGGTATTGCCTCCGCATTGGCGCCCCATTGTCGACAGCAATGACGACATTCCATGGGCAGTGAGCGACCTAAACATACTTTATAGCAGGGTCGGACACGCAGCGAAGCGTGTGGCGACGGCGCTAAAGCACTCGAGCGTGATCCCCCAGGCCCATCTTCAATCAACACGTCGTATGCTCCGTGAGCATCTCCATGCGCTTTATGGTGTTGCTGAGGATGCGCCTTCTACCCGGGTCGCCTATCGGCGCCATAGATGGGAGGAGCGGACCCACGCACTGCGCGGCATCAAGCAACTGCTCGCTCAGTTTCGTCGAGAATGCCTGTTGATGAGTGAGCCTGATGCGCTGCCTTTCTCTATTCGTGGGAACTGGTTCAGGAGTAAACAGATCGTCGGGGTGAGTGTTGCGGTCGATTATCTGTTGGAGTGTTGGCATACATCATTCGCGCAGCAGCTCTTTGAGGCGGGCCGCTATCCGAGCCCGCGCGCGGCCCATCAGGCCCTCAAACGTAAGGATTCAGATGCCACAACGTTATGCCGCGAAATCCTCGAGGAGGACAATCTCTTCGGTTATGTGCTCACCGAGGGGGGCACATTAATGTCTGTTCGTTTGGCCGTTGTGTGTGACCAGGTGGCCATCGGTGTGAACGATGTGCTGGCGACCCGACTCGGACTTTCGCTTTACGAGGATGTGCTGCTATATCTTCCGCCCGCTCCAGACGCTCAGGTTGAGGCGCGACATCTCGTTGCGAACAATGCGATGGCACAGTCCGGTCAGCTATGGGTCGAGCCGGCCGGCGACCCCGCCGCGCCGCAACACTTCTGGCGGCTCGCCCAGGTTGAAACCCTCGCCGCCGTCGCCGCATCCCCCGTCGAAGTTCAGCTTGATGATTTTCTCAGCGCGCTTTGTCTTGGGCGAGTCGCTGACGACAGGGAAGAGCACGCATTGGAAAACGCGGCGCACGCCGAGCCCTCCACAGTTTTTATTGATGAAATTACGCCCACCGATCTGTCGTCCGAACCGAGTGCGCAGGTACATTTCCCACCAGTAGTCGAACCGGTTGATGAGGCGACCCATTTAGAACCCGCTGAGCCCTCCGAAGCGCCAAAACCGCAGCCGATAAAAGACGCGTATTCAGACGACGCGACGGTGCATGTTGGTTCGTTGCGGGACGCTTGGGCGACACTTTTGAAAAACACCGCAACCCATCTGAGCCGATCGAATAGCCGCCCGACCGAGCAGGGCGAGCCGGCAACCGAGGAACAATTTTGAAAAATCAATCGCCTTCTATATTGGAAGACCTTGTACCGATGGCCACCGACCTCGACCTGGAGGCCATCGACGTCGCCGTCGGCGCGCCGCGGCTCGACATCGTGCGCTTGCTCGCCGCGGCCCTGGAACAATACCCGCAGGTTTCGCTACGCATCTTATGTGCTGCGCCCGGTGACGCCATCGTTGCGCCCAGCGCTGTGAGCCAGGGGTTGACCCTGGCGCACGATTTGTCGATGGAGCTTGCCGAGGCGTGGAAGCAGCGACTGCTGGAGGTATTTACCCGCGACGTCGACGGCGTTGAGAAGACGAACACGTCCCAGGAAGCGGTCATCAAGCTCGCTACGTTACTCAGGGAAGGGCGCATCCAATTTGGTTTTTTTGACCGCCGCCTCAACTTCACCCGCACGCTGCTACTTCACACCAAAACAGGTCCGCTAAGCCTCGCCGCCCACGGCGGTTTTCACCCGGCGGCGCTAAGCGAGGCGATGGAACTTCGCACCCTTCAGTTCGGCGAGGCCGCACAGCAGGTCGAGGCCTGGTTCGAGCGAATGTGGGCCGACAGTCGCGACCTGAGCGCCGAGGTCACGCAGCTCGTCATGGACTCCTGGGCGTGCCAACTGCTCTCGCCGACCGACGCATATCACAAGGTGCTCATCGAGTACTTCTCGGAGATGCTCGAATCCGGCGACCCCTTCGTTGATAATAACTCGATGCTCGAGTATTTGGCGGTGTTTCAAAAACACGCCTACGCCCACGCCAAAGGCATCTTGCGCCGCTTCGGTGGGGTGTTCATCTCGGACGTGGTCGGGCTGGGGAAGACCTTCATCGGCCTGGCGCTGCTCAAACATACCGTTGAAATCCAGCAGGCGCGACCCTTGATCATCGCCCCGCCGCGGTTATGTGGAATGTGGGACGAACTCACCCTGAAATACGGTATCGAGAAGGAGATCCTATCAAGCCATCAGCTCGAAAAGCTCGACGGCTACCAGAGCCGGGATTTGCTCCTCATCGATGAGAGCCATGCTTTTCGAAATAAGAATACGCAGCGCTACGAAATGCTCATGAATTTTCTGCGCCCCAACGGTGAACCCTCGCGCAGAAAAGTGATCCTGTTGAGCGCAACGCCGCAGAATAACACGTGCTGGGACGTCTATAACCAACTGCAATTTTTCCCGGACGTCTACGGCCAACTCCCCTATGACGGTGAGGATCTTAAGGAGTTTTTCCAGCGCGTGGACCGCGGTGAAGCCGATCTTGCGTCGTTGATGCAATATGTGTTGGTGCGCCGAACCCGGGCGTTTATCCAGCAGGAATACCCGGACGCCACACTCCCCGGTGTTGACGCGGATGGGAATGCGACCACCCAGCCGATCGTATTTCCCGAGCGCCGAGACGGCGAAAAGATGGCGCTTCGCTACAGCATTGAGGCCGCCTACGACGGCCTATACGACGATATTATCGAGACGCTCAGGACAATGACATACGCGCGTTATGGACTCAGCGCATACCTTCGCGACGAGGCGCGCGGGGCCGAAGAATATAAAAATATGATGCGTGTGGGTAACTCGTTGCGCGGCCTATTCAAGGCGATTCTCTTGAAGCGCTGCGAGAGCAGTCTGGCCGCCTTCAAGGGGACTTTGAGACGGCTTATCTCCACCCACGACGCGTTTTATTCGGGGCTTATGACCCAGGACCGGGTGCTCGCCAAACCCGCTCACGTTGGCGCGCGCGCGGACGCGATGGATGTCGAGGATATCATCGAGCTTTTCCAGGTGTCGTACCCCGCCTCCGACTTCGACCGGGAGCGGCTGGCTGCGGACATAACGGCCGACTGGAAAAAGTTAATGCGGCTTCGAGAGAAGATCGACCGGATTCCACTTACCCACGACGCCAAGTTTCAGCGGCTGCGAACACACCTGGAAGCGCATCCTCCCACCCGACACCGCACGCTTGTATTCACCCAGTTTACGGACACCGCGCGCTACCTTTATGACCAATTGAGACACCTGGATATGCGTGTGGAGCTGATCACCTCCGATGACGGAAACCAAGCCGATATCGTGCGTCGTTTTGCCCCGCGCGCCACCGAGGCCGAGGTTGAGCCCGCTGAGCAAATTGACCTGCTTATCTCGACCGACGTCCTTTCGGAGGGCGTCAACCTGCAGGACGCTGATACCATCATCAATTACGACCTACACTGGAATCCGGTGCGCTTGATTCAACGAGCGGGCCGAATTGATCGTATCGGCTCTCAGAATAAGGAGATTTTCCTGTATAATTTTCTGCCCGAGACCGCGATCGAAGAGGCCCTTGGTTTAGAGCGTGTCCTTCGCAGGCGCATCCGAGAGATCCAGCAGGTCTTCGGCGAGGACGGGCAAATCCTATCAGCCGAGCAGCAGCTCGAAGATGCCCGACTTATCGACGTCTACACCGGAAAGGCGCTGCGAGACGCCGAGGAAGACCAGTCGCTCGACCATCTATCGCACCACCTTACCGAGGCATTTCATATCAAACAAAAGCGTCCTCGAGACTATAAGCGTTTGAGCGAAATGCGCCCGGGGCAACGCGCGATGCTCGACTCTTCAGGCCAGATCAGCGTCGTGATGGGTCAGGCTGGTTGGTATAAGCGATTTTACACGGTCCAGGACGCCGCCCGGCCGCGCATTCTACTCGATGAGCAGGCGCTCGGACTTTTGCGCGACTGGGCTCAGTGCTCCGAATGGGTTAAAAGTGCCACCATCAACGCGCAGCTCAACCATGCCACCTACCGGGTTGAGCAGGATTTTGCCCAGGAAGTGCGCCGGCTCCGGGAAAAGCGCGATCAACCCAGGCTCACGCCCGCCCAGAGCTTTATCCGCGAGCAACTTGTCGCGCTGCATCGGCGGTTGACCGGCGAGAAAGAGCGCGGCGAGGTCAACCGGATGATCGCTTGGATTGAGCGCGGCAGCTATAAGATACTCTTCGACGAACACGCCCGCCGCTGGCAGCGCAACAAGCTCTCCGCCGAAGCCATCCGCGGCGAGCTCCGCAGTTGGCTTCGCCAATACCCTGAGCGCGAGGAAGCGCTGCCGGAGCCCCAAATTGTTGTGAGCATGTTGGGAGGATGAGTTGAACACGGCATACCCAATCACGCTTTGCGTATCCGCCTCAGAAATGGGCGAAGGGGTGTGAGGCACGAAGTAGCCTGACCTGGAATTCTCGGACACTGAAATAGCAGTATATACGCCGCTTGGTGTTTATTGGTTGTGGTTGGCGTTGCTTGTGGTATAGTGTGTCTGGGGGTTTCTGGTATATCTTCGCGGTGGTTGCTATCATTTGCCCAGCGCCGTGCCTATGAAGAAGGGGGAGATTTCATCCGGTCTATTTGGACATTAAGACACCAAATCTTGTTAACAGTAGATTTCTGGCAGAGTTTCAAATTTCGGAAAATTGAAAAGGGATAAACATGGACGCAGGTAGGTACCGTATCGACGAACTCAATAATTGTGAGGGAAACATAACTCTTGGAGATGGATCAGCGGAACTCGAATTTAGTCCGTATGGAGAAAGTGTCTTGATCGTCTACGATGGCGCATCGAATGCAGCAAAGCTCCTGGACACCTCTAAGATTATACCAATTGACGGCTTTGTTGCTCGAACGAATGACGATCAATTGATTAATCTCGGAAGGGTCAGTTGGAAGAGCGGCGAGCAAACCGAAGAACGTAAATATTCACTGAGGGACACACGTGTTCTTCTGATGCCTCAAGGCTGACGGTACTTTGATTTTATGGGCTCCGGACTTCCGTCACTAAGCCATCTCGTCTCTAGCCGCGCTCTCCACATTGCGACGTTGCGTCTTTCCATTTAAGTTTGGTCTCCACCAATCCACAGCCTGCAACACCCCGCCGGATATCCGTACCCGGCGGAGGTATTATAATCTCAAGCGTCAATCCTATTTACTGCTACACGCATGCCAGCAACGCCCCTGGCAGTCATGCCAGCAATCCGTCGCGACCGCGTGGTTGCGCAACATCGCCTCGCCGAAGTCCTTCTCGTACAACTCGGCGGTCTCGTAAAACGAGTCCTCCAGGTCTTGCGCATCGTCGTCGCCGCGCATCCCGAAATACGGGAAGTGATGGAAATACTCGCCGAATACCTCGTCGCAGTCTTTGTGGTAGGCGCGGGTGTCGAGGATGTGGAAATGCCACATGGTGTCGATCTGTTTGGTCGGAACGATGGCGCGGTCCTCGTAGCGCATATTCAGCGTGAGGTAGCGCTTATACTCGAGTTCGGCCTCTTCACATTCGGCCGGCGTCCAGCCTGCCCCCTCATCGGCGTCCTGCAATTTCATTTTGACCATCGACATATCGATCGCGGCCACCGCCGGCTCAACTCCTTTGTCCATCAATTCCGCGACGCGAGCCTCGCAGATTTTCTCGGGCAACACATATCCCTTCACGCTTCGCAGCTTCGGGTCCGCCACCTCCTGTTCGCCGACCCAATAGCGCTTGAGCAAACGATTTTTGTTGCCTTTGATAGCCGTTCGGCCGTGTAAAATCCGGCGGTTATCGATGACGAGCAGATCGCCGGGTTCCAGGCGAATCTGCACTTCTTCGGCCTCTTCGACGCCGCGGCGAAAAGCCTCAGCGGCTGCCGTCTGACGCGCGTTGAGTTCGTTTTCGAGAAGCCAGAACGAATAATATACTTGGTAGGAGTCGTCCTTTTGGCGTAGGAGCGGGCGACGATGGGGGTCGCCCTTAAAGACTTGATGCTCGGTCAGATAAACGCCCTGCAGGGTTTGTTTTTCGCGCTCGCTCAGCATTTCGAGAACGGCGTGCGTATCGACCAGGCGGCTGACGCCACCGTCGTCGCATTGGGCGACACACTCCCACACAATATAATCGACGCCGCCGTGGTCGGTGTGCAGTCCGAGTTCCTGGCTGCCGGTGACCATTTGCTCGGATTTTTCATTGACGGTCACATCGGTGATTTGAAGGACCGGGCCGAGTTCGCTGGCGAGTTGTTCACCGGAGCCGAGACCGGCCTGGCGGATGAGGGCGAAGCCGTTGAGCGCAAGCTCTTTAAGAGCATCAAATTCAGGAGCGATGGTGTACGAAATCATGTCAGCAGTCATTATTTTTCCTTTTCGAAAAGTAACGCGCGCTCGGCGCGGGGGGACGGCTTTTCCGTCTCTCACTAGGTTCCACGTACGAGTGGCAGTTTTGTGACACATTTATTTTAATTAATTTTAGCCGGCCATTGGGGCAGTTGCGGCCGCCGCTATCGCCAGCACGCCCTGTCGCGTGTCTTCGATAATGTTGGTGGCTTGGTCCGACTCGCTATGTGTTCGGGTCGCGGTGACGAGTGAGTGGCGCGGCGTTTGGGTGCCATCTTTGGTGCTAAGCAGAAATGGACTCGTTAGCGCCGAAGCCGCGACAAGCACCCCAAGGGGCATCGCTACGGCTAGTTGCATAGCACGCTCTTTGTTCTGAGTTCCCCAAGCGCTGGACGATACGCAGAAGGCTCCATGACGCCCGCCCGATAGCCACGGGAGGCACAAACCAGATATAAAGGAGGCTTCCCAAGATTGCGGTCGTGCTCATGATATCGGGTACATCGAAAGCTGCGAATTCCAACCAACTCATCACCACTGCGGGTACAAAGAATACGATCAGAAGCGACACAGAGGGCTGCACTAACAAACGCATCCCCGCTCGAGAGTTGTCTCGCCGCAAACGAAGACGCATGGCGACTCCGCCGATGATGAGCAGGCCGGCGATTATCCCGGCGGCAACGAGTCCCCCCCAAACGTCGAGCTAAACAGCCCGTCCGTATCGACGAGCGCTAGAGTCGCTGCCATCGTTCCAACGGTGGCAATCATCACATAGCCGAGCACCAGCAGGGGCGCGTATCCAAGAGCCGACAGCCATATCGTGAGACGCAGTATCCCGCGCTGGCCCGAGGGCAGTGCTTTGTCACTCGGGCGGGGGAATTCATTTAATAACTCCGATGAGCCAATATCCGCATTTGGGATATTTTGCGGCGAACTTTGGCTCATGGTGCTCCCCCCCCAGAGGTTCAGATAATATTCTAAAACGGCAGTTGTATTTTAGCCGTACAGTGGTTGCGACAAGTCGAGGTGTTGGTAGAACTAAGTTGCGGCATGGGCCGTAGTTCGGTCAACTTGAATTGTTGATGTTTGCCGCGTCCTCATGCGTTTCGGATGGATGAGTCTTGAATCGCTTAAAGTCGGTCGACCTAACAAAGGCCATCACGCCCCAAACTCAGTGGCAAACGGTTCGACCGCCGTTTTCGGCATTCGCACACTCCGAGTCGCTCTTGCAGCCCGTAAACAGGCATACACCCTCCATGCACGTGTACTTGTCGGCATCGGCGGCGGTGCCGCCGTTGGAACGGCGTACGCAGTCCAGCGGCGTGTCGCAGCGCAGCGAACATCCCGTCGAATGCGAGACCTCAAAGCCGCGCTTCGTGGCGCAAATCCAACCTCTGCCCATTCCCTCAGCACACTCCTGGTCGTTATTACAGCCGTGATTTTGGCAGGCACCGTCGACGCAGGCGACATTGTCGGCGTCGAATAAAGCGGGCGCATCCGGGGTGGTACAACGCTCGGCGTTGTCACATTGCAGTTGGCACATGGGAGGGCGCTGGCCGCCAGGGTATTCGGCGCAGGTGTAGCCATACGTGAAGGATTGAACGCACTCCGTCTCAGAGTTGCAGCCGAGCGGGATACAGGCACCGTCTTCACAGAGGAAATTATCGGCATCCGAATCCGCGCTGCCGGTGCCACAATCCGCGGGCGTCTCGCACGCAAACCGGCAATGCGGAACATTCAATTCGCTGCGCTCGTCGCTGACTGGGCCCTCGACATCTGCGTTCGACGCCCCGTCCCCGTCGGCACCGGTTGCCACGTCAGACGCTTCCGGATTAAGCGCCTCGCTGCTCGAATCGTCGTCGGCCGAGCATGCGGTGAGGCCAAAAAAGATCAACGCGAGTAATATGAGAAGCTGTTTCATCTATTTTTCCCTAGTATATTAGTGTGGTTGCCTACCGCAGTAGCGTAAGGCGGCATCGGCGGCAAGAGAGGTCATGGGGAATCTGAGGTTGCCTCACCTCACCGGCAACTCAAAGCTCTCAACCCGCGACGCCCCTCTCTCCCCGACCTCTTCAACACCAACATAAAGCCTCGCCTCGCCAGCCCGCTCCGACTGCAAGCGCCAACCATAGAATTGAGAGCCGCCCTCCGCCTCAGAGTTAGCGCTAAATCTCGTGGCGATTAACTCGCTGCGGCGAGGCTTGTGTCCGGCGAATGAATAGTAATTAATCGAGGATGAATACTCGCCAAACCCCATATACGAGCTCGTGCACACCAGGTCATCGCGATGCGTGCTCACCGGAACTTTTAAGCAGGCGTCGGCCACGCCGCTGCCTTCGTCGATTTGGCGGGGCTGCCAGCCGGTGGCGCGAGCCTCGTAGATGATGCGCCCGCCGAAATTGCTCGAATGAGGCTCGCAGCCTCTATAGAAGGCGACGATGCGTTCGGCTTTGTGGTCACCAAAATATCCTCGAATATATTTGGCAATACGAAACTCATTCGCGCGCGCACCCGCGTCTGCTGTAAACGCGGGGCAACGCCTACACGTCACGACCTCCCCCGGCTCAACAATCGTCGGGGGCGAAACTTCAGGGGGCGCGTCGCAAATACCCTCGAGCAAGCGTTTGGCCAGGCCCACCGGGGGCTTTTGCAGCGCGTCGTCAAGAATCGGTTCGCCGTAGGCGTTTGTGCGGCGCGGCACTTCGACGACGGTGTTTTGGGGGAGCTTGGCGTCAGGGAGCGCCTCATCTCGTTCGTTCGGCTCATCCTGAGCCTCGGGCGGGGTGGGCGCGGCCAGCTTAGCATTGGATGGTGTGTCGTAGGGCTTCTCTTCTCGGATTTTCTCAGGCTCTTCGGCGAAGCTCTGTGTTTTGGACTTATCGGGCTCACGGGTGCCGTAGATGCTTGCCGCCAGCCCGATCAGCACTATCAGCGCGGCAACAACTCCCATGACACGTCTTTGCGTGAGTTTAGGCCCATAAGACGCCGCGGGCGAAATATCTGCGCTACCCGCGCCCTCGCCGCGCCCACAATGCGGGCATTTCGGAGCCGCCGAGGAGATCCGCTGTCCACAATATTTACAGGGAATCAGCGCCATTGCTTAATCCCCCGCCGCGTTGGGAGTTACTGTGACATCCGAGGAGGGCTCCTCCACCGAGTGAATCTTCATTTTGGGCAAGCGGAGCGCCACTTCGCGCATCTGCCAGACAGACTCCGCGATATGATAGATGACGCGCAATAGAGTCGTGCCAAACACCGCTTGGATGATGAGTGCGATGCCCATTGATTGATAGTCAATCACCAGACCAATAAATCCAGCGGATCCCGCAATCAATAGGTTCAAATAGCCCAGCATCCCCAAAAAAACGATGCTCGGGGGAAGCTCGTTTGTTCGCTTCGGCAGCTTAACCTCGGAGCTAAATGCTCGTAGGCCGTTAGGTGTTACAACCTCCGCCGTGTCGGGCTCTCGCGCAAAAAATAGAGCGCTCGGAGACGCAGTAAATTGCAGCGCCCCGCGCTGTCCCACGGCAAGTTCTGGCTCGTGCTGGATAAACCCGACGGCGAGTTGCCGGGGATTGGTGAGCACAACCACCTGGCCGCCGAAGATGTCGTCGCGGTGCGCGATCACTCCCTCAATACGCCCACTTCGCTCGCGCTGCAGGCTATCGCTGCGATGGGTTGCCTCTGTCTGCTCGACGTATTGAATAAGTTCCTGCATCGGAAATCCGCACCCCGGGCAGAGCCCGTCTGCAAGCCCGTTAATCTGCTCTTTGCACTCGGGACAACGCGTTTGGTCGACCCTTGAGCGACGTTGAACTTCCGTCATGAAATCCCCTGAAAAATCTTTGAAATTAATGGCGAAGATCGGGATGACGCGCCCACATAAAGTAGGAAGCGCGTTTGTGTTTGCTGGGAGGAGTATAGCGGGAACAGCTTGATGGGCAATGGCCGCGTTGAGGGAAAAGATCGTGATGCGATCGAGCCAAATCCACCGTGCACACCCGTACGTGATGTGAAACAACAAATAAAAACTCCCCTCCCGACCCGTCACGGTCAAGAGGAGAGCCTGGTAGTCGAGCAGACCTACCACATCCGCCCACTCGCCAAACTTAGCGGTCTTATTTGCCGCGCTTCCCGACGCGCTGCTTCGTCTGCTCGCGTAGCTGCTGGAACTTCTGCTTTTGCTCAGCGTCTAAGACCTTCTCGATCTCGGCGGCGCGATTCTCCATGATACTCTTGGCTTCGCCCCTGAAGGCATCGCGGTCGAAAAACTGCCGTCACGATCCCGTGGAACTCTCAAATCCAGCGTGCCCACGCGGCTGGTCATCTTGCGGGTATAGTGGCCATTTCGCTGGCCCTGGCGCCCGTCTGTGTGCTCATATCGCTCTGCCTGCAGGTGCTCAGTCATCTCGGATTCAAGCACCTGGTTCAATACCACCTCGGCGAGCTTCTCAATGCCGCGGTCATTCAAAAATAGGTCTTGGATCAGCTTGCTATCGATTGTAACCTCAAACTCAGCCATCGTCTTTCTCCGTTTTTAGCTTCTTGTTTCTACTCAATCAGAAGCCTAACGGAGGGCGGTGGCCTTTTTAAGTCCGACCAGAATTTACACAATCATACGGACTTAACTGAGGGCGATGAGACAGGTCATGATGATTCGCGATGCTTTCATGTGTTTTGCTCCGTTCTTAAGGGGAGTGGTTTCTTAGCCTCAACATCAATATACGCAGTGGATCTTAAGGAAATGTGAAGCGAAGTGATTTTTCCCAGTGGCGTGGATTAACTTGGGGTCTGGGCATCCGCGGGTGGAGTGAGCGTAAGGTTTGCTGCTTCGTCTTTCGGGGCATTCTCGGTGTTTTAGAGGGCCCTAATCTACTCGCCAGGGCCATTCGGAACTCGGGTATCAATCACCCATAAAGCATAAACGGGGAATGGAAACCATGACCTATATATGAGAGATAAAGGGGGCAACGTCGATAAAGACAACGGGGCCGTTTTTATCTCCAAACTACGTGAGAATAGACCTATGAAGAACAAAGAAGTCATCCTTCTTCGCCTCAGCGCGCTTATTTTGACGGCATATGCACTGGCGTTTCTGGTTTATCCGGAGTTGTTGGGCAGGTTGGTTGGATTCTCCCATCATAGTCCGAACACGCTGGTCGAGGTGACGGCGTTTTACGGCGGACTTGAGTTGGGTTTGGCGGCGTTTTTGTTCTGGTCATCGAACGACGAAACCCGAGTCTTCTCGGGGCTAAAGACGCTGTTCTTCGTGTTTTTTACGGCCGGGGTTGCGCGCGCTGTCGGGATTGCTCGGTTTGGGTTCGAAGACCCGAGTCAGCCCATAGTCACATTTCTCGAGATTGTCTGGGGGCTTGGGGCGAATTGGATGGCACCACGATTTGTTGCGCGACTCAACGGCTCAGAACGCTGAGTAAAAACGTCTGTGCGCCAGTATTTTCGCGACGCACCGAGTCCAAACCGCTTCAGACCGAGCATGGCGCGAGCGGCGTCGTAAATGGAAAAAGGCGCGAAGGCGGCCTTCGCGAGTCTCGATAGGCGTGTTTTCGATGAAAGATGCCCTTTAGCCCGCGTTGAACTCTGTTTTTCGTCGCAAAACCGCTTATAGCAAAGCGTGTACGGCCCCATTGCGACCCAACAAAGCTGCGAAGGGACCCCAGATCGCTATTTACGTCGCGATGGCGACGAGTAGGACTCCTTCAAGGGTCCTGTTGAGTCGTGACAACGGCTCCGAGGACACCTTGAGGGGTGGCGTCGCTGCAGAGAACTGCTGAGCGTGAATCTCGCTCGCCGCCGCCCCAAAAATAGCGACCCCTCCCGACCAAGAGTGGAGCCTGCTAATCAAGCAGACCTACCACATGCGCCTGCTCGCATGGCCTGATTTTCCCCCGCCCCTCCAAGCGTTCATGCACCCCGTTGCGCATATGGCTGAGCAAACGAAAGCTCCACGCCGACGCTTGCCATCCATGAAACAAGGACTTCTCGAATTGTGTTGCGAAGGAGGGACGCCCCTATTATTGTGACCACCAACAATCGCTTCAAATCGTTTGCATAATAAAATTGGTCGGATGCACCTTCAACTCGACGGCTTTCTGGTGAGCAGTATTCGATGAACTGCGATCTTATCGTCGAAGCAACGGCTCCATCCCGTTAAAAGCGCTGATTAGGCGGCGAGTGTTGACTCGCGTCGCCCCCCGAATCATCGCCGTCACCGCATCTAAATGCGATAGAATCATAGGGAATATATATGCAACTCAGGTCACCCAACGACATCTATGATGTTGAGCAACCGACGGCAGAAGGCGGCTTCGGCGTCGTGAGTCGGGCGACCCGTCAGTCTACGGGCGAACGAGTCGCGATCAAGCAACTGAAGCTCGCACAGTCGTCGACATGGGGTTCCGTCGAGCGATTCAAGCGCGAGGCGCGGATCTTGAAATCGCTGGAGCACCCCCTCATTCCCCGCTATATCGACGCGTTCTCAGACCCGCAAAGCGGTGAATATTATCTGGTTCAGGAGTGGGTGGATGCCCCCAATATGCTCGAGTTCATCGAGTCCGGTACACCGCTAGAGACCAGCCGCATTGCCGATTATCTGCGGGATTGCCTCGATATTTTGGCCTATCTAAGCTCCTTTACGCCCCCGATTATCCACTGTGACCTGAGCCCTCGAAATATCCTCATCGGCCCCAGTCACGCCTATATCATCGATTTTACCGGTGTCGTGCTCAGAGGAGAAGCGCGTGCGGTCGACGCGTCGGTGACCGGGACCTTCGGGTATATGGCGCCCGAACAACTCGTCGGAAACGCCGTGCCCGCCAGCGACGTTTATGGGCTTGGCGTCAGCTTTGCCCAGCTCACCACTCGCCAACCCCCGAGCGACTGGCCAACGGACCCGTCCAGCGGGCTGCCCTCGCCGCAGCAGCCACTCCAATTCGCCTCGCGGGAGCTCGTCGATGCGCTCACCGCGATGACGCGCCCCAGCCTGGGCGAGCGCGTCGCCGACCCCCAACGCCTTAAAATGATGCTCGCCGGCGGGGTGCAGCCCAATACCCCGCTCGCTAAGACCAACCCGTCGAGCGAAGACTCTGGAGGCCAACGAAATTCATCGCCCAACGGCATCATGGTCCCGGCCTTGCTCGTCTTACTTCTAGTCGCTGGTGCCGCTGGTTTCGTGTTCTTTAGCGGGAGCCCTGCGTCAATCCCCGACCCACACCAAACCTCCGTGACGAGCACGCCGAAGATAGCAATATCGGACGGAGAACGATCAGAGCCAAACCGCCCGCCCAAACCCGCCCCGGCGAGCCGCTTCGAGCAGAGCTCAATCGGTCAAAAACTCGTCATCGAAAATGACAGCGACAGCACCGTCTCGTTGCGACTCGTCGCGGAAAATGGACATCTTAAACTCGCGCTCAACGGGTCTTCCCTGCCCGACGGGACCCGGCTTCGGGTCCATGAACAAAAATCCACAGCCCGCTTTGGGATCGCTCAACTCAAAGTAGAGCTCGATTACCCGCTCGGCGAGATCCCCATCAGCGCGCTCGACGGGGTTGGCGCGACGGTCGATATCGACACAACGCTGACGATCATATTGCCCAACACCAAACCGATCAGCCAGCAAATCCCGGAGCTTCCGGTTCGAATCGGAGCCCTTCAGGCGCTGTCTTCAGGCGTCAAAACGGGGCTTCTATTTCCCGGCGAAGCCGAGGATGAGCCCGCAAATGCTGGAACGGTCGCCCTTCTTACGCGCTCAAATATTCAATTTAAGGTCTTCGGCCCGGGCCGCCGGCTCAAGGATATCGACTTGCTAGCCGCGAAGGAGCATATCGAGACCGACCGCACCATCGAGTGCAAAACCACCGACGGCAAGATGGTGACCTTTCGAGAGGTCGATTCTCAAATAACCCTCCACGATCGACGAAGCGGCGATATTATCGCAGAAAAACGATTCAATGCGCCCCATAAGTGCTCGAAATACGAGTTCGCCGTCGGGGATACACCCGGCCATTTTGCCGACCCAAAGGCGATTGAAGCCTGGTTGACGAGCTTTTTGGATTGACCTTCGCTGTCGCTGCCTGAGCGCGTAAAAAATCCCGGACCAGCGCGGGTCCGGGATTATCTCGCACTCATGAAGAAGAGCACGGCGTTCTGCAGGTAGGCCACTATCGCCTGCCCGCCAAACTTAGCGGCCTGATTTACCGCGCTTCCCGACGCGCTCCTTCATCCGCTCGCGCATCTGCTGGAACTTCTGCTTTTGCTCAGCGTCTAAGACCTCCTCGATCTCGGCGCGTGTGGCCTCCTTCGCCTTCTTGAACTCGGCGCGTGCGGCCTTCCGATCGCCCTGGTGGCGCGCTTTGATGTCCATCTTCTCGGTCTGGGCGCGCTCAAAGATCTGGCGTACCTTTACCTTCTGGGCGTCGGTAAGCTCGAGCTTTTCGGCGAGGCGCTCGACTCTGCGGTCGAGGCGTTTTTGGAGGTGTTCGAGCTTCTCTTGTTCGGTCATTTGCTCCCAATTGGCGCGGTCTTTGTGTTTGCCTCCGCCGGCGTAAGCGCTGGTGGTGAAACCGAGGGAGAGGGCGATGAGACAGGTCATGAGGATTCGCGATGCTTTCATGTGTGTTGCTCCGTTCTTAAGGGGGAATGGTTCCTTAGCCTCAACACCAATATACGCAGTGGATCTTAAGGAAATGTGAAGCAAATTAATCGTGCGGTGGAGACCAGCAATTGGAGCCAGGTCATCTTGACCTGGGAGCAAGAGGCTTGTTTTTCCAGGCATGGAAGGTCGGGCTCCGATGTTAAACAGGCTCACTGAACGCGGGCGGAGTGAGCTTAAGATTTGCTTAATATTTGCTGATTAATCTTTCGGGGTCTGCGCAACGCGATGGGTGTCCATAACCAAGATAGGCCACTATGACTGATCAAATTCTGCTCATTGAAGACGACTTCGCCCTGGGCGATGAGCTCTTCGACTCGCTTGACGCCGAAGGCTACGAAGTGACCTGGATCAAAGACGGCGCCGAGGCGTACCGCGAGGCGATCGAGGGGTACGACCTGGTGGTCCTGGACTTGATGCTGCCGGGTAAGCACGGCTTCGACGTGCTCAAAAAATATCGTGAGAATTCCGATGTGCCGGTCATTATCCTGACCGCGCGCCGGGAGACGCGCGACAAGCTTCGCGGCTTCGAGCTCGGCAGCGACGACTTTATGACCAAGCCCTTTTTGCCCGAAGAGCTCCTGGCGCGCGTTCGTGCGCGGCTTCGCCGCCCGGTGATGCGCCGCGAGGCCGACCGCGAGCTCGGCCCCCTGTCGATCGACTTCGACGGGCGCACCGTCTCCGTCGACGGCGAGCCGGTCGAGCTGACCGCGGTCGAGTTCGACATCCTCGCCGAGCTCGCCAGGCGCCCGGGCATGGCGCTGAGCCGCCGCCAGCTCGTCGAGCGCGCGCTCCCCAGCGAGAGCGAGGCCACCGATCGCACCCTCGACGTGCATATCTCGCGCATCCGAAAAAAACTCGGCGTGGCTGGCGAGCTCGTCCAGACTGTCTGGGGCATCGGCTATAAGCTCGATAATTCGAAGAAGAGGTCGCGTTGAAGCTTCGGCCAAAACTCGCCGTGACCCTGGTCGCCATCGTCATCCCGGTGCTGGTGGTCTTTACGCTGTTTCGGATCTCGGCCGAGCGCCGCGCCTTCCGCGAGCGCACAGCCGAGCGCGTCGCGGCGCGTCTGGAGGCGAGGGCTCCCGGTCGCTGCCTGCGCGATCCAGAGAGCTTCCACCTGAACCGGCGTGGCTTCCAGATTTACGGCTACGGCCCCGACTATCGCTCGGCAAACCCGCAGGCGCCGCCGCTGCCGGGCGATGTCGTCGAGGCGTTGCGCGCCGGCGAGGAGACCGCAAGCGCGTCTTTCTGGAGAAGATCTCCCTACGCCGGCGTGAGCGCCGTGGGCACTCAGTGGGAGGACTCGCCGTGTTCGGCGTTGGCCGTCTTCTGGCCGCATCACGTCGGCCGAGGTCCGGGGCGCTTCGCCAGAGATATCGCCCTGCAGACCTTCGTCGCCTTCATGGTCCTGCTCCTGACCGCCCTGATCGCCGCCGGGCCGATCGTGCGCCGGATTCGCCGGCTCACCGAGGCGATCGAAGAGGCCGGCGGACCGGACTATCAGGTCAAAGAGGAGACCGACGCCGACGACGAGATCGGGGAGCTCGCGCGCGCGTTTAACACCGCCGGTGAGCGGGTCAGCGAGACGGTCAGCCAGCTCGAGGCGCGCGACCGCGCGCTGACCGAGTATATCGCCAACACCACCCACGACCTGGCGATCCCGCTGACCGTGCTCCAGCACAGGTTGAGCAAGCTCCAAAAACAGCTCGAAGCCAGCGACGACCGCGCGCTCGCCGACGCCGCGATGGAAGAGGCGCATTATATCGCCGCGCTCATCACCAATATGGGCGCCGCCGCGCGCCTCGACCGCACCGGCGAGGAGCTCACCGTGCACCCGTGCGACCTCTGCGAGCTCGTCGAGCGCGTCGTCTCCCGCTTCGAGCCGCTGGCCGAGCAAAAGGAGATCGAGCTCAACTGGGCCGTCCCGCCAGAGCGCCTCGAGTCCCGCTGCGACTCGACCCTGGTCGAGCAAGCGCTGAGCAATTTTGTCCAAAACGCCATCCAATATAACTCGGCAGGCGGGCATATAAGCGTGCTCCTGGAAGACGCGAGACCGAGCGACGGGCGCGGCGGCTTCGAGCTGCGCGTCCTCGACGACGGCCCCGGCGTCCCCGAAGAGCTCCTCGCCCGCCTCACCGAGCGCTCGTTTCGCATGGATGAGTCACGCACGCGCCAGCCGGGCGGGCAGGGCTTTGGCCTGTCGATCGCCCAGCGCGTAGTCGAGCTGCATGGGTGGAGCTTGAAGCTGCAAAACGGCGCGGAGGGTGGGCTAGAGGTGGTCGTCAGCGCCTAAATTGGGCGCTCAAACTTTGATCATTTGAGCATGCTCCCGCGCCATATATTTCTAGCTTCACACACTCTTAGTACTTTCCTCGTATCAATATTTGTAGGGCAGGACACGGAGCAGCCCGACCTGACTTGCCCTGACGTTGCGGTGATAAGCCGTTCACTATTTCTGAAGACCGCGTGACGTGACGCGGTCGAATGCAAGGAGAGACAAATGAAGAAGACAATGGTCAAGATGAGCCTGATTGTGGCGTTTGCCTTCGGGATGGTTGCTGTCAGCGCAAGCTCGGCGTTCGCCTTCGACTTCGATATCGACATCCGCGTCGATAAGCCCAAACCCGCCCGCACGGTGATCGTCAAAGAGCAACGAGCGCCCAAACGTGTTGTGGTGGTCAAGCCCGATCGCCACCATCAGCACAACGCCAAGACGGTCGTAGTCCAAAACCATGGCCCCAAGCCTCACAAGAAGGTCAAAACGGTCAAAGTGGTGAAGACGGTCAAGAACAAGAAGGTGCAGAAGGCTAAAGCGGTGCAGAAGGTCAAAGTGGTGAAGAAAGCGAAGAAGTTCAAGAAGCAGCGCTAAGAGTGCAAAGCACCGGGCGAAGGCGCACGATCAATCGGGTTGGTTTGAAAAAGCGCTTTAATTTCAGACGTATAAATCCTGATGAGCCGTGCGCCTTTGCGCGGGCGCTCCGTGGCGGGCGACTCGGAGCGCAACCTCGCCCACCTGCCATGCCCCGTCCCCCCACCTCCAAGATGCACCACCCCCCAATCAGAGTTATACTTCGCGCCTCGACCGCCTCACACACCGCCTCAACCCAAAAACAAGGTCTCCCAGATGCCGCGACTTGGACGAATTTTAACCCTATTAGGCTGCGCGCTGCTCTCGCTCATCTCGACGAGTTGCTCGCCGCTTGGCGAGCCGGTGGCTGAGGGGATTTCGTCGGGGTATTATTTTTCGAGATGGGGCGATGAGGTGTTTTTCTCGGCCGAGGGGAATTGGCTGGGTCTGGGGAAGTCGGTGGTGGAGGGGGCGGATCGGGAGAGCTTTCGGCCGCTCTCCGAGCACCTGGCGGTGGACCGCGCGCGGGTCTATTATCGGCAATATCCCCAGCCGCAGGTTGACCGAGACAGCTTTCGCGTCCAGGGGCGGGTTTGGCAGGACGACGCGCATATCTACTATGCGCGCAGTCGGGACACGCGACTTCGCGTGGTTGAGGGGGCCGATCCGGAGATGTTTCGCTACCTCTTTCCCGAGGCTGAAAACCCGACGGATTGGGCGCGCGACGCCGAGCATTATTATCTGAGGCATAAGGCCGTTGAGGTCGACGTCGACTCGTTTCGTATCTTAAACGAGACCTTTGTGGCCGACCGCGACTCTATCTATCGCAACAACACGCTGCCCCTGGCGCGAATTGTCGAGGTCAGCGGGCCCATCGAGCAGATCAACGACTTTCATCTTAGGATGGGCGATCAGATCATCAGCGCGGGCAGTTGGGCGTTTGAGGTGGTGACATTTGACGCGATCGACGAGGTCCGCGCGATCGGCACGCGGGTGCTCGTGCTCAACGGGCAAGTCTATGAAAAAGGGAAGCTTTTGCGGGAGTGGGACGGCGACGCGGCGAGCCTCACGACCTGGCCGGACAACCCCTATTATGCCCATGACGCGGGCGCGGTCTATGCCTTGCGCCCGGTCCTCAAGCGCGTCGAGGGGGCGGATCTGGCGAGCTTTGAGCCGGCCCAGGATTACGGCGCGTATGCTACGGATGCGCGGCGGGTGTATTTTAACGGGCGCCACTTAAAAGATGCGGACCGCGCGACCTTTGCGATCGGCCGCGACGCCGATGGCGTCTTCGCCCACGACAAGCATGGTCGCTTCATGATGGGCATTCGCCCGTAGGTCTTGCGAGTCGAAAGTAGGCGCAATTCGTTGCGTTTTCGGCGCTGTGTGGGCAAACTGCGGGGTGGCCCCGTCCACAACCATCCAATTCCCTCGAAGTCGCCGTACGTATGGATATTCGCACACTCCTGATCTGCTTTTTTGCCGTGCTCAGCCTGCAGGCGATCGTGCTCTTTGTGGCGCATCGCAACCGCCAGGCGCGTGACGGCACCGGGTGGATGGCGCTGGCATTTGGGGCGCTTGGGCTGGCCAGTGGGCTCTTTATGCTCCGGGATATCCTGCCGGATTTCCTCACGATCATTGTGAGCAATACGCTGTTTGCGTCCGGGCTTGCGCTGATGCATCGGGGCGTCTCGGAATTTGTGGGCTTGGGCCGCCGCCATCTCGTCATGCATCTCTTCGTTCTGAGCGGGGTGCTCGCCGGCGTGACCTATTTTACCTATGGGGACTATGACA
This sequence comes from Bradymonas sediminis, assembly GCF_003258315.1. Classification (GTDB taxonomy): domain Bacteria; phylum Myxococcota_A; class Bradymonadia; order Bradymonadales; family Bradymonadaceae; genus Bradymonas; species Bradymonas sediminis. The sequence goes on from NZ_CP030032.1 coordinate 4,644,107, forward strand.
CCCCGATGCGCATCGTGACCGTGAGCCTTGCCTATTTTGTCGAGGCCGGCCTCAGCGCGCTTCTTTTGGTCCGAAGCACGAGCGTCACCCGCGACGAGGAGCGGTTTTTGGGCGCGATGTTCGGGGTGCTCGCCATCGCCAACGCCCTGCGCGCCGGGTTGACCCTGCGTTACGGGTCCTCGCCCGATTTTATGCAAAGCGGGCTGATTCAAAGCCTGTCTTTTTTGGTCTTTATCGTGACCTGCACCGCCATCGGCTTCTTTTTCGTGTGGATGAGCGTTGCCCGGCGTCACGTGATGTTGCACCGCCAGGCCACTCGAGACCCGTTGACCGGCCTATTGAATCGCCGGGGGTTTTTGTCGCTGGCGCCGGCGCGCATGCGCGCGGCGCAACAAGAAGGTCGCGAGGTCTTGCTCCTCTTCGCCGATATCGACGGCCTCAAGCAGGTCAACGATACCTTCGGGCACGGCGCCGGAGACAATATTATTTGTGAGGCCGCCGATGTATTGCGCGAGGTGCTGCGCGCGTCGGACAGCGTCGCGCGCCTGGGCGGCGACGAATTCTGCGCGCTGATGCCGGTGAGAGCGATTGAGGACGGGCCGCTGATTCTGCGGCGGATCGAAGACCAGGTGGCGCTGCAGAACGCGTCGGCCGGGCGCGAGTATATCCTGAGCATCAGCGCGGCGACCGCGGCGGTGTCGCCCCTGGAGACGCGCCCGCTCGAGGATCTCTTGGGCGAGGCGGACCGCAAGATGTACGCGACCAAGCGGCGGCGAAAGTCCCCGGCGAGTTTGAACGTCGCAGGTTGAGATCCTGGTCTGCGCCGGACCCCTTTCTATTGTGCTCGCGGCATCACGAGCGCCTTGCACCAATTTTGCGCCAAAGTGGCGCTAAACTTGCGCCAAAATATGGGGATTTGGGTTGTGTTTGCGCTCTTCGTTGAGTGACACGAGGGCCGGGTTCTGAGAAAATATAGTTCACACTTGGCAATATATTAGCGTCGAAATTGTGCGAATTATGGACGTGGATCGCCACGTTTTTTTGGAGCCCAGCCACCAAGGTAAGATTATGAAAAGATTAGATATTCATCAGCCCTTTTTCTCGAGCGTCAACGCAAAGTTGCTCGGCCTCGCCGCCGTTTCCCTCTTGAGCCTGTCGGCCTGTATTACCAGTCCTGTCGAGGACAGCGTCATCTGCTGCGAACTCGAGGACGGCACGATCTCATCAGAGACCTCCTCCGATTGTGAGAAATTTGGCGGGGTGGGGGTTGAAGATGAACTCTGCGAGTGCAGCGTGGATGTCTGTTGTAAGATCGACGGTGGCTTCCAGACCCTCCCGTCGAATGAGTGTCCAGACGCCCAGGTGGTCTCCGGGGAGATGTGCACCCCCGAAGAGAGAGAGCTGTGTTGTAAGCTTGATGACGGCTTCCAGACGGTCCCCGTCAGTCAATGTCCGGAGGGTCACGAGGCCTCGCCGGAGATGTGCCGCCCGGATGAAGAAGAGCTGTGCTGCAAGCTCGACGGTGTCCTGCAGACGGTCCCGGCGAGTCAGTGTCCGGAGGGCGCCGAGGCGCCGGCGGAGATGTGCACCCCCGAAGAGAGAGAGCTGTGCTGTAAGCTTGATGACGGCTTCCAGACCGTGCCCGTGAGTCAGTGTCCGGAGGGTCACGAGGCCTCGCCGGAGATGTGCAGCCCGGATGAAGAAGAGCTGTGCTGCAAGCTCGACGGTGTCCTGCAGACGGTCCCGGCGAGTCAGTGTCCGGAGGGCGCCGAGGCGCCGCCGGAGATGTGCAGCCCGGATGACCAGGTTTGTTGCATGGACGCCGACGGCAGCGTCTCGTTCGTGCCGGGCAGCGAATGCGCGCCGCAGGCGGTGCTCCCCGACGACCGTTGCATCGCGGCGGACACCAATGTTTGCTGCGAGAGCCCCGATGGCTACGAGACGATTCCGGCAAGTCAGTGCCCGGATGGTCTCGAGACCTCGCCGGAGATGTGCGCCGCTTATGAAGAGACCTGCTGTAGGCTCGAGGGTGGTGTTTTCCAGGTGGTCCCGGTGAGTGAATGCCCGACAGGCCAGCACGCCCCGGCCGAGATGTGTGTCCCCGACGAAGAAAAGGTCTGCTGCGAGCTCCCCGATGGCTACCAGACCGTTCCCAGCAGCGAGTGCCCGGATGGCTACGCGACCTCGCCGGAGATGTGCCTGCCCATCGAAGACGATGTCTGCTGCGAGCTCCCGGACGGCTACCAGACGGTTCCCAGTAGCCAGTGCCCTAGCGGTTTCGACGTCCCGGCAGATTATTGCATCGCCTATGAAGAGGTCTGCTGCGAGCTCCCCGATGGCTACCAGACCGTTCCCAGCAGCCAGTGCCCGGACGGCTACGCGACTTCGCCGGAGATGTGCCTGCCCATCGAAGACGACGTGTGCTGCCTGGACGCCGCTGGCAACGCCACGTTTGTCCCGACCAGCCAATGCCCCTCGGCCGCGGTGGTCTCCGACGATCGTTGTATCGACCCGCAGCCGGTTGAGTGCACGAAGTTCCGCGCGGTTGACATGAGCGCGCTTCCCTACACCACGACTGCTGGGGACACGCTTCAGTCCTTCACCTCAATCCAGGGGACCTTTCCGATCAGCACGGCGTGGTCGTCGCCGTGCTATGAGATGCCCGCAGGCGCTCAGCGTGCACACGTAGCCGTTGGCCAAGACCTCGTGCTGAACTTCACGTCGCCGGTCTCTTCGATCTTTTTGCTGCGCTACTATGCACAACCTGGTGATGAGCTGATCGTCCCCGGAGCGACGCTCACGCCCACGTTTTGTGGGAATAGCGCCTACGACAACATTACGCGGGTCGATCTGGCGACACCGAGCACGACCGTGACGGTGCAAGACATCGACTCCGACGGCGGCTCCGGCTACTCGCTCTTTCTCGCCGAATGCATCGAGTGGGGGCAACAACCCTAAGCCTCCCGGCCCCGCTCGCCTTCACGCAGCGCTGCTTAACTAAATGTGCGTGGGGGCGAGGTTTTGGGGAGTGTCTGGTCAGCGATGAGCCCCCGCCGTCTTTGGAGACGGCGGGGGCTTTTGGCGTTGACATTCAATTCACCCCAAAAAGTCACCCCTGAAGCCCACCTCCGGAGGCCCGAGCCCGACTAATTCGGAACCTCGGGCTCAGCCCGGACGGCCCGAGCCCTCAAAATTCGGCCTGCTACCCCATTTTTGAGGGCCTTGCCCACCCGATTTGAGCCGACGGTTCCGATTTTTATGGCCCCAGGCCTCGCGAAACGCGCAGGGGGCTTGTTTTTTGAGGCCGTTGGGCTCAAAAATGGGCCGAGGGTTATATTTTTTGAGGGCTTGGCCCTGGGGAGACCGAGGGTGGGCTGCAATCCGGATGGGGGGCGGCCTGCGCGATGGGGGTCGTGGGTCGGCCGCATGCGCGCCCAAACAAGATTGATAGCGCGTTATATTTTCATCACTATTACGTCATTTTTACACCGGCATCAGGCAATGAAACTTCACCCAGAGCAACCCAGAACAGGCAACGAGGCGGTCGACCGCCTCGTTGCGCACCTATTTGCGCATCTTGAGAGCGACCCGGGCAACCGGTATGGGCAGCGAGAGGTGCCGGACGAGCTTCGCGAGCAGATTGTCGCGGCCGACGCCCCGATGACACAGGCGCTCCTGGCGATTCTCGCGGATCGCGAGCTCAGTTGGGAAGACGCGCCCGGTGAGGGTTGGATCGTCATCCTGGCGCCGCGTCTGCTCGCCGCGCGTGGCGATGAGGCGGCGATCGAGCCGATGATCGAGCTCTTGTCCGAGTGCCATTGGGAGACGTGGTTGTACGGGGAGCTCATCAGCGCGCTGCAGATATTCGGCAAAGCCGCGTTCGGGCCGACGCTTCGAGCGCTTGAGGCGGCCGAGGCGTCTGGCGAAGATCCCGAGGATGAACAGGGTTTTCGAGGCGGGCTACTCGAGGTTTTGATCAACGTGGGCGTCCATGATGACCGGGTTTATGAGCGTCTCCTGACTGAATTGCACGAGGATATCGAGCTCGGCGCGTCGCACCTGGGCACCTACGGAGACGAGCGCGCTCTTGAGCCCTTGTCGCGCGTGTTCGATGGCGAAACGGTCGATGAGTCCGGCGGTTTGGGCGCCAACCAGCACGTGCTCGAGCTGAGCGACGCGATTCGCCGACTGGGCGGCAGCCTCAGCGATGCGCAGCGAGCAAAGGTCCGGCGAGCTGATCGGATACGTGAGGAGTCTCGGGGGCGGCCGCAGCCTGTATTCGGCGCGCCCGGAGTGCAAGAAAGCGGCTCGTATACCAAGAGTCCGCGTGAAGAAGTTGGCCGCAATGCGCCCTGCCCCTGCGGATCGGGGAAGAAGTACAAGCGCTGTTGCCTTCGGCGATGAGTTCCGTGTGGGCGAGATTGTTGGGAGTCTTTGGCGATTGTGGAAGAAGTCGAAGACCTCTTTGAGCGCGGCCGTCCCGTCCTCCCAGACCTCCCAGACCTCCCAGACCTCCTCGTGCTGCTCGGTGCGCAGGACAATGTGGTCGACGACATTGGCAGATTGGTGCGTGCGCTCGTTTATTTCAATCATTCGCTTGAGTTTTGCGTTATCACCATTATTATTTATCTCGTCTAAGTTTTTCGGAGCTTAGATATTTACAATTCAACCCGATCAATACGTTGTCTCAATATCCGGCATTCCTCGCCGGAGCCTCGCCCGAGGTGGCCTCGTACGGATCGGTTCCCTTCAGCTTTGAGGAGCAAAATGTCGAATTCGAAAGCCGATCGAGACAACCGTTCGAACCAGCTCAACCCCAATAACGATGCGTATTGGAGTTCGCGGGGCCAAGATGCGCCCGGAGCGCAGCCATCGTATTCGCCGAGCCAAGACGATCGGGATAACCGCTCGAGGCAACTCGACCCCGAGCACCCCACTTATGACAAGTCACGGGGCAAATAACTCGCCTGATTAAGGCAGGTAAACCGGTACCGATCTGGCTTCGGCATTTTCGTGTCGATGTGTTTGTCATGCAGCAGTGTTGCAGCCGAAGCCAGGCGGCGCTGATCTGTGAATTATTATTTTTTACTGCGAATAACTAAAAATTAGGGATTTTGGATGCAGCGTATTTTGATCAGTGGCTCCGAGGGCCTTGTAGCGTCGGGTCTTATCCCGGCACTTGAGGCACGAGGGGTCGAGGTATGTCGTTTTGACTTATTGGGTCGGGAAAATTCGATTGAGCAGGGCGATATTCGTGAAGCTGCAGCGGTGCGCCGCGCCATGCGGGGCTGTAGCGGCGTCATTCATCTGGCGGCGGTATCGCGGGTGGTCTGGGGGCAAAATGACCCGGACTTATGTTGGGAGACCAATGTTGAGGGAACGAAGAATGTTCTGAAAGCGGCGGCCGAAAGTGAGCCGAAGCCCTGGGTTGTCTTTGCGAGCAGCCGAGAGGTTTACGGGGAGCCGGCCGGTTGTCCGGTCCGTGAGGATGACGAATTACGTCCCCTCAATATTTACGGCCGCTCGAAACTCGCCGGGGAGCAGGCTGTGCTTGATGCGCGCGAGCACGGGCTTCGCACTGCCGTGGTCCGCTTGTCGAATGTGTATGGACGTATCGATGACCACGTTGACCGGGTGATCCCCGCGTTTGCGCGCGCGGCCGTCGAAGGTAAGGCGCTGCGCGTGGACGGACGCGACCATACCTTTGATTTCACGCACCTCGATGACACGGTTCGCGGCATTATTGCGCTCTGTGATCGGCTTGAGAATGGAGCCAAAAACCTTCCACCAATCCACCTGCTCACCGGTCGGCCCACCACCCTGGGCGAGCTCGCCAGATTAACCGTCGACACCGCTCAGAGTGCATCAATAATCCACGAAGCACCGCCGCGTAATTATGACGTCGCGACGTTCTGGGGTGACCCGTCAAGGGCGCATAAATGGCTCGATTGGAGGGCCGAAATCACGCTCGAAGAAGGCGTATTTCGCCTTATTCAGGACTTCGAGCGCGCGTTGAAGCACACCCCAGAGAAGCAAAAACAGTCCCCGTTGGAAAGGAGCGGCGTATGAAAGTTTTGAAAGTTATCCACGGTTATCCGATGCGCTATAACGCCGGTTCTGAGGTCTACAGTCAGATGCTCTGCCACGCGCTCGCCGAGGAGCATGAGGTGCGGGTATTTACCCGCGAAGAAGACCCGTTTGCGATGGACTTCGCCATGCGCACCGAGCGCGATGAACTCGACGCGCGGGTGCTTAAATACCTGGTCAATGTCCCGCGAAGCAAAGACCGCTACCGCCATGTCGCTGTTGATCAGCGCTTTGCCGAGGTTCTCGATGTGTATCAACCCCACGTCGTTCACGTGGGGCATCTCAACCATCTCTCGACCTCGCTTCTAACCGAAGCTGCCGCCCGCGAGATCCCCATCGTCTATACCCTGCATGACTATTGGGTGATGTGCCCGCGCGGTCAATTTATGCAGTTTTTCGCCGAGGACCCGACCGAGTTGTGGGCGGCATGTGACGGCCAGGAACACCAGAAATGTGCCGAGCGATGCTACGCGCGCTATTTTTCGGGGAGTCCCAATGAACGCGCACAAGATGTGGAAATGTGGAGCGATTGGGTGGCCCGACGCATGGCGCATATGCGCGAGATGGTTGAGCATGTCGACCTCTTTATTGCGCCCTCGAAATATCTCTATAAGCGCTATCGCGACGAGTTTGGTCTCTCCGAGCGAAAGCTTGAATATTTGGACTATGGCTTCGATTTAGAGCGCCTGAAAGGACGCGTCCGTGTACCGGATGAACCCTTTACCTTCGGATATATCGGCACGCATATCCCAGCGAAGGGGATCAATCACCTGATCGAAGCCTTCGGCGAGGTTAACGCGAGCGCACAATTGCGCATTTGGGGGCGCCCACGCGGGCAGAATACGGCCGCACTCAAAGCACAAGCCGCGGCACTTGGCGGTGGCGCGGCCGAGCGTATCGAATGGTTATCAGAGTATCGAAATGAGGAGATCGTCGAGCAGGTCTTCAATAAGGTCGACGCGATCGTTGTCCCTTCCGTCTGGGTCGAAAACTCGCCGCTGGTTATTCACGAGGCGATTCAGGCCGGCGTGCCCGTCATCACCGCCGATGTGGGGGGGATGGCGGAGCATATCGAACACGAGGTCAATGGTCTTTTGTTCCGCCATCGGGACCCCGCGTCGCTGGCAGCACAAATGCAGCGGCTGGCGCTTGAGCCTGCGCTAGCCGAGCAGCTCGGCGCCCACGGGTTTTTGCACTCCGAGTCGGGCGATATCCCGTCGATGAACACACACGTGCGTGACATTGAGGCTATCTACAAAAATGTCCTTGAGCTTCGCGACAAAGCACATCTTGAAAAGCTCGATGGCCCCTGGCGCATCACCTTCGATACCAACCCTGACACTTGTAATATGCGCTGCATAATGTGCGAGGAGCACTCTCAACTCAGCGACAAGCAAACGCAGCGTCGAAAAGCTGGAAAGCCGCGTCGGATTATGTCGATTGACCTCATCCGTCAGGTGCTCGAAGACTCGCGTGGCACGGCGCTGCGCGAGATCATCCCGTCGACGATGGGTGAGCCGCTGCTCTACGAGCATTTCGACCAAATCCTCGATATGTGCGAGGAGTTTGACGTTCAACTCAACCTTACCACTAACGGGACATTCCCCAAAAAGGGCGCGCGCGCCTGGGCGGAGCGAATCGTGCCGGTGACCTCCGATGTAAAGATTTCGTGGAACGGGGCTACCAAGGAGACCCAAGAGAAGATCATGGTGGGTTCAAATTGGGAGCGCGTGCTCGAAAACGTGCGCACCTTTATCGCCGTGCGCGACGCCCACGCCGCGGCTGGCGGCAATTTCTGCCGAGTCACCTTCCAATTGACCTTTATCGAAGAAAATCTCCACGAACTCGCCGATATCATCAAATTAGCGGCTAGTCTCGGGGTCAATCGAGTCAAAGGCCACCACCTCTGGGTTCATTTCGACGGCATGGAGGAGCAGTCAATGCGTCGCTCTCCTGAGGCGATCCGCCGATGGAACGAGGCGGTTCTCAACGCACGAAAAGCGGCGCAAACCCACAAGCTCCCCGACGGCCAAACGATCCTACTTGAGAATATCTATCTGCTCGATGAAGAGGCCACCACGGATATCGCGCCTGGCGGAAAATGTCCGTTCCTGGGCCAAGAGGCGTGGATCAGCGCGATGGGCCGATTCAACCCCTGCTGCGCCCCCGATGAGAAGCGAAAGAGCCTGGGCAGCTTCGGCAATCTTTATGGTCGGAGCATCACCGATATCTGGAATAGTGATGACTATAACCGGCTGGTTCGCAGCTACCGCACCCGCGAGTTGTGCCTGGGGTGCAATATGCGAAAGCCCGCGGAGGAGTCATGAACCTACCTGATTGGAAGAAAACAAGCGTCTCACCCGACCAATCACATCACCTTTGTTCTGGCAAACCGCTCTACGACAAGCGCTTTGATGAGGTACTCAAATACCATGCTCCTGGACTGGCTCCTGCTCGCGACGCCTCGGGAAGCTATCATATCGACCTGATGGGCCAACCGGTCTATGCCGAACGCTACCAGCGCACCTTCGGCTTCTATGACGGGCGCGCCTCGGTGGTATCCAACGGCCGCTGGTTCCATCTCGGGGAGCACGGCGAGCAGATCTATTCGGCGCATTACGCCTGGACAGGAAACTACCAGGAGGGACGATGCACCGTGCGGTCTGAAAGTGGACTCTATAGCCATATCGATCGCCTGGGCCAGCCCGTTTACGACGCGCAATATCACTACGCCGGCGACTTCCGAGACGGCGTGGCAGTCGTGCAAAACGAGGCCGGCCATAGCACCCATATTGACCGCGACGGCGCGCTGATTCATGCGCGTTGGTTTGCGGACTTGGATGTCTTTCACAAAGGATTTGCCCGCGCTCAAGATGAGCGAGGTTGGCACCATATTAACCGCTCAGGCGACGCGCTCTACACAAGGCGCTTCGCGGAAGTTGAGCCCTTTTATAACGGCCAGGCCCGCGCCAAACGCTTCGATGGCGGGTTGGAGGTTATCGACGAGCGCGGCGAGCGCATGCTTGAGTTGCGCCCCGGCCGGCCAACGCCATTGCAGACGCTCTCCGATGATATGGTCGGGTTCTGGAAGACCCAGACCATCCAAGCTGGCGTTGAGTTGGGCGTATTCGACGCATTGCCGGCAAATACGGCGGAGGTCGCACAACGTACCGAATTGGCTGAGCGTCGTGCGATGCGATTACTTTATGGACTCTGGGAGCTCGAACTGGTGAGGCCAGACGACGCCGAGCGCTGGTGTTTAACCGAGTGTGGTGCGCTTCTTGGCCACGAAAGCCCGAGCGCGATGGCTTATGCGTCGTCAGTTTGGGCGCGCGATCACTACCAAAAGTGGCAGCGCCTGCCCGACGCGCTCCGCGCAGAGGCAACCTCGGAGAAATCCTATTTCAAGGGGCTCTCAGGCGCGCAAGTCGCGACCTACCAACGCGCTATCTCCGGCTACGCGCGCCATGATTACGCGCACCTGCCCGAAACCATAAATTGGCGCGAACATAAGCACGTCATCGACGCCGGTGGCGGGCAAGGTGTGCTCCTGGCACAACTCTTGACGGCTCACGCACATCTGCAAGGCACCCTACTGGAACTGCCCCAGGTGCTAGGCACCTTCGAAAGCCCAGGCGAGTTCTCTGGACGCTTGCGTGCCCTCCAAGCAAATCTCTTCGAGCCCTGGCCAAGCAAAGCAGATGCCATCGTGCTCGCCCGAGTGCTCCACGACTGGCCAGATTCGGACGCCCTTCGGATTCTAAAGCGAGCGCGTCAATCGCTTCATCCCAACGGAAAACTCTATGTCATCGAGATGATACGCCCCGACGACAAACCGGACGGCAGTCTGCTCGACCTCAATATGCTGGTGATGACCGGCGGGCGCGAGCGCACCCACAGCGAATGGACAAAACTCTTAACAGATGCTGGTTTTCACTTATTGGAAACACGCAACTTACCGTCTGTCAGCGATATTTTAATCGGAGCTATAAAATGATCGAATATGTGATTCCGCCAACGCTCGTGCAGAGCCTCGCTGCTATCCCGACCGACCAGCCGGTGGCCCTGCTTCTGCGGCATTCCGTGCGCGACCCCATCCCCGAGGGAGAAACCGGAAACGACCTGCCGCTTACCGATAAAGGCGTTGAGATTGCCCGCGAGTTGGGAGAAAAACTCAAAGGCCGTCTGTCGACGTTGCACACAAGTCCCGTGCGCCGCTGCGTCCAAACCGCTGAACACCTGCGAAGCGGCGCTGGCATCAATTGCGAGATAAAGCTCGATCGAATGCTCGGTGATCCGGGGGTTTTTATCGAAGATGCCGAAGTGGCCGGGCAGAATTTTCATACACGAGAATACTGGGAGCTAATCGCGTCATTGGTTCGTGGAGAGAAGTTGATCGGTATGCGTCACGGCCCAACCGCCGCGCGCCAACTCACCGAGCATATGCTGGCGCAAATAGATGGAAAGCCTGGGGTACACATCTTCGTCACCCACGATTATTTCTTGGCGACCCTCGCCGCTGTCGGTCTCGCACTTGCCAGCGACGAGAGCTTAGCCCCGAAATTTTTAGACGGCGTATTTATCTGGCAGGACGCTCAAATTCACGGGCGCTATAAGAGCAATCAGGGCGTCATCAAGTGGCCGACACAAACGCAGACCTCACCGAATAGAATCTGCGTTCTGGAGGGCCAAAATGAGGCTGGTTGAAAAAGACATTCTATCCTTTGCGTGCGTTTGGTTTGACCGCCTCTTTGCAGGAAAGTTTAGGGGACGCGTATATTTGGCTGGCGGCGCGTTTAAATCAGTCTTGCACGGACGACCGCCCAATGACCTGGACCTGTTCGCCGCTACCGATCCCGGTCGCCAGGCGCTGCTTGATATCCTGCAGCAAAATGGTGCGATTATTCTGCAGGATAACAAACCCTATCAAACGATTTTGAGTTGGCATGGTCAGCGCGTCGAACTTGCATATAGCACCCAATATCAAACGCTCTCGGAGCGGCTGGCGCAATTTGATCTGGACCTCTCCGCAGTCGGCGTGGAATACGATGATGGTCGTCTTCATCCCGAGATCCACCCTGTCGCGCGTGAATCGCTCGTATCGGGCGAAGTCCTGCTCATTAAGCCCCTGAAAAACTGGAAATACGTGTTGGCGACGCTCGAGCGCATGCGCCGTTACGCCCGCGAACTCGATCTGGTACTACCCAAGGCCGAAATAAACTATATTTGGAGCATTTTTGAAGACCAACCCCTTGAGATGCAGCGAGGCATGATCGAACGCTTTCGCCTTGTTGGCCGCGACACCCAGGCTATTCAAAAGGAGGCAGAATGCCGAATCCACCCCTAATCGCGGGACTCTATCCATACGTGCGCGAGGGCGTTCATCACCCGCCAACGTTTACGCTACGCGAGATCCCACAATGCCTAGCCATCAACCCCTGGTACCGCGACGAACTCCTCGTACTCGCCGGAGACGCGGACTCCGCCCGCGCGCACAGCTCAATTGGGCGGATGAGTTGAGGCATGCGTGTGATACCAATAAGCGCTTTGATATCCTTGATTGACGTCTAACCCACCCCAAAAATCACCCCTGAAGCCCACCTCCGGAGGCCCGAGCCCGACTAATTCGGAACCTCGGGCTCAGCCCGGACGGCCCGAGCCCTCAAAATTCGGCCTGCTACCCCATTTTTGAGGGCCTTGCCCACCCGATTTGAGCCGACGGTTCCGATTTTTATGGCCCCAGGCCTCGCGAAACGCGCAGGGGGCTTGTTTTTTGAGGCCGTTGGGCTCAAAAATGGGCCGAGGGTTATATTTTTTGAGGGCTTGGCCCAGGGGAGACCGAGGGTGGGTTGCAATCCGGATGGGGGGCGGCCTGCGCGATGGGGTCGTGAGGAGTCTCGGAGGCGGCCTTGGCCTGGCCGGAGAATGTCAATCTTAAACCTATACCGCACGGAATTTATGAGTAATTATCGCCGAATCGAATCGTTTCGCGCCTTCAAACCAATATTCTTGGCGTGTCTGCTGGCTCTTCTCATGCCGCTTGGTTGCTCAAGCGATTCAAACGAATCCAGGAGCGACTCGGGAATCCAGCCGCAGCAAGATGCCGCGGAGGACGCGCGTGATGCCCAGCCTGATAGCGAGCAAGCCCAGGACGGTCATAGCGACGCCGATAGCTCCGAGGAGCCTTCGGACGCGGACTCATCCAACCACGACGCCTCTAACTCAGACACGGGTGACGTCTGGTCGCCCCCGCTGGATTGCCCGAGCGACACGCCTGGCTTTGCGATCACACGGGTCGACGGCGACCTGGAAGACGGCGCCCCGTTGGTGGTGTGCGGGGCGGGCTTTGGCGCGCAGGGGCCCGAAGCGGTGTTTTTTGAGAATTTCGAGTCCGGCACCGCTGGCGAAGATGTCACCGAGTCCAGCCCGGTTCGGGGCAAATGGCTCAGTCCCAGCGGGCGCTATATCGATGACGCGGCGCGCTCGGGTGCCCTCTCCTTGCTGGTCGCGGACGCCCAGGAAGCCGGCGGGCGCGGCGTGGGCGCGGTGATGGGATTTCCCGACGAGTCGGGCGACTTTGGGCTGATGCACTTCGACCAATTCTTCGTGAGTTGGGCCGAGCGCGATCTGGGAGATTTTCCTGGCAATGACTCGAGTCCCACCGAATTTTCGTCGGACTCCAGCGCCAAGGATGTCTGGGTCATGTACGGGACTCGAGGCGACAATTACGACTATTCGTGCAGCCAGGGAGAGTGCAACGGCAATGATATTGTGCTGGCCACGCACACCGGTGGCGGCGCTTTTAAGATGGACGGCAACACCACCCAAAGCAATTGGTGGATGGGCGATTTTTGGGCGTTTCAGCAGTGGAATATGATGTCGGTCTACCTCGCCGTGAACCAGCAAGCCCCTTACGTCGACATCGACGCCGGCGTGTTCGAGCATTTTAGCGCCGACAAACCGATGCACCGCGAGGAGTATGGCGGCCCCATCATGCGCCAGGAGCTCGACCAGATCCCGCCGGTGTGGGACCGAATCAAATTTGGCGCCTGGTATCGACAGGCCGGCGACGTGCGCCGCATTATGGACGATTTATACGTGTCCGTGGGCGAAGGCGCCCCGGCGCGCGTCGAGATCGCCAACGCTCAAAATATCGAGGACGCCACCCGCATCGCCATCTCGGTGGTCGACCAATGGTCCGACACTCGCCTGGACGTCACGCTTAATCTGGGCGGGTTTGATCCGGCTCAACAAGATTTGTACTTGTTCGTGGTCGACGCCAATAACCAGCGCTCCAGCGGATATGCGCTGGGCGAGTGACGGTCGAGGCGAGGGCGGGCTTAATCGCTGGCGTTTTCGAGCGCCAACGTGCCCGCGAAGGTGGGCTGATTGGCGTTGTCGACCCAGTACAAATATAGCTCGCTCCGATCATGGAGCGCGCCGAGGTTCAGCGCGAACTCAATGCGCTCGTCCTCCCAGGTGATGGGGCGCTGCAACTCGACCTTGGAGGTCTCCTCCCAGGTCGGGGCGTCCGCCAGATAGAGCCGCCTCCAACTATCGTCGACGTAGACCTCTCCGAAATAATAGTCGGGCTGATCATAGCCGGCTGGCTCCGGGCCGACCTGGTGGTAGAAGCCGCGCGTCTCATCCCAATATTCGTTGGGGGTCCAGCGTCCGACTTCGTTGCCATCGGGGTCCTTCATCATCGCCGGGAGCCATTCGTTGCGTCCGGTGTCGGCAAACCACAGATACCAGGTATTAAAAATCTTTCCCGGCTTGGTGTCGCCCGTCGGGTCAATCAGCATCTCCTGGAGGTGCCACTGGCGAATGTCGCCCGAAGGAAGCGAGGACCAAACAGGCACCATATACCCGTTTTCGCGAGGCGGCGGCCAGACGAGCTCGCCATCGGCGTTCGTATAGCTCCACTGGTTTTTAGCGATATTGCCCGCCGCGGATCCGGACCAGCCATGATGCTGGGAGTCGCGCTGGGAGCCACGCATCGTCTTAAGCGAATTGTCGTCGGCCCCTTCGGGAAAGACCTGGCGATATGAATAATAGTAGCGGCCGTCTCTAAACGGTTCGGGACTGCTGGTCTTTCCGCCGGTAGCCTGGACCCCCATAAAATAGGCCCCGGCCTTCTCGCCGTCGGGGCTTCCACCCGGCGCGAAATAGTATCCCAACGAAGCGTCGAAGCGCATATTTTCGCCCGTTGTCTTGAAGATGGGCGGGTTGCGCGCCGAATTGTAGGTGCCATAGAGCGGTGAAGCCAACTCGGGCTCCATGGCAAAGGCGCCGTCTTCGAGGTCGGCATTATAGCTGCTCGATTGACCGTCGATATAGACCTCGGTGCCGAAGTCCCACAAACGCGGCGGACCGCCGCCCGGCTTGGTGCCCAAACCACCACCGGGGCGCGTCAATTCGATGAGCGAGCGGTCCGCGGCCGCACCCGAAATTTCGTACCCCTCGGCCGCGGTCCACGGACTCGAAGCGCCGCCGGTGTCAGATAAGGTGTCGGTCGCGGTGTCACCCACGGTATCACCCGACGTGTCATCGCTATCATCAACCTCATTTGTCACATCCGAAGGTGTCTGATGCGTGTCATCTCGCCTAACGTCAGCGCTCGAGTCGACATCTGCCCCGCCGCTTATGGCCGCGTCCGCGCGGTCCTGGTGAGTTTCATCCTCGCAGCCAGCGCCGGCGAGCAGGGCGCCAACGCAAAGGGCCATCCACATAGGTTTCCATTTATAATTCAACGGTTTGTCCTTGATCTTATGCGCTCGGGAATTGGATTCGACGTCAACGCTTGGGATCGGCCCGGTCTAACACGAAGGCATGATGATTCGTGTGATCTTCGACCTTCCCAACAGGGGTGTCGATAAAGGCGTGCCGACGAGCGCTGTATATTGGTGTCGAGATCGTGCCGTCTGCGGAGGGAATCGTCAACCGGTTCTTCTTCCTTCCCGCAGCCCAACCCCACCTCCAAGCCCTCCTCCCTCAAAAAACCGCGCTTCCGGGCGCGTAGAGAGGGCGAAGGCCGACAAACCCAAAACCCCGCCAACGCGAATATCGGCGCCAACGCCAGGTTCGTCGCGCCCTCGCTTACGACCCAAGCGGGCTGGCGCGCCAGCTTTATAAACGCGTGCAGACCGTCGAATCGATGCTCGGTCCGCTGAGCGTCACGCACCCAACCATTGCCCAGACCGACCGCCTGCTAAATAACCCGCGCTTGGGAAGCGAGCGACACCAGACCATCACGTTGGCGCGCCGCGCCCTGCTCGGCCGATTCCCCGGCTTAAGCCCCGACGGCCGTGAGCGCGCCCCAAATATCTACACCCTGGCGCCGGAGCGCTGGGAGCAGGGAAGCGCTCATAAGGAACCGCTTGTGCGGTATTTGAAGGGGGATATTTGATCTGTGGGCGAATGAGGGGGAAGGTGAATCCTGTATAAACCAGTGACTCATAGCTATCCGCCGATTTCTAAAATTTATACCCCTTCCGAGATACACCATGTCTGACATCCCAAGCCTGATCATTCACGGGGGAGCCGGAAGCTCCCTTGGCGATCCGTCGCGCGCCGGCCGGATTCGAGACGCCTTATTTGCGGTGCTCGACCCGCTCTATGAGATGCTCCTGGCCGGGGCAACCGCAAAAGAAGCGGTGCTCGCCGGGTGCCGCATGCTCGAAGATGATCCGCTCTTCAACGCCGGGACCGGCTCGGCCATCCAGTCTGACGGCCAGATCCGCATGAGCGCGTCGCTGATGGACGGCGCCAGCCAGCGCTTTAGCGGGGTGATCAACGCCATGCGGCTGGCCCATCCGATCGACCTCGCCGCGCATCTTCAGGGCGAGCGAGACCGCGTGCTCGACGGCGCCGGGGCGCTTGAGCTGATGAGAGAGTTGGGCGTGCCGCCCCACGACCCGCTCGTCGAGCGGCGGTTTCGCCGGTGGCTGGACGAGCGCGAGCGCGGCTTCTCAAAAGACGCGGTCAATGTGGTCGCAGGCGAAGGAGATGATCGCGGACAGGGGACGATCGGCGTGGTCGCCCGGGATACCCACGGACGTCTATGCGCAGGCACTTCGACCGGCGGGCGCGGGTTCGAGCGCGTCGGGCGCGTCAGCGACTCGGCGACGCCCGCGGGCAATTACGCCGATAAGGCCTGCGCCGTCAGCGCCACCGGCATCGGCGAAGACATCCTCGACATATGCTTGAGCGCTCGCCTGTGCGTCCGCGTGACCGACGGGATGAGCCTCGAGCGGGCGCTGCGCCGAACTTTTGATGAGTGCCACAACCAGAACCTTCGCCTGGGCGCCATCGCCATCGGGGCCGACGGACGCATCGGGTGGGGCAAAACCAGCGATATTTTGCTGGCCGCCTACCGCGTCGGCGACCGGCAGGGTGACACGATCTCGGCGCCTGTTGGAACATATGTTGCGACCCTGTCGCCCTTACCCTAACTCGCAGATTTAGGACCCCAGGGCGAGTTCCAAGTACCCCCAGGTCGCGACTTTGGGACCCATGAACACACCCAGCCTCTGTCCTAAGTCCTGTTTGCGGGGCTCTGGACCCACCCACCCCCCACCCTTAACCCGCGTTTGCGGCACCCGGGGGGCACCTACCCCCCACCCCTAATCCGGGTCGGCGGGGCATCCGACCCACCCTGGCGGTGTCCCTGGTCCCGATTATGGGGATTTACCCATAGGTATAGGCGAAAACGCCGGCTCCGACGATGTAAACAGCACGGTGGTCCGCTGCCGCTGCAGATAGGTATCCATCCGCCACACCATGATGCTCCCGAGCGGTAGACAGCTATGTATACCATCCCACAAGCACTTCCCCCGCCTGCGCTCCAAGACCACAGCTTCCGCTGGAAGGTCGGGATCTGACAGCGCCGGCCTCAGCGTGCTTGAGACTGCCCTGCTCGATGAAGCGAATTCTATCAACCCAAGCTATAACCCCGTATCACGATCAATATAGATTTGAGAGTTTCCCGCTGCCCCGGTATATATAATGGCCAATCACAATACTCGTTAAAATAGGGGCGAGCCGTGGCGTTGGAGATACTTGAAGCACCCGAAGAAGCGTGGGCTGAGGAGTATGAATGGTCGGAGGGGGAGCGGTTTGAGCTGAAGGTTCCGCAGGATCGCTCGGCGCGGGTGATGTTGTTGCCGCTGTGGGGGTGGGTGCGGGTGGTTTATCGGTACCGCTTTACCTGGCATGTCGCGGATGCCGACACGATAGACCGGATCGACGCGGATGTTTTTGAGGGGCCGGGGGGACGCGTGCTCGTCGTTGCGCAATATGACGGCGTGGAGGAGGAGTTGCCGTTTGGTGAGGATGATTATACCCACAACAGCGGGGCAAATGTGTGGGAGGCACCGGCGCGGGTTGCCGAGGTGCCGCTGGAATTGGTGGATGTGGGGGGCCGGCGGGAGTTTCAAAATTGGCTGCTCGACGGTGTGGCACCGGTTGCTTCTCATTGGCATCGGTCGCGCGATATCGGGATCGATGCCCGTTTCGAGAAGGTGAGCGTGGTCGATCCCGCGGAGCTCGCCGATTGGCTCGTCGAGGCGGCGACGGAGCTTAAAGAAGAACTCGGGCTGGGCTGGCGAACGCGCGATATCAGCGTCGCCGACGCGCCGCGGATGGTCGTTCACTACCCGGACGGGCGCTTTCAGATCGGCGCGGTGGCCGCCTGGGCGCTGGGCTATGAGGGCCGCGTCGGGGGCGTCGATTTTATGATGGTGCTCGTCTTTGAGCGGTGGCGCAGCGGCAAGCTTCGCCAGCATGGGCAAATGGTCTGGGGCGACGCGATCGAAGCGGTGGTCGACGCCTACGGTGAAGAAGGGCTTGCCAGGCTTTTGACCGGTGTGCTCTTCGAGCGGAATGCGTGGAAATTGCAGGGGATGATGTATCCGTCGGAGTGATTTAGTTTGACACAGGTCTAGATGGGACGGTGAATTTAGGCTTCGACCGCAGTGAAGTCTTTGCGCCGCTGCCCATCAAATCCGATCAATTCGAAGCGTTTATGGAGTGGGAAGCCCGGCGAGAATTCAAATCGCGGGTGCGTAAAGATGGGTATAACTGGAAGCGGCGTTAAGTCCCTGTGTGTAGGTGCAAAAATTCGAAAGGAGTAATTAGATGAATAAACGAGAGCGTGTCAGTCAAATTTTGAGTCGTCTTGAATATACCGGTGAGGACCTATTGGATCTGTCGGACGATATCTGGCTGGGTATTGACCATAATAACCCCGATGAGCTTGAAGAAGGCGTTGCTTTTAAACGCGAATATAACAAGGCGATGACTGAATTTGCGCGAGTCTCCGAGAATATCCAACGCCTTATCGCTGACTTCACACAGGTCAAGGCGGACGACGAGGCAACGCCCGCCGACGCGGACTCCGACAATATCGAGCATGAACGCATTATCCGCGAACTCGACCGCACCGAAAGCCACACGCTCGATGAGGACTTCCGCTACAAACGCCCCTTTGGCTTCGTTTTTAAAGACCACGCCGTCAAAGACCTTCGCACATGGCGCGCGGTCTACGAGCATGCCTGCCATATGCTCGTTCGACTTCAGGGAGAGGCTTTCAAGCGCGTAACGGTGGCCGACGAATTTGCTACCAATCGCGGCAACCGAATCTTCGCAGACACCGGTGAAAATATGCGTCTCGGTGTCGAAATAAGCCCCGGGCTTTTCGCTGAAATGAACTTCTCCGCGAATGATATCCGCGACCGCATCAAGGAGTTATTGACTTTTTTCGGCTACGATTGGGGCTTGTTTATTGTGTATTTGCGAGAGGATCGGGACGCGGATTGATAGAGATAATAAAGGAGATGCCACGGCATTGTTTTGCTATATTGGCTTTGTTCGAGCGGTAACAAAACCACCGAGAAAACCTGACGAATCGACTGTCACGTAGGGCCTTGTTCCCAGAGGTAGCGGTCGATTTGCCAAATTTGAGTAGCACATTGAGCCGCATGCGTGATCGTTTAAGGCGTCCAACTGCCCCAAAAAAAACATTAAAAAAGGCCATGGAAAATGATCTGTTGTGGATTCTCGACGTCCTAAGCAAGAGGCATGACCATGACCTTCGAAAATGATAATCCGATCCGCGCTTATCTGGCAAACGTGACCTGTGCCCCCTGTTTCCTGCAAACCAAAACCCCAATGCTCGCGATATTAAACCCACTCGACATCTCGATCTCACCGCCCGAGATAATCGCTCTCTACATCCTGCTGCTCGCCGTTGTAACCGCTCTCTTGTATCTCTACCTCCGAATTTTAAGGAGAGGACGCGACCCAACGAGAGAAGGCTACCCAGTCGATGATGGCTCAGGTCGTAATGATAGATGGCGAGCGCCGCGGCCGTCCCTTGATGCAACGGGCTGGACCCTACTCGTTGACGGCAGTAATTTTGCTTATAGAGACCTCTATGATGGCTCAAAGGAGGTCCGCTTGAGCCATCTGCAGGACGTTCTCGACGCCCTCGGGCGCCGCTTCGAACACGCTGATATTCAGGTCTTCTGCGACGCCAATCTGCGCTATAAATTTGATAAAGAAGACAAGAACCAATTTCTGGCGCGGGTTAAATGCCCCAACCCTTCATTCCACGAGACGCACGGTAAAGCCGCAGATGAGGTTTTGTTAAAATACGCGCGCAGAAACCCTAATAGCATCGTCGTTTCCAACGATAGATTCCGCGACGACGACCAACTCCAACAGCGTGTGGGCGTTCCGCTGCTCAAAGTTGAGCTTGCAAATTCGCGGGTCTATTTGAAGCCAGCCGTTGACTTCTTCGGCGACCCAAATCAACCGTTTAAGAACTCTCGGACGCCACTGCGCAAATTGTTTGAATCCTGAGCGAGATCACGTTCTCATCAACTTTTTTGGATCGAGGCTTAATAAGGAGCGATCGCGCCCCCCTCACCGCCCCGCCCACTCCAACACCACATCATGCATCTGGCGAACGGGCGACCAGCGCCGCGCCTCGACCGATACCGGCGTGTACACTCCCTGGTAGCGATACGAGAGCGCATCTGCTTCTCGGGCCTCTTCTTCCTGGGTAAATACGAGGATCTGCTCGGCGTCCATCAGGGTGTCGAGGACCTCCCAGCCGTCGTATTGCCGGCTCGAGAGTGACCAGTGGAGCCGCATGTCGGCGTCTTGTGTGGCGTCGGATTCGCGGGCGTCCTCCAGGTGCCAGGCGGTGTCGGCGATAAAGAGCGCGCTGGTCTCGGGGCTGAGTATATGCGCCGAGGCGGCGTCCGGTTGGATGCCGACCGCGAGGTGCGCTTGCAGGGCGTCGGCGGTGTAGGATTCGTGGCGCTTAAACTTCGTCAAGAGGTGTTGGTCAGCGGGCGTGTCGTCTGGGTTGGAGGCGGAGTTTGGGGTCGAAGGGGCGGGTCGAAATGCGGGCGTTTGGGGCTCCAATCCGAAGTCGGCCAGCGCCTCCTCGAAGGCGTGTGAGCAATATTGGTTGAGCAAGAATGTCACAATATTCTGGCGAAGATGGGGGTCGCCGGTGATGGCGACCCAGGCGGCCGGGTCGAGGACGCCCACGGTGGTGTCGGGGCTGTGCTGGGTGGGGGAGGCGGGTGCCGCCGGGACGTCCTCGCAATATTGGCCCCAACTCATCACGCGCCAAAACCGATGGCGCTGCAATCGCCAGAAGGGGTATTGGGCCGTCGCCGAGCCGCCCAGCGGGGCGGCCCAGCGCTCCAGGAGTTCGGTGATGCGCTCTTTATGCAGGTCGAAGGACAGCACGTTGGTCTTCTGGCGCGTGCTCCACGCGATGATATAGAGCAGCAGCACCGCCTGCGCGGGGCCTTCGTCGTGGGTGCCGGGCAGGCGGAAGAATCCGCCGCCGAAGCCGTCGAGCAGGCGAAACCACTCGGTGGCGGTTTGGGCGTCGGCGTTGGTCCACAGAAGATCGAAGTCGGGGATGCGTGGCGGGGTTTTCATGAGATACTCTCGCTGGGGGATAGGGGCCGAGGTACGCCTGTATCATGCCCAGCGGGTGAGAAATCGTCAAAAGCACGTTGTTCGTGATGCGATCACTTAACGAAGAATTCCTGTTTCAACACCAGCCGCCATTCCCCCCACTTCTCACCAACTCTTCAGCCACTCCGCGCTATAATAGCGGTCGAGTGAATCCGGGAGCACCGTGACGATGGGGCCGTCGAAGTCGCCGCTTTTGGCCAGGCGGATGGCCGCGGCGACGTTGACGCCGGATGAGCCGCCGACGACGAGTCCTTCTTCGCGGACCAGGCGTTTGGTGACGGCGATGGCTTCTTCGTCGGGGATTTGCAGGGCGTCGTCGATGATGCTGATGTCGAGGGTGTCGGGGACCGTGGAGGAGCCGATGCCCTCGGCGGAGTAGGGGCCGTTGGGGGTCGGGGCGCCGTCGCGCACCCACCCGGCCAGCCCGGAGCCAACGGGGTCGGCGAGGATGACTTTGACGTCCGGGAGTTTGGCTTTGAGGCTTCGGGCGACGCCGGTGATGGTGCCGCCGGTGCCGGCGGCGCAGACAAACGCGGCCAGGTTATTGTCCATCTGGGTGAGGATCTCGGGGCCGGTGGTGAGCTCGTGAACGCGGGGGTTGGCCTGGTTTTGGAATTGAGCGGTTAGGAACCAGCCGTTCTCATCGGCCAGGCGTTGGGCGACGTTTCGGAAGTTGTTGGGGCTTGAGAGGGGGCCGGGTTTGCTCAAGACGATCTCGGCGCCGAGCGTGGCGAGTGCCTGTCGCTTATCTGCAGACATGGTCTCGGGCATGACACAAACGAAGCGGTAGCCGCGGGCGGCGGCGACCAGGGCGAGTCCCATGCCGGTGTTGCCGGCGGTGCCTTCGACGAGGGTGTCGCCGGGCTTGATGACGCCTCGCGCTTCGGCGTCGTCGATGATGGAGATAGCCGTGCGGTCTTTGATCGACCCGCCGGGGTTCATATGCTCACATTTGGCATAGATGGGGACCGGCAAATCCTGACTGATGCTCGTGAGTTCCACGAGCGGAGTGTTGCCAATATTGTCGAGAATGCTCTTTGTTCGCGCCGGAGTCGTCATTGAATCGCCTTGCCAGGTCTAGAGTTGATATTGTGTGAATGCCTTTGAGGTTTTTCCCAACCGTCGAACCTCTTAGGAGACACCACTTAAGTAGCAAATAAAGGGGCGTCTCTCCAACCTCAAACCGCGCTGCGCCGGTAGTTGCGGTAGCGCGGCCGCCAGAAATTGCGCTCGATGGACTCTTTGAGCTTCTTCTCGCTGGAGCGAAGGGCGACGTGGTCGACCTGTGCCTGGCGGCCCACGGCGAATGCGATGGCCTTGCTGAGCGCCTGAATCTCGGTGATCGGCGGGAGCAGCAACCTTTCGCCGGTGCGTACGATCGGTGAATATTCGGCGAGGGCGACGGCGGCGGCCATGAGCATATTGTCGGTGACGCGGGTGGCCTGGGAGGCGACGACGCCCAGCCCGATGCCCGGGAAGATATAGGCGTTATTGCATTGAGCGATGCGAATTTCTTTGCCGTCGCGCGTGACGGGTCCGAAGGGGCTTCCGGTGGCGACCAGGGCCTGGCCGTCGGTCCATTCGAGGATGTCGGCGGGGGTCGCTTCGGCGCGGTCGGTCGGGTTGGACAGCGGCATGATGACCGGGTGTGGGCAGTTTGCGTGCATCGTCTCGATGAGCTCTTTGCTGAAGAGGCCGCGCTGGCCGGACACGCCGATGAGGATCGTCGGCTTGGCGAAGGCGACGACGCTTGAGAGGGAGGTGTCGGGCCAATCGTCGAAGCTGCTCGAGGGGTGGGCGAGTCGGCGTTGGGTTGGGTCTAAGTCTTTGGATTGGTCGGTTAAGAGGCCGTCTTTGTCGACCATATAGATGCGCTGGCGCGCGTCGGCCTCGCTCAACCCCTGGGCCTGCATGGCGCTGATGAGCTGCTCGGCGATGCCGCAGCCGGCTACGCCTGCGCCGACAAAGGCGATGCGTTGCTCCCTGAGTTTGGTGTCATTGGCCATGCAGGCGGCAGTGAGCGTCGCCAGGCAAACCGCTGCGGTGCCCTGTACGTCGTCATTAAAGCTGCAGATCCGGTCGCGGTAGCGGTCGATGATCGGCATCGCCCGGTCCAGGGCGAAGTCCTCGAATTGCAGCAAGACGTTGGGCCAGCGGCGTTTGAGCGCCTGGATGAAGAGCTCGATAAACTCGTGGTACTCCTCGTCATTGATGCGCGGATGGCGCCATCCCATATACATCGGGTCTTCGAGCGCGACCTGGTTATCGGTGCCGACGTCCAAAAGGATCGGCAGCGTATAGGCCGGGCTGATGCCGCCGCAGGCCGTGTAGAGCGAGAGCTTCCCGATCGGAATACCCATCCCGCCGATGCCCTGATCCCCCAGCCCCAGA
Organism: Bradymonas sediminis; assembly: GCF_003258315.1. Lineage (GTDB taxonomy): Bacteria > Myxococcota_A > Bradymonadia > Bradymonadales > Bradymonadaceae > Bradymonas > Bradymonas sediminis. The sequence goes on from NZ_CP030032.1 coordinate 4,667,588, forward strand.
ATGCGCTCACCGTCGGTGACGACGATGACTTTGACTTTATCTTTAGTGACGCTTCGCAGGATATCGTCGATCCGGTCGCGGTCCGGGTAGGAGACGAAGATGCCGCGATAGTTGCGGTAGATCTTTGAGAAGTTTTCGCAGGCTTCGCCGACCGTGGGGGTGTAGATGATGGGCATCATCTCTTCGAGGTTCTCTTCGAGCAGCCGGTAAAAGACGGTCTCGTTGTCGTCCTGAATTCCGCGCAAAAAGATATGCCGGTCGAGGTCGTTGGTGCAGCGAAGGTAGCGAGAATAAGCGCGCGCGACCTGCTCCTTAATGGTCTCGACCGTGCTCGGCAACAGCCCGATGAGGTTGAAGTCGATGCGCTCCTCGGGCGTAAAGGCGCTGCCTTTATTGAGCAGCGGGGAATCCAGGAGGGCAGGGCCTGCATAGGAGATATAGACGGGGCGGTCGGTCGGTTTGCTCATTTGATTGTTCTCTTCAATAGTTACTACGACAAAGCCGTTCAGGCGTAACACGAATAATTCCAGTGCTACACGAAGCCTCGCCCGAATGACCACCCCTAATTAAGTGTTTTTTGGGGGGCGCTACCACTTCGCGAAATGATCTTCGGCAAAGCCCCAGGCCCCATTGAGTGAAATGGTCTCATCGGGCAGATGGATCTCACCGTAAAACTGGCCGAAATGTTGGGTGAAGTTCGACTGCATAATTAGCACGTTGAGCTTCTCTTTGCGCTGGCCGCGCGGCGCAAAGGTGAGGTCGACGATGCCATCGGCCGAGCGCATCTTCCAGGGCTTCTCGGCTTGGTATCGGTCGAATTGAAAGTCCACCATGTCGACCTTGATGATGTGCCCGTCGAGCCACAGGGCGTTTTCAGTCACGCCCGTTTCGTTGACGCCTGCGGCGAGGTTTAGGCCGAGGAGTCGGCCATCTGGGAGGTGGCAGGAGAGGCTGCCCCAATTCCAAAACGTCTCCCGACGCATAAAGCCTGCGGTCCAATCGACCGCGGCCAGGGCGTTGATTTCATTCAAGTCAAACGCTCTTTTATCCCATTGGATGCGGCCTTCGCAGAGGTGTGCGGCGCTTTTTTGGGTGAATACCCAGCCGTCGTATCCGGCGCGTGAGCAGACCGCCAGCGGATTATAGGCAGCGGCTTCGTCGATCGTCGCGTCGATCTGGACGCGCCCGGCGAGGTTCACCTTGACGCGACGGGTTCCGGGGTCGGGGGTGGCGTGGATCGTGAGGCGAGCGTCTCCTTTTCGGAAGGTGCTCTCGCCGCCATTGGGCGCGGGGTCCATTGAGGTCTTTCGGGCAAGTGGCTGGAGAAAACTGAACTCCTCAAAAGCGCCGGTGGCGGGCTCGTATAAATAGACAAACGCGTTGCTGATCAGCTTGAGGTCGACGATCGCGAGGCCCACGATGAGCTGTTCGCTGGCGAAGCTGATGAATTGAAATTGGTTAAACCCCAGGCGTTTGGCCAGGGGGCCGCGTTTGCGGTCCATGGTCGTGCGCAGGTCGTAGTCGAGGTAGTTGATCTTCTCGACTCCGTCGGGGAAGACGCCAAAGACGGGTTGACCGTTGGGTTGGATGAGCTTTTCGAGGCGAGGCATAAGAGACTCATATTCGGGGTTGTCTGGGGCGTTTGAGATGGCCGGGTGTTTCGGGTTCTTCCGAGCGGGTGGGCGACCAATCTTGCCGGTTGCTTCGGCCCGTCGCTTCAATGATGAATGGGGCTGAGGCTATATGAATGCGGGTTGGGAGTAAATTCGGAATCCCTCGCAGGTCCCGCGCCCATTGTGTCTTGGGAGGAAGACAGTATAGATTTTGGGGCTCCGAGAGCCAGTATAAGAGGAAGATGGATAGGGCGGGCGATTGACGCCGGCTGATGGCCTTCATCTCGACCAATACGGAAAATGAGAGCGCTTAATTATGGAACAATCTCAGCCGGGTAGCTTCTTCTCAATCACATTCAGTAGGCCGCGAATCGGGCTTAGTGTCGGGCTAGCCAGCGGCGGCGCAGCGCGAGGGGTGGGTTCGTTTATCGCGCGCTTGTCTCAAAACGCGCAGATTGTGACGGTCACCCCGGAGGTTAAGGGCGCGTCTGAGTTCGATGAGGTCGACGGGTTTATCGTGTCGGCTGGGCCAGGGGCTGAGAGCTTCGCGCAGGAGGTTGCTCAACACCACGGCCCGCTGGCTATGGTGACGGACGCGCAACTCCAAGATGACGCCACTCGCCGCCACTTTTTGACCCGGGTCTTCGCGTTCGCGGAGCTTCGCGGGCTTAAAGAAAAGCCGTCGCGCGCGGCGTTGACCGACTTCCAGCGGCGCCACAAGCATGTGTTGATGACTTATAGCCAGCAGAAGATGCGCGCCCTGGGCGCGATTGCTGCTGACGCTGACTCAAGCGATGTACAAGCGGCCTACGAAGACTACGTGCGCACCTTTGGCGAGGCGCTTTGCGACGCGCCTACTCACGAGGCATGGGCCAACGCCGCACAGCATATGTACGGGCATTTTAAGCAACAGATTCCCGCGGATGAGAAGGCAGAGTTTCTCGATATGCTTGCCGACTATCGCGCCGAAAAGATCGGGTTTGAGGCGGTGCTTGCGCCGATTCGCGAGTGGTGTGCCCGCTACGAATATCATTATTTCGCGGACCAGACGCTTTTGGAGCCCTACCCGCGTGAGTTGGCTGGATGGCCTGAGGGCAGCGAGGGAGCGGTAGATTAAATGGCGTTTGCTTGAGTCGTGCAGCGCGTTTAGGCGGCCTCGGTCTCCAAGTCGCGCGGCTTTGCGGCGGGGACCTCGACGCCAAGGTCGCGGGCGTAGCGGGAGCGAAGATCTTCTGCGACTGCGCGTGCGCCGCGCTGGACCAGGTCGGCGTGGGGGATGGGCTCAAGCAGACGGACCTTCACCGTGCCGCCCTTGCAATAGATTTTGTCGCGGGACCACACCTCGGCGGCTCCGTCGATCACCATTGGAACGATGTCCGCGCCCGAAACCTCGGCCATGCGAAACGCGCCCATCTTAAATTTTGATGGCGCCCGGGAGCTGGTGCGGGTGCCTTCGGGGGAGATGAAGACGCTCAGGTCCTCATCGCGTATCCGCTGGCCCGCCTTCTCAAGCGAGGCGATGGCGCGCTCACGATTTCGCCGGTCCAAGAGCACCAGCCCTGCCAAATAGGCTGACCAACCCATGAACGGAATATAGAGGATTTCTCGTTTGACCACGGCGGTGCCGCCGGGGGTGTAGAGCGCGGTGACGATAAAGAGATCCAGGGTCGACGCGTGGTTAAAGGTGAAAACGCGCGGTGCGCGTCGCGACAACGCGCTGCAGTCACCTTCCAATTCCAGCTTCACTCCGGAAATTTTAAGCATTGTGCGTCCCCAGAAGCGGACCATCGGGCGAGTTATCTGCTCGGGGAATTTCCCGGCCGTGAGCAACATCGCGAAGACCATCGCGACGGTAAAAACGGCGGAGAAACTCCATGCCAAGCTGTGTTGAATCGTTCCTCGGATAAAGCCTTTCATCGGTGCTCTCTTCGATAAGTGTGGAGAAACCTTCGGCAAGCGCGGGGGCTGAGGGATTGATTCGCTCGTCGTGGATTGGGAGTTAGAAGTGCTCGTGTCTGTTGGGTTATCACAGGATTCGGCTGGCAAGATTTAGTAACCCCGTGGGGCGCAAAAGTCTATGGGGGCAGATTCCTGCGTCGTTAATGAGCCCCAAACGACGCCTGAGGCTGCTGGCGGGAAAACCCGCTTGCAAAATCGCGGCATTCGTCATTTATCGGGGGCGAGTTATTGGCTGTCAGAGATGCCCTATAAGTAAGCGATATCGATGCGAATTAAGCTAGAAGAGATCTTTCAGGAGTCATCGGGAACCCAGGCGATACGACGTCTCGTTGATGTGGTGCGCCCACCCAAGGGGGCGACCCCCCAGGAGATCGACGAGCGGCTGCATAAGCTGGTCGATATATTGCTGGCGAACCGTGATTTGCGCGCATCGTTCGATAGCGCGATTCGCGAGACTCTCTCGGAGTCGCGTCTGGTGCATGCGTTTGCCGAGAGCGGGATCTTGTCTCAGGCGGGGTTCTTTCGTGAAGTTCATGACCGGGTGCTCGGCCACCTGCTGCCGCGCCAAGTGCCCGAGGACGATATCCGCCATGTTATCGCGGAGCTGTTTCCGAAAAAGGATGACTGGCGCTGGGTTGGGGCGGCTTCGCCCGAGGCGTGGGCCGAACTCTTCGCCCTCACCGAGCAACAAAGCTCTTGGGAGCACCCCGACCGCGACCTGGCCGGGGCTATTCAGGGGTTGGCTCTGCGCATCGGGGCGCTCGGGATTGACGAGGAGCTCAACGCGAAGTTGGAAGATGTCGATAGCTACGATTCTCCGTTTCTCAACCTCGCCATTCACGCCCATGAGTTTTTGGAGCGCCACCATAGTGATGAGTCGGGTAACGACGCGTTTGACCTGCTGATTGAGACGGTCAACGAGTGTCGCGACCTCATCGTGTCGCTGCGCGAGAAGAGGTCGACCTACGGAACCAGCCTGCGGCTGACGTCGGTGTCGCGGCGCCTCTTGCAGCAATTGGACCGCCTGGAGCGGCTGGCTCATCTGATTCATCCCGATAGCTCCCAGGACCTTATCGCATGCTCGGTGCGGCTATTTATCGACCTGCTGGAAGCCGAGCAGAACGCGCATAGCGTGAGTCGTCTGGTGAAAGAGAGCGCTGATTTGCTGGCGTTTCAGATCACGGAGCAGAGCGCAAAGAAGGGGCAAAAGTATATCTCGGATACCCGGAAAGGGTATTGGAAGTTTTTGCGCGCGGCCCTTCAGGGCGGGGCGATCGTGGCGCCCTTCGGGCTGTTTAAATTCTACCTCTCTCAATTCCCCTTCTCGCTGGCCGCCCAGGCGCTGATTTATAGCCTGAATTACTCGGTGTGTTTCGTGTTGATCTACCTGACCGGGTCGATCCTTGCGACTAAACAGCCGGCGGTCACGGCGTCGGCGATCGCGAGCAAGATGGACGAAGCCACGTCTTCGGAAGGAGCCATCGAGGGCGTCGCGGACGTCATTATCTTGGTCTGGCGCAGCCAGTTTATCTCCTTTATTGGCAATGTCTTCGCAGCCCTGCCGGTGGCTGCGCTGATTGGGTTTGTGTTCGCGACCTGGGGCTCGGCGCCGCTGGCCGATGCGGACGGGGCGCGGTACCTGCTCGGGAAGATCCACCCCTTCGAATCCGGCGCCCTTTTCTACGCGGGCATCGCCGGCGTGGCCCTGTTTACCGCCGGTGTCATCGGCGGGGCTGTCGAGAATCGGGTGCTCTACACCAATCTGGAGAGGCGCATCGCTGAACATCCGGGGTTGCGCTGGTTGGGGCGAGGACAGAAGAAACTGGCGGTCTTCGTCTCCAAAAATACGGGCATGCTGACTGGCAACGTCGCCCTGGGGGTGATGCTCGGGTGCGCCGGGCCCATCGGGGTTATTTTGGGTCTGCCCTTTGATATTCGCCATATCGCGTTCTCTTCGGCGGAGGTGGGCCTGGCGACCTTCACCATGCCCCAGATCGCGCTGACGACCGTGGGCCTGGTGGCCCTGATTAGCGTCTTCGCCATCGGGCTGTTCAACTTCCTCGTCGCCTTCGTCCTCACCATGGTCGCCGGGCTTGCCTCACGCAGCGTGACCTTCGGGCAGACCCGGGTGTTGGTGGGCATTCTCGTGCGTCGTTTTTTGCGGCGCCCGTGGGAGTGGTTTTATCCGCCCAAGGAGCCGCTTTATCAGTTGTCGGAGAGTGTGTCGGAGGATGAGGTGGGAGGGGAGTGAGGCTTGAGGTTTTGGGGCGTGGGGGATTCGATTCGCGGGTTGGACGCGGTAGTGCGTGGGTCGGCGCCGTCGGGCGGGGCTCCGGGGGTTAAAGTAGAGTGACCGACGTGGTCGGGCGAGTCCTTTGCGGGTGAAATAGAGCGGCCGTACTGGTCGGGTAGCTTCCGTGCTGGTCATGCAAGCGTGGGGACTCCGTCAGGGGGCTATTTCAAATTGATAGAACCTAAACGACGGCGTGGGTGTGTGTGTTTTAGTTGCGCCGACGTCGTCGACCGCGGTGGCAAGGAAGGTTTAGTTTTTTTGAGGCTCCCCGACGCGGTCGTGTGGATTGTTTTAGGTAGGAAACAGGTCCTATACGGGGTCAGTTGGGGTATTTCAGTGATTTTAGGGTGCGTTAGCTCAATCGCTAGAAATTAAGTTTGAACGGCCAGTGTCGGTGCTTAAGCTCGGGGCGGCACGATACAATTCAAGGGTCTGAAGCTGTCCGGGCAGAGAGTCGAATGGTCGACGCTGGTGCTTGGGAGGACAATGCACGGAGGCATCTGTCATGGCAGCAATTTCGAAAACAACGGCGAATAGGCGTATGATCACCCATACGCTGGCCAGCTCGGTCGACACGCAGGGAGGACAATTGGCCGGAGCGCTAAATGCGGTGCTTTTTGAGGGGAATCCGCCGGACCCGCTCACGATGAGTGCGGTCATTGGGGCGGTGATTCGGGTGCTTCAGCGGGATTATGCGGAGCTTAATCGGCTTGATCAATTGGTTGCGAAGGAGAAAGCGCAGGCGGAGAAGAAGCGAGTGTTGCGTGACCAGCAGATCGCGCGAGTGCGCCAGCGTGTGTTCTCGATCCGGAGCCTGCTGGAGGGGAGTTTTGGCGGCGAGGCGATTCCGGCGATGGGGTTGGGTGGACGTACGCCGGAGGGGTGTGATGCGCTGATTACCCACGGGCGCAATATCCAGGCACAGCTCGAAGAGGGGCTGAGTTCGTATGAGACGCTGTTTGGGCTGGAGCGACCGAATCTGGGCGCGATGTCGGCGGAGTTGGGTCGAGATTTGGACCAATTGGAAGCTGCGGTAGATGCGGTTCGGGTTGAAGTGCGGGAGACCGAGGATGCGCAGGCGGCGCATAATCGGGCGAACGAGGCCTGGAGTCGTCACTACGCGCCGGTGGCGGGGATTTTGGAGAACCTGTATCGGTTGGCCGAGATGAATGCCCACGCGGATCGGTTGCGGCCGACGAGTCGGCGACGCGCGGGTTTGCCCGAAGCTGCGGATATCGAGGAGGGCATTAATGTTGCGGATATGCTGGCGGTGAGTGCGGATATACAGGCGGTTGAGTCGGCGATTAGCCGGGCTGAGAGTCGTTGATGGTGATGTGGTGGGGGGGGCTGGCGGTCAGTTTGATTCACCGGCCGGGCGAGCCGGCCGGGGTCTGTGGTGGTGGGGGGCTTGGCGGTCAGTCTGATTCACCGGCTGGGCGAGCCGGCCGGGGTCTAGCTAGATTGCTGGTGCGCAGCCCCCCTTCTGTCGCTTTGCGACATCTTCCCCGGAGGGTAAGAAATACTGTTGCTTGTGGGGGCGCTTCTGGGTGGCGACGTCGCGCACCCAGTGCGTCTTAGCGTTAGCTCACGCTCCTTTTGTGCGCCGGCCCATCACCGGAAATACCTCCTGGTCGGGGATTTCGCGTCCGGCGTGGGTGCCGCGCGGGACTAGCGCGTCGATGGCCTCTTCCAGCTCATCGTCAAAGTCGACGTCCAGGCACGCGAGCGCGTCTTCGGCCTGCTCTAGGGTGCGGGGGCCGATGATGACGGAGTCGATATAGTCGTTATTGAGAGCCCAGGCGGTGGCCAATTGGCTCATGGGGATATTGCGCGATTCGGCCAGGGGGCGAAGGGCTTCGACGACGCGAAGGCTTTCCTCGCGCCATTCGGCCTGCTTCATGCGTTTGTCGCCGGTGGACAGGCGCGAGCCTTCGGGCGGGGCCTGGTCCCATTTGTATTTTCCGGTGAGGACGCCGCGGGCCAGCGACGAGTAGGTGACGACGCCCAGGCCGTAGTGTTGGGCCATGGGGATGAGTTCGCGTTCGATGTCGCGGTTGAGGATATTATAGAGGGGTTGGACGACGTCGAGGGGTTGCCAGCCGTGCTGGCGGGCGACCGCGATGCGGTCGGCGACCTGCCAGGCCTGGTGGTTGGACACGCCGACATAGCGGACTTTGCCGCTGCGAACGAGGTCCTCCATGGCGCGCAGGCTCTCCTCGGTGCGGGTGTTGGGGTCGGTGAAGTGCATATAAAAGATGTCGAGATAATCGGTGCCCAGCCGGCGCAGCGATGCCTCGCAGGCGGCGATGAGATGGCGCGCGCTGAGGCCGCGGTCGTTGGGAAGATCGCTCATGGTGGCCCAGGCTTTTGTGGCGAGCACGACTTCGTGGCGGCGGCCTTCCATTAATTTACCGACGACCTCTTCGGAGGCGCCGAGGCTATACATATCGGCGGTGTCCCAGAAGTAGGCGCCGCGCTCAAGGCATGCGTCTGCGATGCGTCGGGATTCTTTGAGGTCGGTGCGCCCGCCGAACATCATGGTGCCGAGGCAGATGCGGGAGACTTTGAGGCCGGTTTTTCCGAGTCGTCGTGCGTTAGACATAAGCGAACCTTTTATTGGAGTGCAGGGTTATCGTGTTTGAAGAGTCGTGCTGAGCGCTGCGTATTATATGCAGAGGGCTCAAGTTGGGAATTCGTCTTTGACGCTGCGGCGCATGAGCTTTTCGAAGACCGAGGGGGCCAGGCGATTTGCCCACCAGGCCAGTTGAGCGGTGCGCCCAACCATGACCTGGCGTTGGCGTGATTCGACGGCGTCGACGATGGAGTGAGCGGCGACGTTGACGTCGATCTCTGCGGCGCCGTCGGCGGCGTCTCGGCGCATGGCGGTTTTGATATAGCTTGGGCAGGCGAGGGTGACCGAGACGCCGTCGCCGTCGACCTCGGTGCGCAGGGAGTCGAAGAAACCATGGAGCGCGTGTTTGCTGGCGGCGTAGGCGGTGCGACCGGTGAGCGGGGCGAAGCCTGCGACGCTCGAGATGGCGGCGATGCGTCCACGGTGTTGGCGGATAAGAGGCAGCGCTGCCTCGGTCATGCGCACGGCGCCGAGCAGGTTGACGTCGATGACCTGGGCGACCTGGTCGGCGTCGATATCTTTGAACATGCCGCGCAGCGGGATTGCGGCGTTATTATAGAGTGTGTCGAGGCTTCCGAAGGTCTTTTGGGCGGTTTCGACCGCGCGGTCACACTGCGCCTGGTTACGAACATCGCAGACAACACGCACGGCTTGGGCGCCCTGGGCGCGGGCCATCATATAGGTGCGCTCGAGGGCGTCGGCGTCGCGGTCTACGAGGACGAGTCGGTGGCCGCGGGTTGCGTGGGCCTTGGCCAGCGCGAAGCCCAGGCCGCCGCCGGCGCCGGTGATCATCACGACGCGTGAGGCGTCGCGCGCGAGTTTGCCCTGGCGATAGCGCTCGAAGGCTTGTTCGCTGGTGAATTGGGGAGTGAAGCCGAAGTCTTCTTTGAGGCGGGTGTTATCGAAGACCGGGCGGTATTTGAGGAAGAGGATCTGTTCGGGGCCGTAGGGGCCGACGCCGGCGGCGGAGAGGCCGGTGAGGGCGCCGCGGATCGCGAATTCGGGCAAGGCGACGTATTTTCCGCCCATGCGCGCGGCGATCTCTTCGAGGGTGAGCACGCCGTCGCCGGTGAGGTTAAAGATGCCAGATTGCTGGGTTTTTACGCCGTGGAGCAGGGCGCCGACGACATCTTCGTCGGAGATGATGCAAAAGCGTGAGTCGACGCCGCGAAGGCCGGTGACGATGGACCGCTCGAAGAGGCTGGTGATCTGGTTATCGGTGCTTGGGCCGAGGACCGTCGATACGCGGAAGATCAATTGCTGGAGTTCAGGGTGTTCCTCGCGGACCACGGCGAGTTCTTCTTCGACGATACGCTTGTGGTGTGCGTAGGCGAAGGCTTCGTTGCCCTGGACGGGGTCCTCTTCGACGAGGAGTTCGCGGTTGCGCGGGTGGTAGCCGTAGGCCGCGCCGCTGGAGGTGTAGATAAATTGTTCGGTGCCGGCGGCGAGGCAGCCGGCGATGACGTGGCGGGTGCCGCGCACGTCGACGTTGAATTGCATCTCGCGGTGGTCGCCGGGGGGCGGTGTGACGATGGCGGCGAGGTGGACCGCGACGTCAGGGCGAACCTCTTCGAAGAGTTTGACCACCGCTTTTTCATCACAAATATCGAGGTATCGCGCGTCGACCCGGTCGCTTTCGGCGAGGTCGGCGTCGATATCGCGGATGTCGGTGGCGATGATGCGGTCGATGCCGTGTGGCTCATCTTCGACGAGCTTTCGCAGGAGGTATGAGCCGACGAAACCGGCGGCGCCGGTGATCAGGAGTGTTCGTTGCGTAGTCATAATTTAATTAAGCGAAATGAGCGAGATAAGAAGCAATTAGAATGGGTGAAGTGCTGTAATTATGAGGCTGTTCGGCTCCAGATGGTCGCCATGGTCAAGCCGGCGATGACATGCCAGATGCCCCACCAGCCGGCAATAACGGCCATACCTCCGAGCCCATCAAAGAAGGCGAAGGTGAGCACGAGGCCGAGACCGGAGTTTTGGATGGCGACTTCGATGGCCACCGCTCGCACGTCCTCTTTGGGTAGTCGCGCGGCTTTAGCCGCGGAATAGCCGACCGCCCAGGCCAGGGCGTTGTGCAGCGCGACTGGCAAGAAGATGATGCCGATGACCGCGACGAAGGCAGAGAAGTTGGACTGAAAAGCGATCGTGACCAGGGCGATGAATAGGAGGATGGATAGGATCTTAAATGGTTTAAGGGCGCGGTCAGCGAGGGTGGGGAATTTCGCGCGCAGGCTCATCCCGGCGATAAGGGGAAGGCCGAGCAGGATGAGCACGTTTAGGAACATGTCGAGCGGGTTTAGGTTGAAGTCGGTGAGCAGCGCGGCGGTGTCAGGAGACATCGAGCCCCAGAAGGAGACGTTGAGGGGGGTCATAAAGACGGCGGCTGCGGTCGAGACCGCGGTTAACGAGATCGAAAGGGCGGTGTTCGCGCGGCTGAGGTGGGCGATGAGGTTGGAGATATTGCCGCCGGGGCACGATGAGACGAGGATCATGCCCAGGGAGATGCTCGGGGGGAGTTCCAGGAGTCGAGTGAGTGCCCAGGTTGCGGCGGGGAGCAGGAGAAATTGGGCGAGCATGCCGATCAGGGGGGCGCGGGGGCGCTTGGCGACCTCGCGAAAGTCGGAGACGCGCAGCGACAGCGCGATGCCGAACATGATGAAACCCAGAATTAGGTTGAGCGCGAGGAGGCTGCCCGGGTCAAAGTTCAGCGAGATGGCGTCAATCGATTCAATCATCAGGTGGCTCGTAAGACAGAGAGATAGCCCAAGAGATGACGGGCAGGCCCAAGGGCTCTGAGCAGGTGTGGCGTGTGGCCACCCAAACGCTCTTCGAAGGCGACCGTGGAGTCGCCGCTGAACCAGTCCGTTGCAGCACTGTCGCATATTGGCGCGACTTAGAAAACTCAGGTTGGGCAAAGCGCGGTTATCTGAGGGGCGTCGCAGGGAACATGTGATTGATAAATTTGGCCGATCGGTTAAACTCGGGGCATCAAGAATCTGTTCGGACAAAGCCGCCGTTAAGCAACGATTGAATATCCTCGAGGTCACCCATAGGATCGCCGATGAATCAGCCCGTAGAGAGCACTGTCGCACATCAAGCCAAGATGAAGAACGCGGAGGGGTTTGCCGGTGAGCAGATTCCGCGCGGCGAGCCCGGAGAGGTCATCGACCGAAGCGGGCGAGTGTGCGTGATCGGGGCGGGGCCGGCGGGTCTGACGACCGCGCGTGCGCTGGCCCGGAACGGCGTGCTCTATGACCAATTCGAGCGCCACAGCGATGTCGGCGGGGTGTGGGATATGGATTCGGAGTACGCGAATATGTACGAATCCGCGCATCTTATCTCGTCGAAAGCGTCGACGCAGGTCGCGGATTTTCCGTTGCCGGAGGAGGCGGCGGATTATCCGAGCCACCGCGTCATTAAGCGTTATTTTCGGGACTTCGCCGAGGCGTTTGGCCTCTATGAGCGCATCCGCTTTGAGGTCAGCGTGGAGCGGATTGAGCGCGATGGCGACGGGTGGACGGTGGAGTTGGATACGGGCGAAATCTATCGCTACGACGCGGTGTGCATCGCTAATGGGCATCTAAACGACCCGAATTGGGCGGAGTTCCCGGGGGAGTTCGACGGCGAGATATTTCACTCCTGCGATTATCGAAGCGCGGATGTTTTTAATGGCAAGCGCGTGTTGGTGATCGGAGCGGGGAATAGTGGTTGTGATATCACCGTCGACGCGATTCATCGGGCTGAGTCGGTCGATCTGTCGATGCGTCGCGGTTATTATATCGTGCCCAAATATATTCTCGGGGTGCCGGCGGCGGACTTCGGCTCGGGCTCGAGCAAATTGTCAATGCCGATGTGGTTGAAGCAGCGGTTGGACGCGAAGTTATTGCGCACGCTTTATCCGGACCCGCGCAAATACGGCATCCCCGAACCGGATCATAAGTTGTATGAGTCGCATCCCATCGTGAACTCGCAGCTTTTGTATCACCTGGGCCACGGCGACGTGAGCATTCGACCGAATATCGCGCGCTTTGAGGGGAAGACCGTTCATTTTACGGACGGTAAATCGGCGGAGTACGATGTGGTCGTGATGGCCACCGGCTATAAGCTGACGTTCCCGTTTATCGACCGCGATCATTTTACGTGGCGCGCGGGCGGCAAGGCGCCGAATCTGTATCTCAATATCTTCCACCCGGAGTATGATAATCTGTTCGTGATGGGGTTGATTGAGTCGGACGGCGGCGGCTGGGAGATTCGGGCGTCGCAGGGCGAGGCGGTGGCGAAGTTTTTGTCGGCCCAGAAGAGCGATCCGGCGAAGGCGGCGCGTTTTCGGGAGAAGAAGCGCGGTCCGGCGCCCGACACAACGGGCGGGGTCGACTTCTCGAAATTCGAGCGGATGGCGTATTATGTGCGCAACTCGGTCTATCGGGCGAGGATGGAGGAGTTATTGGCGTGGTTTGAAGAGGCCTAGAGTTCGTAGCCTTTTGCGTCCGCGTGTTTAGCATTGTTGCCAATGCGGCCCCGGTATCTTCTGCATGTCACGCCAGCGGAGGAGAGCGTCGCTTGTTTGTCTGCAGCGTGTGTGATTCAAATGAGAGTTAAAGGAGCATCCATGAAACGCGTCTCAATCGTTCTCTTCGCTCTATGTCTCCCGGCCTTCATTAACGGCTGTCACTTAACACAGGCTGAGGCGAAGTCGTCCAGTGGGTTTGAGAACATAACCCAGGCATCCGTCGCCAAGCTGCGAAATACGGGCACCGTTCAGGGAGAAAATGCGGGGGATCTCAGCGTTCAAATCGAGATCAAAGCCGAACCCCACAAGGATAACGCCACGGCCCCCGGTGATTTTGAGACCGATTTTGAGATTAGGGTGATGCGAAAGGGCCAACCGGTGTCCGACGCCACCGTGACCGTGCAGGCTTATAGAGGTCCTGCGGTGAAGTTGCGGTTCGACGAGGACGAGTACGAAGCCGAAATTAAGGGCTATTACGGCGCATATCGCGTGGACATAACCGCGGGCGCGGAGCGCGTGGAGGGGGTGTATCTGGCGAGCCCGGCGATTGTGACCTTCAGCTCCCACAAGCATCAAGAGCGGGTTTCGGCTGGGTCCGACCTGAAATTGAGCTGGAAGGCCGACAACCCAAGCGCCGACCGCACGCAAATCGAAGGCGATGAATTCAGGGCCGTGACCCTCAAAAAAGGCGCGTCTTCCTATACTGTTTCAGCCGCATCGCTGGACAACGATGAGGAGGACGAGTTCAAGATCACTCGCGTCAATGAGATGGAGCTACCCGGGCTGGCCAACGGTTCAAGCTTTATGATCGAGGTTGAGAACGAACTTGAGCTTCGACTGAAGCGCTGAGTCCTAGGAGGTTGAGCCTGAGGGGTTGCCGCAATCAGTCGGCCTCAACGATCGCCTAGGGTTGAGTGCTTGCCTCGAGTTCAGTGGGTTGCTTTTCGGATGCGCGGAGCAGCATCGCGTCGAGGGTGACCCCGCCTTTGGGCCCAAACTCAAGGGTGGTGATGGGATAGGGCATATCGATATCGTTCTCGGCGAAGACCTTGGCGACGGCGATAATGGCCTCGCTCTGAGGGGCTAAGAAGTCGACGTGCACGTGGAAGTTCACCCAGAAGCGCAGCGTGCCGTTGAAGGTTGAGGGGCCGATCTCGGTATAGAAGAACTCGATGGGCTGGTCTTTATCGACGGCTTCGAGGTTTTGAACGGCTTCGATGGCCAGGCGGCGGGCTTTTTCGTGGTCGTCGGCATAGGAGACGCCCAGACTGATATCGATGCGCCGCTTATGATTCCATGAATAATTGGTCAGCGGGCTGTTGAGGATTTCCTTATTGGGGACATGCACCAATTGCCCCTGGGTTGTGCGAATGACCGTGGAGCGCAGGTTAATGTCGTGCACTCGGCCGTAGAAGCCCTTGCATTCGATCATATCGTCGATGCCATAGGGGTGTTGGATCGAGAGGATGACGCCGGACATGAAGTTGGCGGCGATATCTTGGAAGGCAAAACCCAGCGCCAAACCGATGACACCGACACCGGCGAGCAGGGAGGTGACCGTGCCGTCCAATTTGAGGATGCCCAGGGCGATAAAGATGCCCGTGGTTAGGATGGCGACGCCGGCGGTGGTCTCGATGAGGCCGATGACTGCGCGGTTGGTGGTGATGCTTGTGAGGGTGCGGTTAATCACCCGGCGCACGACCCAGCCAATGAGATAGAACGCGATGAGGATGAGAATCGCCGCGACGAAATTCGGCAGCATTTCGATGGCGCTACTGAGCCACCCGCTGAGCTTCTCGGTGAGGAGTACGTACGCTTTTTCGATGCCTAGTTCCATAATAAGGGCGGGTCCGAGGTTTTGAGGGGTTGCTGGCGGGCTGATTCTATCGATCTGATGGCCGGGGGCAAGTGTGAAGCAAGAGCATTGTTCCTTTCTCTTCTGGTGACAATCTTGGAAGATATCCTTTGCGCCCCACACAATCTATCGGAGCTCTTTAACGATGAAGCCGATTCTAGTTGCTTATGGCTCGTTGGCGATCGCGATTATCTGCGAAGTGATCGGCACGACTTTTCTGATGGAGTCTGAGCAGTTTACCCGTATCGGGCCAACCCTGACGATGGCGGGGCTGTATGTCTGCTCTTTCTACTTCTTGTCGCAGACGTTGAAAATAATTCCGCTGGGCATCGCTTATGCGATCTGGGCGGCGGTGGGCATTGTGCTGACCGCGATGATTGGCCTGGTGGTGTTCAAGCAGACGCTGGACGTGGCCGCGGTGTTTGGGATTGGGATGATTATCGGCGGGGTGCTGGTGATTAATCTCTTTTCACGGTCTTTGGGGCATTGAGCGCAGGGAGGCGTGTGGCCTCCCTGCGCTCACATTAGGCTGGAGGCGGGATAACTACGCGCACCGTTTGCTCCGGCTGATCGAGGGTGAACTCAATCGTCTGGCAGCTGGGGTTGCTAATATGGCTCGCCTCATCCTCAAAGAATTCGGCGCCGTAGCAAAAGGTTGCTTTGAGGGTTTCGCCGGCGGCGAGTTCGGGGGTGATACAGTGGTCCTGGGGGTCTTGGTACCAGACGCGGCCGTCCCACTGATATTGGCGGGAGTCGCCGTCTTCAAAAAGGGTGCTCGAAGCGCTCGGGGCTGCACAGGCTACGTCGCATAGCGCGCACGTGCCGGTGG
Source organism: Bradymonas sediminis (assembly GCF_003258315.1). Taxonomy (GTDB): domain Bacteria; phylum Myxococcota_A; class Bradymonadia; order Bradymonadales; family Bradymonadaceae; genus Bradymonas; species Bradymonas sediminis. The sequence continues at coordinate 4,683,285 of NZ_CP030032.1, forward strand.
CCATCGCCTCGCAACTGCAGACGCCGCAATCCTGGCCTGGCCGCACGGCCTCGCCGTTACGTTCGATCGAGAGCCAGAATTGTTGTTCGAAGGAGCAAGGCCCCTGATTATCTACGGATTTATATGCGTAGAGTTGGGCGCCCGACTCATTTTTTAGTTCGAAGTTTATTTGGTAGCTCATCGTGCCGGCGTCGGTGCCAGTGTCGGCTGACGCGTCGGCGCCGGTGTCGGTTTGGGTTCCGATATCCCAGCCGCCGGTGTTCTGGCTGCGATCGTTGGAGCAAGCCGTCAGGGTGACTGCGATGAGTCCTATAACCAGCGCTTTTGTCACGTTCTGCATCGTTGTCTCCAGGGGGGCGGCGGCCAGGCGGTATTGTGCTGTGCGTTGAGGAGCGCCCATCACGGGCGCTCCTTTCTAAGTGGCGAAGGCCTTCGTTTAGCCGGCATGAGGGCGAGGGGCTGGTGCGGGTTGGAAGGCGAGTTGTGGCTGGTCGGAGGCGTTCTCTTCGGCTTTGCCGATGAGCTCGGTAAACTTCGAGGAGATCTTCCGAATGCGTGCGTCCCACGTGGGGTCGGGGGTGACGCCGACGATCTCGTAGTGATAGGTCGTCAGGGTATAGGCCATGGCGAAGGGCTCGAAGAAGGTGGCCTTGATCGCCCACGAGGCGATGGCCGCGACGATGACGGCGAGGACGGTCAAAACAGTGCCGACGTCGGTGCTGCCAAGGGTGGCGCCGATGATGCCGGCGGGGACCAGAAAGACCAGGAAGAGGACGAAGCCGAGGACCTTGCCGAGCACCCAGGTTTTTGCGGCGGTGATCAGGATGGGCTTGTAGCATTGGGCGTATAACAGGACGCCGTGGCGGGCGCTGTTCCAGACGTTCTTTTCGCCGCGATAAATGGCGTAGGAGAGGATGGCCTCGTCGACGTAGGTCAACGAGCGGGTCAAGATTTGGGTGATGATGTTGACCAGGTTTCTTGCCGAACCGGGGAGGGGCAACCAACTGCTGATGCGCAGGGCCTTTCGCTGCAAGGCTTTTAGTGCGCCTGTCACCAGGGTGTCGAGGGCAAAGAGCATGCTGACGTCTTTGAAATTCTCTTTGATGATCTGCTGGCCATATTTAAATTGGCCCATCCCGTCGGGGAGTTTGCCGCCCTTGAGCAGCTCGGTCATCGCCGCGATATGGGCGCCCTTGACCATATAGAGCAGGTAGCGTTGGGCCCATTTGCTCAGCCCGCCGAAGAGCGCCAGGCCGATGAATACCAAGATAAAGGGGAGCACGGGAATTTTGAGGAGTACTCCGGTCACGAACGCCAGGCCTGCGAAGATGCCGAACCAGAGCAAGGCGACCACAAAAAAGGTTGTGTAGACCGCCACGTTTACGCCGATATACGGCAGCGTTCGGGTGATCAGCATGACCGCTGTGCTCCAATAGCTGACGTTCTGAGAGCTCATCTTAAAATCTCCGCGTGAGAGTCTTAATTTAAAAGGCGCCGCCACTGCGTCGAGGAGGCTTGGGGGTTGTGTCGGGCGAAAATGGCGATTCGGTTGGATAGTGTACCAAATAACCCGAAGGTTCAAAGCCGGATTCGCAGGGAAGCCGTGGAGGCGCCTTTTGTCGCTCAGTCCATCGAAGTCGTGACATAATATCCGCTGATGCCGCGAACCATGATCTCCTCGCTGCGCGATGGATTGTAAATATTGACGTCCCATGCATCGCGGTCATAGCCGAAGGTGCGTCGGGAGTCCCAGCGGAAGCTCTCATAGACCTCCATGCTCAAGCGGGCCCAGTGGTCATCGTTATTGTGTTGGAGGACCGGCAACCTGCTGGAGAAGGGGAAGGTCAGCCAATACTCGTCGTCGATGACTTCGGCGCGAAGCCCGCCGCCGCTTGGCAGGGAGTGGTCAAATTCGGCCGGAAAACGTTGGGTCGTGAGGCCTGTGAACTCAACCCAGCCCTCACCGGCGTCGTAGGACTCCCCGTCATAGTCGGTTTCGGAGTAGGCCTTAAAGAATGTGACCTCGCCGGGCGTTGCCAGCGCGGCGGTGTGAAGGGTGCCGTCGACCGTGAAGCGCACCCATTCCACCTTGACGCGGCCGTGGGTGTATTCGCCGGTCGGGAGGGACTCGGTGTCACATGAGCCGAGCAAATTATCTTGGAGGAGGTCAGCGACGACGGGCTCGTCGAGCTCGAAGCAGTTCACCCCGGTCGCGGCTTGGCGAGAGGTTTGAATATCGTATTGGCTGATCGCGACTTCGAATGCTTTGGGCGTTTGGCCCACATTGTGGTCGTTAAAGCTCTTTGCGCTGAGATCACCGGCCAGATAGAGCGAGATGCTGCCGTTGTCGGTCTGGACGTCGGGTTCGCCGGGGCCGGCGTCGGTGGTTGCGTCGGGCGCTGGATGGCCCGCGTCCGGTGAGGTGACGTCCGGCGAATGCGTATCTGGCGAATCGACGTCCGGCGCGCCGGCGTCGGCCAGAACATCTGGATTGTCGGGGTCTACATCTGGAATTGGGCCGGAACCCGCGTCGGAGGCGTCGGGGCCGGAAGTGCCCGCGTCCGACAAAGTCGCGTCGTCTTCGATGGTGTCGGGGGAGGACTCGTTTTGTTTGTCGATATCTCGAAAGCCGGGGGCGGGTTCGGTGCAGCCGGCGCCCCAGATGCCAATAACGAGACAAGCGGCGAGCGACTTCAATACAAACTGAGACATGAGAACTTCCGTATTATGAGTGCTGTAGATGTGCCGGATTCACGAACTAACAACGTCTTAGGTTCGCAGAATTGCGCAACCGACACAAGATAAAAGCCGATTCGCGCTTGCCTGCGAGGGTATCGACGTGAGCACGAAAAGAGTATGCCCGGAACAGAGACAGGGGAGGCGCCAGGTTTCCCTGATGCCTCCCCTGCAATTGGCTCAGCGCAAGTGGCTAAGCGTCATATTCTGCGGGTGATGCTGGTAGTTATGCGGCGATTACTTCAGGCGCATCGAGCAGCATTGGAAATTAAAGCGGCGGTCCTCGCGGCCGTTGTCGTGCGTGCTATAAACGCCTTTTAAGACCTTGTCACCGGGGCAGGTATAATTCACTACCGCGTCGAAGTTGTTGACATAACCGGACCAGGTGCAGTTGAAGGTTTGGATGCCAATTTGAGTGATGTGCTGGCTGGTAATCGTATCGTTGGCGATATCAGCGCCGCTGATGCTGCCGTTGGCGATCTTATTGCCCGTCACACTATTGTCGGCGAGTTTAGAGTTGGTGACACTTGAGTTTCCAAGGTCGGCAGTGCCAATGCTGCCGTCTGAGATCTCGTTGCCGGTGATGGAGCCAGTGGCGATTTTATTGCCGGTGATGGTGCGGTCCGCGAGCTTGCCCCCTTGGATGGCGCTGTTCTTGATATCGACATTCTGGATGGTCCCGTCGACGATCTGCTCCGAGGTGATGAAGGGCACCGAGGACAGCGGAGCGACGCGCGCGTAGTCGATATAGAGGTCGGTGATCGAGGGGGTGAAGTTCTCGACGCCGAGGAATTGATCTTCGTCATCGGGGGCGAAGTCGCAGTAGATGACGAATTCCTTCCAAGAGTTATTTCCGCCGAATTCGGAGGGGACGATGGAGACGGGGGCGAAGGTATTCCAGGTGCCGCCGCGCATCGACGCGCAGGTAATCTGGGCGAGCACCTGGCTGCTTCCGGTGTTGGTGACCTTTGCGCGCACGGTGGCGTGGATTGGCCCGTGGGCGAGTGAAGTGCCCAGCTCCGAGGAGGAGACGCCCCACATGCGGCCGGCGACGCCGCTGGCGCTGGGCGCTTCGCTGGCGAGCGCGCTGCGGGTGGCGGCGTTGGAGGCGCTTGGGTCGTTGGTCGAGGAGCCGATGCCCAGCGAGGCGACCGGGGTGGATTCGGCCTCGAAGAACCAACCGGCAGCCTGATGGCTGGCGTAGCGGCTGTCGAAGACGCCTTCGGGCATATTGGTGACCTTAGCCCAATCAACCTCAGCGATATTCGCGTCGTTGATGGCGCCCGGGGCGATGCTCGCCGCCGTGATCGAGCCGTCGGCGACGGTTTCGGCGCGTTTGGCCACATCGGCGCGCTGGGCGATGATCGCATAGGGAACCGAGTTGAGGCGCTGGCGCGGGCTCATCTCCTCGCCGGCGTCGACCGCCATGGCGAGCCAGGCGGTGCCGTCGCGTAGGACCATCATGTCGAGGGGGTTATCTTCGCTGCCAAGCGTTACGGTATAGAATCCGTTGGCGGCTTCGACTTGTTGGACTTGCTCCCAAAGCATCGCCCCGCCGTTTTCGGCGTCGTAGAGGCGAAAGGTCATCTCGACGGTGTCGTTGACGGGCGTGCCGTCTTCGGCGAGCAAGCGACCTTGCTGGGTGAATTGAGCGGGGGCCGAGCCGGCCTGGACCGGAGCCCCGAGGGCGAAGACGCCCAGCAGGGCCAGGGCGCTGGCGCCGCGTCGGCCCCAACGATTCAGAAGAGTTGCTTTGGTCACGGTATTGATGGAGCTTTTCATAAAAAATCCTGCGCACTAAATATATTAATAATTAAAAAATAGGGTCTTATTTGCGCTTTATTCTGGGATGACCGCGCGCAGCGTTCCGAGCTCGACGCGGTAGCCGCCGCCGCTGGCTGCGCCGGCGCTGGGCTGCGCGGGGGCGGTGCAATGCGTGACGCGATAGCCGCCGCCGCTGGTGCTTCCGGCGGCTGCGCATCGCTGGGCTGCCGACTCGGTGGTTGAGGGCTCGGTGACGACATCGGGTTCGCTGATGTCGGGCTCGATGACGTCGGGCTCGCTCCAGCCGGTATCTTCTTCTTCGATGCCGGTGTCGACTTTGTCGTTGCCGCTCACCAATTTGCTATTGTCCGACGTACATGCCGCGAGGAGGCTCAGCGCGCTGAGTATCACTGCCACGCGCAGCATCCTCGCCCATGACGGCGTGAGGAGGGAGATCTTGTGTTTCTGTTTCATGAAGCTTCTCGTTACAAATAATAGTATTGAACACACATTTTTGATCAGCTTTGCTGTCTTTCGTCCCGGCCGAAGCCGATTTATACGAGCAAAAAAACACTTCTCTCCCCGAGGCGATGATGAAAACCAGCCCCCGGGCTGGTACGAAGGGGTGCGATAATCATCGCCTTCGAGGGATTAAGATAAAATATAGATTATCTGTTGTGACTGGGGCACGATACGTTTGTTTGAGTCTGTTTGGCAAGCGAAACTCTGCGCATGCAACTTGAGCGACTATCTTCCAAATCCGATCGACTTCTCCACCTCGGCGGGGTTTTCGTCGAGCGCGGCTTGGTCGAGCAGCTCGGTGGTCACCGGTTGGTCTGCGCGGGCGGCGCGGAAGGCTGCCTTAAAGACGGCGTTTTTGATGAGGCCGCCGCTTAAGCGGTGGCGCTCGGCGAGGCCGTCGAAGTCGATGGCGCCATCGGTGGGGACGCCTTCGGTGAGCAGGGTCTTCCAGATCTGGGCGCGCTCGCCGGCGGCCGGGAAGGGGAAGTCGAGGGTATAGGTGAGGCGGCGGTCCAGCGCTTCGTCGAGCTGGCCGGGGCGGTTGGTCGCCAGCAGGACCACGCCGTCGTGGCGCTCGATGGCGGTCAGCAGGACGTTGACCACCGAGTCGTCGTGGCGCGAGGCGCGGGCCTCGCCGCGGGCCATCAGCAGGCTGTCGGCCTCGTCCAAAAAGAGCACCGCGTTATGGGCGCGAGCGTCGTCAAAGAGGCGGCTCAGGTTGCGCTCGGTCTCGCCGACCCATTTCGACTTCAGCCCGGCGACCGAGGCGACCCGAAGCGGTCGGTTCAGCTCGCTGGCGATGGCCTCGGCGCACATGGTTTTGCCGGTGCCGGGCGTGCCGTGAAAGAGCGCCGAGACGCCTTTACCGTAGGTCATATTGTGCCCGATGCCCCAGCGCTCCAGCACGGTGCGGCGGTGACGCGCGGCGTCGATCAGCTCCTCAACCTGCGCCTTGAGCGGGGCCGGAAGAATGATGTCGGCCAGGCGCACGCTCGGATTGACCAGCGTGGAGTCCTCCTCGGGGGGCGGGGTGAGTTGGGCGCGAGCGCAGCGCTCCAGCGTCTCCATGGTGATCAGCGGAGCGCTGTCCTCGCCGCATTGGTGTACCGCGTCGGCGACCGCGGTGAGCACCGCGTTTTTGATATACCCACCGGTCATTTCGAAGCGGTCGGCGAGCAGGTCGATGTCGACATCATCGGCCAGAGGGGCGCTGTCGGGCAGATGCTTTTTCCAGATTTCGCGCCGGGCGAGGCGGTCGGGTTGGGCGAATTGGACCTTGACCAGGATGCGCCGATCCAGGGCCTCGTCGAGGTGCTGGCGCAGGTTGGTCGCCAAAATCGCGACGCCCTCGAAGCGCTCGATCTCGGTCAACAGCATCGTCATCAGCGCGTTGCCCCGGCGGCGGTCTCCGAAGATGACCTCGCACTCGTCGAAGAAGAGCACCGCGTCCTGCATGCGCGCCTCGCGAAAGAGCGAGGGCAAGAATCGGCCGGCGTCGTGGTTCTCGATGAAGGTCGGGATGTCGACGTTGAGCACGCGCTTGCCCATCTTCTCGGCGACCGCGTGCGCCATCATCGTCTTGCCGGTGCCCGGCTTGCCGTAAAAGAGCATCAGCGCGCCCTTTCCGTATTGAATCACCTCGTCAAAGCCCCATTCTCGCCGGTATTTCAGATACTCATCGTGGCGCTCGATGACCGACATGATGCGCCGCTTGTCTTCGGCGTTGAGGACCACCTGGTCGAAGCACGAGCGCGGCTCTTCGACCGAGGAGAATTCCATGAATTCATCCATGAAATCATTATCGCCGACCAGATAGCCGAAGGTGCGATTGGACAGTTGCACCCGCGCGCTCAGCAGGTCTTCGGGGGCGTTGAAGCGGCTGGACAGGTCGACCGAGACCAGGTCATTTTTGACCAGGGGCTGCGCCTTGCTGAAGACGCGTCGGCGGGTGATGCGCTCGGCGAAGGGGAGCTCGCAGAAGTTGAAGATCACCTCGACGGTCAGGCCGAAGCGCGAGTTTTGCAGCTCGTCATAGAGATCTTCGAAGCTGCGTGAGAAGGCGATGGCCGAGGCGAGCAGCAGGATGGTGCGCTCGAAGTCGCTGAGGTCGTAGAGCTCGACGAGAGTGTCGATGGCGAGCTTGAAATCGCCGGCGCGCGTGGCTTTGAGGCGGCGGTTAACATAGGTGCGGCGTCTTTTTTCTGACTTGGTCTGCATCTTCAGGCGCGCTTCGAGCAGGTTCAGGGGCTCCTCTTCCTGTCGGCTCCATCCGTGGCCGGGCGAGTCGCTGCACTGGTTGTCGATCTGGCGCTGGGTGATGAGCCGCCGGCAGCGCATCTCGAGCCATCCAAGCTCGTCCTGCAGGTATTCGAGGTCGTCGCGGTAGGCGCCAATGGGAGGGGCGTCGGCGGTCGCTTCGGAGATTTCGCTAGCTTTGAGATTCGTCATGAGTCGTCCCTTGAAAAAGGTGGTTAAATAGAGTGACGTAGGTGTCGCTAACTAATACCCGTGAGAATGCGGTTTCTCAAAAACTAGATTTTTTATTTTCATCTCAGGACGATCAAAGAGGCCTTTGGCGGGAGTCTAAGCACGATTTTTCGTGTCGGATATTGTGAAGGAATTGTGCTGCCATTGGCTTTTCTGTTTTATTGCGCGAAGAATATCAGCCGCGCCGCCCCTCGTGTTTTCGCTTGTCACTTATGTAGGTTTTTTGAAATGAAGACGTTGTTGCCTGGTCATCTGATGTGTTTGCGTTCGAGCGTTCTCGTTGGTTTGTGCATCGCGCTGCTGGCCGGCTGCGGTGAGTGCGGCGAAGGCAAGGGCAGCGGCTCGACGCTGCCGGGCGAAGACGTCGGTTCGGATGTGACCGTGGGCGGCGATGACGTGGGCGATCTGGACGTAAGTGAGCCCGATGGAGCATCGGACCAAGACACGCGTGACGTCCAGGATGATGTCGGCGAAACCTGCGCGCCAGAGAATCGCTGCGCGGAGCTATGTTGCGCGAGTGACCAGCTCTGCCTGCGCGATCAATGCGTGCTCCCCGGGGCGGAGTGCGCGCATAACCTGGAGTGCGCCGAGGGCGATATCTGCGAGCCGTCGATGGGCCGCTGCATCCCCGACCCCGGCGTGGTCTGTACCTATCAGCCCGAGACCGAGATCTTCGATCCCGCCGTCACCCTTGCCTGGACGGACCGCGAAGACGTCGTCATGCCGGCGTTCAATCAGGTGATGATGACGCCGTCGGTGATCGATCTTAACGAGGATGAGATTCCGGATATTATCTTCGCGACCTTTGATGGGAGCAATGGAAACGCTGGCATCGAGCACGGCATCCTGCGCGCCATCGACGGTCAAACCTACGCGCCGATTTTCGACCTGACCGACGCCGCGCGCCGGGTCTCCGGCATCGCCTCGCTGGCCGCGGGCGATATCGACAATGATGGGCGGGTCGAGTTGGTGGCGCTCAAGCCGGGCGCGAACGGGATGATTGTCTTTGATGATTATTCGACGGACTGGGAGGTTATGTGGGAAGTGGGTGGCCTGTCGGTTGCGCGCGGAGGCCCCGCGCTCGCCGACCTCGACGCCGACGGAGAGGTTGAGCTGGTCATCGCGAACCGGGTCTATGACGCCGCGACTGGCGAGCTTCGCTGCGTGGCGACGGGCCTGAGCGCGAGCGCCGAGAAGTCGGCGATCGCCGACCTCACCGGGGACGGACGGCTCGAGGTGATCGCGACCAGCGGCGCCTTTAAATACGAGCCCCAAGACGGCGTTTGCCCGCATCTGTATCGCTACGAAGACGGCAGCGGTTTTCCTGCAGTGGGCGATTTTGGGACCTTTGTTGACGGCCAGCGCGAGTTTGGCGTGCTCGACGGCGTGCCCGAGATCGTGACGGTCAGCACTGCCGCGACCGAGCAAATCGTGCTGCATAACGGCCAAACCGGCGAGACGATTTGGAAGGCGACCTTCCCGGCGGCCGACCACCCGAAAGGATTCACCGAGGCGCAATGCTCGCGCATTACTGGCGGTGGACCGCCGACGATCTCGGACTTTGACGGCGACGGCGCGCCCGAAGTCGGCACCGCCGGCGCCTGCTATTATGTGGTCATCGACACCGACGGCACGATGCTGTGGAAGCACGAGTCCCAGGACTTCTCGAGCCGCACCACCGGCTCGAGCGTCTTCGACTTCCAGGGCGACGGCAAAGCCGAAGTTGTCTACGCTGACGAGTGTTTTTTGCGCGTCTATGACGGCACCACCGGCGACGTGCTCTTCAAGCAATCGCATAGCTCCGGGACCACCCGCGAGATCCCGATCATCGCGGACGTCGACAACGACTTCCACGCCGATATCGTCTTTATCTCGAACGACTATAAAGGCGAGACGCTCTGCCAGCGAACCTGGGAGGATTATGACGCGGTCGATGGCCCCAAGCACGGCATCTCGGTCGTCAAAGACGCGCAGAATCGCTGGGTCTCAACCCGGCCGCTGTGGAACCAGCATACCTACCACGTGACCAATGTGTGCGACGGCCGCCGCCCCTTCGACGACTGCCCCGGACGCATCGACAAAGCCGGGGCAATCCCGATCGGCGAGGTCTCCAATTGGACGGTGCCCGGGCTTAATAATTACCGTCAAAACGTCCAGGGCGAGGGCCTCTTCAACGCCCCCGATCTGGCCATCACCAACCTCGCCACGGATTGCCAGGCGGGCGATGGGCTGACGTTTCGCATCACCGTGGCGAACCTGGGGACGCGCGGCGTGCCCGCGGGCGCGAATATCGCGGTATACGGCAGCGTCGACGGCGCCGAGCAATACCTGACCACCCTCACCACCACCGAAGCGCTCGCCCCGGGCGGCGCCCAAACGCTGACCTACGTGTGGACGGACGCCCCGGATCCCAACGGCAAAACGGTCAACGTGCGCGCGATCGCCGACGCCGATGAAGACGGCGCCGGCCAGCATTTCGAGTGCAATGAGGATAATAACGAGATGCAAAACCAGGCCAGCTGTGCCTGTGAGGAGAACCGCGACTGCTCGCCCGGCGAGTTCTGCGCGACGACGGGTGAGTGTTTGCCGATGGATGGGTGAGGGGTGGTGCAGTGGTTGTTAATTGAGAAGTACGAGGGAAAACAATGACAAAAAAACGACTTAAAAAAAGACGCCACCCCGCCCAATGCCCCTGCGGATCGAGCGCGTCCTACGGCGCGTGTTGCGGGCGGTTTCACCGGGGCGGCGTCGTGGCGGCGAGCCCGCAGGAGTTGATGCGCTCGCGCTACGCGGCGTATGCGCGCGGTGAGGTCGATTATATTGTGGAGACGACCGATCCGGGGAGTCCTGCGTGGCAGGAGCCGGTGAAGATCTGGCGCGATGAGATCCGGCGATTTGGCCGGGATTCGGAGTTTTTGGGCGTCGAGATTCTGGACGCGTCGGAGGACGGTGACCGGGGCGAAGTCGAGTTTTTGGCGAAGCTTCGGGCCGACGGGGAAGATGCTTCTTTTGAGGAGCGCAGTGCGTTCGTGCGCCGCGAGGGGCGCTGGCTTTATCAGTCGGGTGTGACGAAGTCGGTGTGAGCTTTTGTTGGTCGCCGCATAAGATGCGGTTAAGGGGCGTCTTCATCCTCAATCATGCGCCACAGCCCGATATTCTCGGCGCGCATACGCGTCGCGCCGCGCACCGGCGAGGTGGCGTCGTAGCCGGGTTGGTCACCGGGGTATTGCGGGTCGCCCGGTAGCAGCAGGAAGACGGCGTCCTCGTGCATCTTCATATGCGGGATAATCGTGGGCGGGTGATGGGCGATGGCCCAGTCGAAGGCGGCGCGGGCCGTGTCGAATTCGCAGAGCTGCAGCAGGGTGTGTAGCGTCGGCGGGGCGAGGAGGAAGTTGCCCGCCTGGTTGGCGGCGATGGCGTCTTTGGGGCGAATCCATGTCGAGTCGGTGGTCTCCTCGTGGTCGTGCAGCGGGCGCTGGTTCTCGGGGGCGAGGGCGATAAAAAAGCGCGTGTCGTAGCGTTTGGGCTCGTGAAACGGTGTGATCCAGTGGGCGAAATAGGCGATGCGCTCGAGGGGGAAGATGAGGTCTTCTTGCTCGGCGAGGGCGCTGAGCGCCAGGGTGTTGCGGTTGAGCTGCTGGCGGTGGACGCGAAAGCGCTTGGCGACCGCCGCGTCGCTGGTGAGATCGATGAGCCCGCGCTCGCCGCTTCGGCGGGCGAGCAGGATGCCGGCCTCCTCGAAGGTTTCGCGAATGCCCGCCAAAAATAGGCCGCTGCCTAAATAGGCATCTGCGGCCTGTTCGGCGTTTTGGGCGCTGCATTGCAGGCTCGATTCCCCGAAGGCAGCTTGAATTTCGGCGGCGCTTCGCCCGTCTATACGCTCGGCGGCGCGCGCGGTGCAGTCGGCGGCGTCGAGTTTTCCGCCCGGGTACACGAAGCGGTCGGCCATAAAGCGACTCTTCGCGTGGCGCTGGACCATAAAGACCTCGAAGCCCCCCGGCGCCTCGCGTAGTATCACGACGGTGGAGGCGTTTGGGCATGCCTGTGAGGTGGGTGTTGAGGAACTTCCGGACATGGTGATTGTCTCTTGCATGGCGGTAGGTCTTTGTTGGAAGGTCGCTATAATGAAGCCCGCAGCGTCGTCCCAAAAAGACGGTGAAGCGATAAAATATCTAAGAATGCTAAAGATTCCAAAGGAGCCCGATATGCGTGGCCAACAATTTTTCTCGACGGGTATTTCGACGATGCGCCGGCTTTGTCTGGCCAGCCTGGTCCTGGGCATTTCCCTATGCGCCTCGACCGCGTTTGCGGAGGCGGGCTTTGAGTATCGGCTCGAGAAAAAGGTGCAGGTGAGCGAGGGGATGCCGGCGTTGGTGCTGCGCGCGACCGGGCAGATCAAGTCGGGAACGGTCACATTTAAGAGCTCCACCGCAAAGTCTTTTACCAAAAAGATCGGCGCGATGAAGTCCGGTGAGACCAAAACGATCACGATGAAGCAGTCGCCGGGCACGCATAAGTTTGAGATTAAGATCAAGGCAACCGGTGCAGATGGCGAGGTGCTCGATGATGCTTTTGAGGTCGAGACCACCTCGGTCGCGCCCCTGAAGTTAAGCGTTGACCCCAAAAAGGCAAACCTCGGCGAGGGCAAGATTCAGGTCGGCACGAACCGTCCGTTGGATCATATCAAGATCGAGATCTTTGACTCCAAGAACCAATTGCTCCACGAGGGCACCCGCCAGCTGGGCGGGCAGAAGGGTGAGTTCGAGGTGAATTGGCCGACGCACGCGGATGTCACCGGCGTGCGCCTGACGGCCCATGACGTCGACGGGTTCTGGCAGAGTGTTTTACTCGAGCCCTTCTGGGTTGAAATCCCGCACAAAGAGATCATCTTCGAGTTCGGCAAGGCATCTTGGACGGCGGAGGAAGAGCCGAAGTTGGAGGCCACCTTGGCCACCATCCGCGACGCGATGGAGAAGTATAAGGATAAGGGGTTGCAGATGCAGCTCTATATCGCCGGTTATACCGATACGGTCGGCTCCAAGAGCGACAACCTTCGGTTGAGCACCGCGCGGGCGAAGGCGATCGCGACCTGGTTCCGCAAAAAAGGTCTGAAGATTCCGCTTTATTATCAGGGGTTTGGCGAGTCGGTCTTGGCCGTGAAGACCGAAGATGAGACCAAAGAAGAGCGCAACCGCCGTGTCATCTACGTGCTCGGAAACTCGCGCCCGCCGACGTCTGAGACGCTGCCGAAGTCGAATTGGAAGGCGGTGCGTTGAGGCGAGGCGCCGCCGGGCGGCGCGACCTGGAGTCGACGGGGGAATTTTATCTCGTCGAAGCGACTTACCAAGAGGGGTTGCGCCGGCCGTAAGTGCTCGCCATTTCGGGCGATTAAATTGACGCCGGCGCGTTCCAGATACAGAGTCAGATAGGCCAATGTGGCCGAAGTTTTCACGCCCCTTATTTAGCACCCACTACATATGAATCGACGATTGGACACCAGGCCCTTTGCTGGGCATTTCTTATATTGCCTTTTAATCGGGGCGACCCTTTCGCTGGGCGTGGGGTGTGAAGAAGACACCACGATTCCCGTCGAGCAGGCCGAGCCTTTTGTGGCGGAGTGGTCGAAGTCGGTTGAGAAAACACTGCGCGAGATGGCGGTGGCGCCGGCGGGTAAGCAGAGCTTCAAGCAGCGCCTCGAGAAGGCGCGGGCGGCCGATGAGAAGCGCACGCAGCGCGACCATGCGCCCTATGACCTCTTTGTGGATGAGGTCTATAAAGAGCGCGAATACGAGTTCGCGTTTGTGGGGACGGATGGGCTGACCGAGCGCGGAGAGGCGGTGTGGGATGTGCTGAAGGTGGTCGATGAGCAGGCGGTCGACCCCAAGCCCTACGCTCTTCAGGAGATCGAGGCCAAGCTGGTCGAGCTCGCCGAAGCGAATGAGCGTTTTAAGGAATTAGCGAGCTTCGAGACCAGTGAGGCGGAGCGCGCCGAGGCGCTCAAATGGGTCGATTCGCAGCAGGCGGATGCCTTTGAGTTGAACGCCGAAAGTTACGAGAAGTTGACCCAGACGGTGCTCGAGTCCGACAGCGCCGCGCGTATGAAAGAGCGGCTGGCCGAGTATGAAACGGTCAGCAAGGGGATGGCCGAGATCGAGGCGCAGATCGAGCAGCTTTTGGCGCGCGATCTGGTGCGCTACGCCGCCGAGATGAAGCATTTTCGCATCCGCGACGTCTTCATTCACCGCAAGAATTTCGACCGCTATAATACCGCGAATATCGACGAGCGCCGACCGCTTAAAGGCAAGGCCGCCTGGGAAGCTCAGTCGGTCTGGCGAAAGGCCGGTTTGATCACCGATACGATCGCCGAGAAGCACGAAACCGAGATCCTCTACGAGCGCACCCGCCAAACCCTTCGCGACGCGCTCACCGGCGACGCCGCGCTCGCCATGGCCGATCTTCTGCCGGCCCAGCCGCAATATGCGAAGCTCCGAAAAGAATATCTTCGCTATCGCTCGATCGTCGAAAACGGTGGCTGGGAGAAGGTTGAGCCCGCCAATGGACTGCGAAAAGGCCAGAGCAGCGCGACGGTCGCGAAGCTTAAAAAACGCCTGCAAATCGAGGGTTATTATCCGGCCGACGCCGCCGTCGACACGAAATTCGACGACGCGCTCGAAGCCGCGATTACCGACTATCAGAAGACCCATCAAATGCAGGTGAACGGCAAGCCGCATAAGGGCTTCTGGGGCAGCCTGAATATCTCCGCGAAGCGGCGCATGGAGCAAATCGCGCTCAATATGGAGCGTTGGCGTGCGTCCAACGTGCGTCATAGCGACCGCATCTATGTCTTTATCAATATCCCCGACTTCACCGCCGAGGTCTGGGATAAGCAGCAGCGCGAGATGCGCTTTGGCGTCGTGGTCGGCAATAACGATATGGCGCTGGACGAAGAGAGCAATAAGCGGGTCCACGTCAACCAGACGCCCGTCATGAGCGCCTATATCGACCGGGTCATCTATAACCCCTATTGGAATGTGACGCCGCGTATTCGCGCGGACGAGATTCTGCCCAAGGTGCGCGCTTCGGTGGAGGCATCCTATCAGGCGAAGATCCGGCGCATGGTTGAGACGAAGGCGCCTAAGGCAAGTTCCGGCGCGTCAATTTTGGGGAATCTCGGAGCCGCGCCCGGCGCAGCCAATGAGATGATGGGCACACTTACGAACACCGTGACCCAGGCCGGCCAGGCGCAACCTGCGACAAACCAACCGGACTCGGGCGCCGCCGCGCAACCCAAGCCGACGCCTGCTCCGGCTGGCAAAAAGGCCGAAGCCTATTGGCGAAAAAGTGGCAAGCAGGTTGTCTTCGACGTCGCTGCGCTGAAGCAATTGGTCGGCGAATCGGCGGGTGGCGAGGAAGGTGCGTCGCCGCTTAAGTCGAACTTCTTTTATCTCGACCCGGCCACCGGCACAGTGGACGTCAGCGTCACCGACAAGGACCATATTCCGGCCTGGTACGCGGATAACGAATACGAGGTCATGTACCCCGGAAACCTGCGCTGGGAGTACGTGCGTATGCTCCCGGGTGTGAAGAACGCCCTGGGCAAGGTGAAGGTTATCTTCCCCAATATGCAAGATATTTATCTGCACGATACCCCGGCGAAATCGCTATTCCGCCAGGATATCCGCTCGTTTAGCCACGGGTGTATTCGGATGGAGGACCCGCTCGGATTTGCCGAGTATTTGATCCGCCAGGACGGTCTGTGGGATACGTATAATGTGCCGAAAATTCTGAGCGAAGAGACCTTCGAGGCGATCTTCTTCCAGCGCCAGATCCCGGTGCATATCGACTATTTCACCACCCGCGTGGACGATAACGGGCGCGCGAATTTCCTCGCCGACATCTACAAAAAAGACCGGTTTGACGACGCTGGCTGATGATTAAGCGTCGCTTTGGGGCGGGGCGACGCGCGTCAGCCAGATAAGGTGCTCGATATTTCCTTTGGGGCCGTGCACCTCGGAATCCACCGAGGTGACACGCTCCATGCCGAGCGTCTTCGCAAACTCGATGATCCCCGAGATTGCGCCCTGGCGCGTGTCTTCGTCGCGCACCACGCCTCCCTTCCCAAGATTCCCCTTCCCGACCTCAAATTGCGGCTTGATCAGCGCGACAACATCGGCCTTCTCCTTCAGGAAGGTCATGGTGTTGGGGAGCACCAGCTCCAGCGAAATAAACGAGCAATCGATGACCGCGAGGTCGCATTTTTCGGGGAGACGGTCGGGCTCCATATGCCGAATATTGGTGCGCTCGATGACGTCGACGCGCTCATCCTGGCGCAACTTCCAGGCGATCTGCCCGTACCCGACGTCGACCGCGTAGACCTTGGTCGCGCCGGCCTGAAGCACGCAGTCGGTGAAGCCGCCCGTCGACGCGCCCACGTCGATCACGACCTTGCCGTCCATCTCATAGCCGAAGGCCTTGAGCGCCCCGGCGAGCTTGAGCCCGCCGCGCGAAACATAGGGGTTCAGGTCGCCGTGCAGCTCGATCGACGTGTCCTCCGCCACCGAGGTCCCAGCTTTGTCTACGCGCTGCCCGTCGACGAACACCTTGCCCGCCATGATCAACGCCTTCGCGCGCGAACGTGACTGCACGATCTCGCGCTCAACCAGCAAAATATCCAGGCGTTTTTTGGCCATTCTATGCTCTTTTTAAAAGTCGCAGGAAAATATTTGGACGGTACTCGTCAAGGTGCTCACTAAACCAGTGATTGGCTCGGCGCAACCCCTTCACGCGTTGCGACGGGCGAATGGTTGCGACGCCTAAATAGCAATCGGCGCGAATAGCTCACCCCGAGAGGATAAGTTATTCGCGCCGAATCGCGCCCAAAGGTGCTCCTCACTCACCCGCGCAGGGCCCGGGCGTGGAACTCGAGGTGCTCGCCGAGGAATGTCGAGATGAAATAATAGCTGTGGTCATAACCCTCATGCAGGCGAAGGTTGAGCGGTTGGCCGGCGGCCTTGCAGGCGTCGGCGAAGCGCTGCGGGCGCAATTGGGGTTCCAGGAAGTTGTCGGCTTTTCCCTGGTCGATGAGGATCTCGCGGTCTTTTTGTGCGTATTTCGCGACGAGTTTGGTCGGGTCGTAGGCCGCCCATTCGTCCTCGGATTGTAGGTATGCGCCGAGCGCGTCCTGGCCCCACTGGACTTCGGAGGGGGCTACAATCGGAGAGAAGGCCGAGATCGCGCGGTATTGCTCCGGGTTTCTCAGGCCGATGACCAGGGCGCCGAGTCCGCCCATCGAGTGGCCGGTGATGGATTGGCGCGACAGGTCGACCGGGAAGTTGTCGGCGAGGACCTGGGGGAGCTCTTCGACGATATAATCGTACATTTGGTAGTGCTTCGACCAGGGTTCGGCCGTGGCGTTGACGTAGAAGCCGGCGCCCTTTCCGAGGTCCCAGCGGTCTGGGGTGTCGTGGACATCTTCGCCGCGAGGGCTGGTGTCGGGGGCGACAACCGCGACGCCCAATTCGGCGGCCAGGCGCTGAAAGCCGCCCTTTTCGGTGACGTTTTGCCAGGAGCATGTCAGCCCGGAGAGGAAATAGAGCACGGGGTGGGGACCGTCGCCCGGGGGCAAAAAGATCCCGAACTTCATCGTGCCGCCGCAGGCTTTCGACTCGTGCTCTACGACCTGTTGACGACCACCAAAGCTCTTCCAATCCGAAACAATATTAATGGACATGCTCGAAATCTCCGTGTGACAAGAGGGGATGAATAGACGGGTGCCGGCGCGGTGGCCGGGTTCGTCTGGGCTGGGGCTACTAGCCTCACAGAGCGGTTGAGCGCTCCCTTTTATTCCAGCGGCGCGTCTGGAAACCAATTGCCGATATTTTGGCTTGGTTTTAGGGAACATATCAAGGTAATCTAGATGTTATAGAAGTATCGGGTCTAAGCGATCCGGCGGAAATCGCCATATCGAAAGTGAGCAGCGCCAGGAGAGCGCGGAACCGAATGCGACTAAGGTAAGTAGTCTGTGAACGTAGCTTTACACAATCTCACGTCCCAAAGATTAGGAGTCCCCAATGAATGCCAATGTCTCTTTTCGGCACATGGAATCGTCGAGTTCGCTGCGCGAATATGCTGAGAGTAAGCTTGCGCGCACCTGTGATAAATACGTCCAGGGCAAAGTCGATGCCACCGCCGTGATGAGTGTTGAAAAGCACTGGCATATCGCCGATTTCACCCTGTATATCAAAGGGTTCACGGTGAAGGCGAAAGAGCGAAGCGAGGATATGTACAGCTCCATCGACCTCGCGTTGGACAAGATCGAGAAGCAGCTGCGTCGCCACAAGGATCGCCTCAAGGACCGTCAGCAGCGCAGCACCGGGCACTCGCGCCTGTTCCGCATGGGCGTCGTTGCCCCGCTGGATAACGACGGAGATTTCGAGGACTCGGATTTCGCCGAGGACTACGAGCTGTACCCGGCCCCCGAAGAGCCGAGCGAAGTGGCGGTCGACGGCACCGATGGCGCCGTGGAGGTCGAGGTCGAGGGCGGCAGCACCGTGAAGGTCCTGCGCAACCAGGAGTACTCGGCTCAGCCGATGTCCCTCGAAGAAGCGGTCGTGCAGCTCGACCTGCTCTCGGATCGTGAGTTCTATATCTTCACGAACGCAGAGAGCCAGAACATCAACATCGTTTATAAGCGTCACGACGGTAATGTCGGTTTGATCGAAACCGCTTAAGCCTCACGCTTTGATGGGTCGCGGGGCGCGGTGCGTTCGGTGGAACCGGCGCGCCGCGTTCCCCGCGAGTCTTTGACAATCCGGGACCCTCGATATTATAAGATGGCAACGTTTTTTCTATCGCGTCCATCGCGGTCTTGGAGCAATTCATGGCAAAGTTGAAAGTCGGCATCGTGGGAGCGGGAAGCATCTCCGAACTGCACGCGAAGGGTTATGAAGGTGATCCGCGCGCAGAAATCGTCGCGGTATGTGATCTCGATGAGGATCGGGCGATTCATAAATCGCTGGCCTGGGGCGCACGCTCCTATTATACCGATTTCGCCGAGATGCTGCGGGATCCAGAGATCGACGCGGTCGAGATTCTAAGCCCGCATCATTTACACGCCAGTCAGGCGATCGCGGCGCTGCGCGCCGGCAAGCATGTGTGCGTGGAGCGCCCCATCGGGCTGACCCACGACGAGGCGAATCAGGTCGTGCGCCAGGCGCGCGAGTCCGGCAAGATCCTTCAAGTCTACGAGCCCTGCTTATTCTATAAGCCCCTGCTCGACGCGCGAAACCTCATCGACGCCGGTGAGATCGGGCGCCCGACCAATATCCGAATCTCGGCCAATATCGGCAAAGCGACCAGCGGCGTGTGGGCCTTCGAGGAAGACGCCAGCGAGATGTGGCGCTTCGACCCGAAGATGTCCGGCGGCTCGCCGATGCTCTTTGACGTCGGCTACCAGTCGTTTTGTATCTCGCTCTTTTTGATCGGCACCGTCGACAAGGTCGACGTGTGGCGAGGCGAAACCGAGGTCGGCCAGGGCCGGCTGCTCGACGCGCCCAGCGTGGCGATGTGGAAGCATTATCAGCAGGATTGCTTCGGCTCGCTGCACCTGAATTATGCCCCGGAGCGCCGCCTGCGCACCGACTACCACCCGCTGGAGATGCATATCACGGTGGGCGGAACCCGCGGCGATATTCATATCATTCGCAGCTCCGACCCGACCCAATTGGAGTCGCCGGTGGAGCTTCGCCGCGACAGCCGCAAGGTCTTCTACGGCCAGAAATCCACCGCCTTCGAGGATAGCTTTGTGCGCGCGACGCGCAACTTCATCGGGGCGTGCCTGGGCGAATGTGAGCCCCTGCTCGGCGGCCAAGAAGCCCAGCAATTATTGATGCTTACCCGCGCCTATCACGAATCATCGCGCCGCGGCCGTGCGGTCCTCTTAGAGCACGGCTGAGCCGATAGCGTCGCTATTTTGTGACCTTTATCCGGGTTTTAATCGTGCCCAATCCCTTATCGAATTTTTCGTCGAAGCTTGGGGCCTCCCAAAAGGACGTGACGTCCGGGAGGCCCGACCGCGCCAGTGAGACACCGCTCAGCCGGACCCGCGTCGTGCGCGACCCGGGCAAATGCGCGGTGTTTCTCAACGCGCGTGCCAAAGGCTGGACCGGTGAGCTGCACCACGACATCCAACGCTTCGTCTCGCCCCAGGACCTCTTTTTATCCGACGACTTTCGCCAGGCGGATCGCACCGTCGACCGCCTCCTCGCCGCCGGCTATGAGGCGATCTTTACCGGCGGCGGCGACGGCACGATTTGCTATTTGATGTCGGCCATCGAGAAGCGCATTCGCGACGGAAAGATCTCGCGCGAGGAGGCGCCGCCCGTGGGTGTGTTGCGCATGGGCACGGGCAACGCGATCGCGTCCTTTGTGGGCGCGGGCGAGGTCTCGGAAGACCTGCGCGCGCTGCGCGCCGGGGCGCCGTTGGTTGTCCACGAAGTCGATATGCTCCAGGGCCCGCACGTGCTCCCGGACGATGACGGACTCTACCCTTTCGCCGGAGTGGGCTGGGACGCCGAAGTGCTCAACGGCTATGAGTGGTTTAAGGACGTGGTGCATGGCACCGCGGTGGAGAATTACGCCACCGGGTTGGGCGGCTATGTCGCGTCATTGGCGCACACCATCCCAAAAACGATGCGCCAAGAACCGGTGCATGTTGTGATTAAGAATACCGGGCAGCGCGCCATGCAATTGGACGTCGCCGGCAATATTCTTCGACGCTTCGAGCCCGGCGAGACGATTTTTGACGGCAATATCAGCGTCTGCGCGGCGGCGACGATTCCCTTCTGGGGCTTTAAGATTCGTATCTTCCCCCGCGCGGCCCAATATCCGGGCCTCGCCCATCTGCGCGCCTATGACGGTTCGGTGCCATGGATTCTGCGCAATCTGCCGAACTTCTGGAAGGGGAAATTTCGCCCCGAAGACATCTATGATTTCCTGATTGAGAGCGTCAGCCTGACCGTGCGCGGTCGCGATATGCCCTACCAGGTGGCGGGCGACGGCGTCGGCTATGCCAGCGAGATCGAATGGGGCGTCGCGCCCTCGCCGGTGCGATTGGCCGTGCCGATGCGCTGAGGATTTGGCGCCGTAAAGAACGCTATAGATCAGACATGAAAAAGGGCGCCGCGTATTTGTACGCGGCGCCCTTTTTCATGTCGATGGCTCGCTCAGCGCGAGATCAAAGCTTGCTCATCACCAGGTTTTTGACCTTGGAGCCGTCATAGCGGCCCTTGAGCTTCGGCATCACCGCGCCCATGACCTTGCCCATATCGCCTTTGGAGGTCGCGCCGGTCTGGGCGATGACCTCGTCAACCAGGGCTGCGGCTTCTTCGTCGGTGAGCGGCTGGGGAAGGTACCCCTGGATGACCTCCAACTCGGCGGCTTCCTGCTCGGCGAGCTCGGGGCGGCCGGCTTCGGTGTAGGCGTCGAGTGATTCGCGACGCTTCTTGGCCTCCGTGGAGAGGATGCCGAGGATATCGTCCTCGTTGAGCTCGTCTCCCTTGCTGATCGCGGCGTTCTTGAGGCTCGAGATCAGCGAGCGAATGGTCTGAAGCTTCTGTTTCTCGCGCGCGCGCATCGCGGCTTTCATGTCGTTGGTGAGTTGCTCGAGTGTCGTGGCCATGATTCTAGTCCGTTATAATAGTGAAAAAATCATGCCCTTGTCGCGCGCGTTTGGCGACGACATGGGCATGGTGAGTTGCGAGCGTTAAGCTTTAACCCCAGCAGGGGTTTTTCAATTTGCGGTCTCAATGAGCGTCTGGGCGATGCCCTGAATCTCGTCCTTTTTGGCCTCATACATCTCGGCCTGGCTGAAGATGAATAGCGTCGCGACCTGGTCGCCGGTGCGCTTAATCGAGTAGCCGAGGAATTGAATCTCCTGGTCCATATCCGATTTGACCAGGACCGCGGTGCCCTGTCCGTGGGAGACGGCCATGCCGTTGATGATGGCCGGTGCGACCTTCTCGACCTCGAGCTCTTTGAACTTCAGGTCGGGGCGCAACTCGTTGAGCATCGTGCTGGTGAGGCCTTCGGATTTCGAGCCAACGAGCAGGAGCATCGTGGTGTCGTCCGGCGAGCTCGCCGACACGCCCTGATCATCCTGTTTGACGACCCAGTCTTCCGGGACGCGCAGCTTGAGTTCATAGGTCGGGACCTCGATCCACTGCCCAGCTTCAGCCTCTTCGGCTTCGCCCTCGCCCTCGGCTTTTTCTTCGGCTTTGGAGTCGTCTGTGGCCTCAACGGCGCCCTTCTCGGCGGCAGCTTCGGTGGCCGGCTCTGCGGTTTCTTTCTTCGAATCACAGCCCGAGATGAGCACGAGCGCGCAGGACAACGCGATTAAATTGCTGAAAATTTTCTTCATATGAGCGCCTCTATTATTACAAAAAAAATTACCGAGTTGTTATGCCCGGGGGAATATCATATTTGTCGAACGATCGAATGTTCGGCATAGTGCGGACTAATTTGTAGATCCTCGACTCCTTTGGTGCAAGCGGTAACACTCGTGAGTGACGATAGCCAGGTAATATGCCCCGAGTGCGAAACGCCGCAACCGGCTGGCGTACCGTTTTGTGAGAGCTGCGGGTTTCGCATCCGCTCGCAAAACGCGGCGCCGTTGGGGCGGCCGATGGTCACCGGCGACCGGGTGGCCCAGGCGCGGCTTAAGGCGAGCCGGGCGCGCGCTGATCGACTGGTCGCGCGCGCGAGCGCGGCGGCGGCGGCAGAGGCGGCGGGCGCCCGACCGGCGGCTGCTGGGAGCGTTGACGCGCCGGATGAAGTCGAGGACCCGTTCGCCGTGGAAGACCCTCGCTCGCTTAGCGCGGCCGCGACGACCGCGCCGGTGGATGATAACGCGCTTGAAGCCAGCGCGCCCAACCGCGCCCCGAAAGCCGCGCCGCCCGCGCGCCCCAGGCGCCCGGTGCAACCCAAGGCCCAGGCCAATACCTATATCGAGGGGCTCAAGGCCGTCGACGGACGAGGCGAATCGCCCCAGGGTTTGCGACCAAGCGATGGCGCGGCGGGGTCCGACGCTGGCGGCACGGACACGCCGCGCGCGCGCAGCGACGCTCCCGGGCGCACCCAACACATCCCGAACTACGCGGGCCCAGGCGTCGGCCGGCGCGCTCGCCTCCCGATCTTCGTGGCGATAACGCTGAGCCTCACCGGCCTCGCCGTCTTGTCGACTAATTATTGGACATCCCGCGCCCATCAGAATGCCCATGCCAGCGCGGTCGCGGATCTGCCGGCCCGCGTGCTGGTGGAGGGGGGCGCGTATAAGCGTGGGCTCGACGAGGGCGTGCGCTCGTTTATCATGCAGATATGCGACCGCACCGATAATGAGCCCGACGTGAATTGTAAGCATAACCGGCTATTTGAGGGGGAGTACCCGCAGGAGTCCGTCAGCGTGTCGAGCTTTGAGATCGACGCCGGTGAGGTCACCGTTGGGGCCTATCAGGACTGTGTGGACGCCGGGAAGTGCGCCGCGGTTAAATATAAATCCTGCCAGGTCTGGACCCACCAGGGGCTGCAGACCGCGCTGCGGGTGCCGCGCGATCTGCAGAAGCCCGAGGCCGCCCAGACCTGCGTTAGCCAGGCCCAGGCGCGCGACTTTTGCGCGCACGCCGGCGGCGCCCTCCCCAGCGCCGACCAGTGGGAGAAGGCCGCGCGCGGCACCGACGCGCGCCTGTTCCCCTGGGGTAATAGCTGGTCGGTGGCGCGGGCCAATTGGGCCGAAATGGACCTTGTGCGCACCCCGATCGTCGGGCAACTCGACGGTTTCGAGCGCGTGGCGCCTCCCGGGCATTTTCCCGAGGGAAAAAGCCCCGCCGGCGCCTATGATATGGCGGGAAACGCCGCCGAATGGGTTGAGAGCAAAGAGGGCGAGGACGCGAGCGCCCGCGGGGGCTCCTGGACCAGCCGCCCCTTCGACCTGCGGGTGACACATCGGCTCAAACTCGAGCCCGACACCGCGCGCACCGACGTCGGCTTTCGCTGCGTCTATCAACCCTGATGCTCCCGAGGATTTGAGCTGACCTTGGCGCCGAGGCTTGAACCTCGGCCGGGATGGCTTATCTTCACACAGGCTTGTCTTTCTCAATGCTGCGTACATTCGCAGAGACTCGACTTCTGATGATTGACTTCAAATTACTGACCCTCAATTTATAGCCCAGGATCTACCGTGAAAATCGAAGCCATCATGACGCCGAATCCCGAACGCGTTCGCACCACCGACACCGTCTCGGATGCGGTCAATAAACTCTTCGAGCTCGACGTGCGCCATCTTCCGGTGGTCAACACCAGTGAAGAAGTCGTCGGCATGCTCAGCGACCGCGACCTTCGCTCGCATATCCTCAACGGGCGCATGCAATACGAGGCGCCCGACGAGGTGTCCGAGGAGGATAATGTCGCGGTGAGCACGATTATGCAGGGCGACGTGATCTCGTTGGGCACCGACGCGAGTATCAACGATGCGATCGAGCTGATGATCGAGCAGAAGATCGGCGCGATCCCGGTCGTCAACCCCCTCGACGGCACCCTGGTGGGCATCGTCAGTTATATCGACGTACTGCGTTTTGCGGCCGAAGAACTTTAATTGCACAAAAAGCAAAATAGTTGTTGACAGCCCTGCAAGTTGCAATTATAAACCGCCTCCCACCCACTTGAATGTGGGTGTTTCACCACTGCGGAAGTGGCGGAACTGGTAGACGCGCTAGACTAAGGATCTAGTGGGAGTCAAATCCCGTGAAGGTTCGATTCCTTTCTTCCGCACTCAACAAAAAGGCCTCGCCATTTGGCGAGGCTTTTTTGCGTTTGGCCTGCGTTGCCCCGATGAATCCGCCTTGTTAGAGTCGCGCTCTAAGTCACTCGGAAAGCCCGGCGGCCATCCGCGTCATGCGTTCCATCGTCTCGGCTGCTCCTCGCCATTCACTCAAATCGAAAAGTTCTATGCGTGTTCTATTACAGCGAGTCTCCCGGGCGTGTGTTCGGGTCGAGCAAGAAGTCGTCGGTGAGATCGGGCAGGGTTTGCTGATCCTTTTGGGCGCGGGCGAGGGCGATGAGCCCGAGGATCTCGACTATGTGCTGTCGAAATCGCTGAATCTGCGTATCTTTGCCGATGACAACGGCAAGATGAACCGTTCGGTGCTCGATATCGGCGGCGAGGTCTTGGTGGTGAGCCAATTTACGCTCTATGCGCAGACCCGCCGCGGTCGGCGCCCGAGTTTCGTCGACGCGCTGGAGCCCGGGGCCGCCGAGCAATATTATGAGCAGTTCGTGGCGCGGGTGCGCGATGAGCTCGGCCACGTTGAGTGCGGCCGATTCGGCGCCGATATGGACGTCGAGTTGGTAAATGACGGGCCGGTGACCATCTGGATCGACAGCGCCGACCGTTGAGCTTCGGTGATCTCTAGATCGGAATAATTCTCTTCAAAATAAAGGACGGATGATATGGCTGCAGATGATATTTTTTGCAAAATCGTCGCTGCCGAACTCCCCTCGACCAAGGTCTATGAGGACGACGATGTGCTCGCGTTCCGCGACCTGCACCCGGCGGCGCCGACCCATATTCTTGTGATCCCCAAAGAGCATCTGACGAGCCTGTGGGAGGCCAAAGAAGATCAGGCCCAGCTGCTGGGGACGCTGATGCTGCGCGCCCGTGACGTGGCGCGCGAGCAGGGGTTAGAGGAAGACGGGTTCCGCCTGGTCATCAACAACGGCGCCGGCGCAGGCCAGACGGTCTTCCATCTTCACCTGCATATCATCGGCGGCCGCTCGCTGGCGTGGCCTCCGGGCTGAGCGGCCACCGCGCTGCTACTTCGCCGCGCATCGGCGCGGCATCGACCGAAGCCGCCCCAGCCACCTCGTGGCTGGGCGCGAGCGGGTCTCTTTATGTTGGGCGATCAACTGATCGAGGGCGATACACTGGCGCTGGCGCACGAAAAACTCCCCCAGGGGCAGCGGGTTCTCGTAGTCGCTGGCGATGCGCTTCCACACCAACTCGGCGTCGTCGATATTTCCGCGTTGTTCGTCGAGCCAGGCCTCGGCCTGCCAGCACAGAAGCTGCTCGTTTCGCGCGCGTTGGTTGCGGCAATAGCTCTTGGACGCCCGGGCGATGAACGCGACCTCTTCTGGGGTCGCTTCGCTCGGCTCTGCGGGCAATAATTGCAGCGTGGTATAAACGACCTCATCGGCCAACTCGCCCGACTCCGGGACTTCGATACTGAGCAAATAGCGGCGGGCACCGTCGCGATCGCCGCTGCGCGAGATCGCATGAGCCACAAGGGCGAGGCTCGCGCTATGCGGGTCTTCGTGGTGTGAGTCGAAGGTTTCTTGCCCGACTTTTTTAAAGCGGGAGTCTAATTCTTGCGGCGCCGGGGACTCCGCGGGCCAATCTTTGGCGACCATCATCTCGGCCCAGAATTGGGCGATCAGAAATTCCTTGGCGCCAAGATACGCCTCCACGACGAGTCGATTGGCCAGGAAATTGTCGGGGTTTTGCTCGGCGAGCTCCAGCGCGAACTCAACGGCGCGGGTCTTATCATCAAGCCGTCGAATGTGGCTCAGCGCGTATGCCCAATGCGCCGGCGCCCCTTGAAGCGCCTGGACGCGCTGGGTCGTGTCCGTGATATCTTTGAGCAAATACTCCGAAACCCAGCCGCGCAGCGAGTGCATCGTATAGAGATATTCGGGGCTGAAGAGGCGCGTATAATAGTCGGCGGCCGTCGCTTTTTTGCCGAAATGCGCCTCGATATGGGCCAAGAATAAGAGCTCATTGGCGCGCGGCTCCAGCGCAAACGCGTGCTCAGCCAGGGCGATCGCGCGCGCGCCCTCGTCGGCCTGGGCTGCCTGAAACGCGAGCGCGGTAAAGATACGACTCTCGGTCGGCACCGCGCTCACCATCTGGCGAAGCTCCTCCTGGGACGCCGCCTGGGCGCGCGCGCCGATCTCGACGGCGCGGGTATCCTCCAGGTTGGACCACGTGAGGGCGAAAACACCGGCGGCCAAGACCGACGCGCCCAGCAGCCCAAGCGCGACCCGCTGGGACGCGAAAATATGCAGGTTTCGCACGCGCAGCCAGACCGCGCCCTCGGGCGGATTCTTCAGTCGCCCGCCCTTTAGCCCCACCTCAAAGACCACCACGATGCAGGTCGCCAACCCCAGCGCAAAGAATGGGAAATGCATCTGAACCAACGTCCCCGCATAGATCGCGAAGGCCAAAAGCCCCAGATATCGCTGGGCGCTGCGCGGGGATTTGATGGTGGGCGAGAAGATGCGCGTCTTCTTCGAGATGAAGGTGAATCCGCTTAAGAATAGCGCCAGCGCGGCGATGGTTGGCAGAAAGCCCATCCCCATAAACCAGTCCGCGAACTGATTCTCCAGCGTCGGGATGCTCGCCGCGCGAATCTGCGTCCAGTCGATATAGGGCGCGATGGTGCGCTCTATCGAGCCGGCGCCGCTGCCCAGGATCGGATAATCAAGGGCGCCGCGCATGCCCGACTCGATCATCACCAATCGGGCCACCGCCTTATTTTCGACCCAGATGCCCACCGGCGTGCTCTGCACCCAGGGCCACAAAAAAGTGCGCGACAGCCACATGGGCAATGTGATGATGGCGCTCATTAACCCGAGGGTGACAAGGGTGCTGGCGCTCTGAAGAAGCCGCGTCTTGAGCTGCTCCTTCGACGAAGAGTCCTGCCCATCGGTCTGCATTTTTGGGTGCGCGACGCGGTAGACCATCCATATTGATTGCGCGATATATAGAATCGACGCGAGGCTATAGGCGAGGTTTACGCCGCTGCTATTTAACTCGAGCATAAAGAGGACGAAGATAATCGCGCTCACCCCGCTCAAAAACGCCTCGATGGGCTTTGTTTTGAGGTTTCGGCGCGCGAGAATCAGCCCGGCGAGTGAGGCCAGCCCGTAAAACGCGGCGCCCTGGTTCGAGTTGACGAACATTGTAAACGCCGGCCAATTGCCCAGCGGCTCGTAGACGCCGAAAAACGTGGTCGCGCCGAAGACATTATGCAGCCAGGAGACGCCCAGGTGCAGCCAGCCGAAGACCACGCCGGCCCGAAGCGTGTCGCGCCAGGCGTGGCGCTCGCGGCTCAGGCGCGCGCCCACCAGCGCCAGCAGCGCCAGCGCGATCCAGCGCAGCCCTCGGTCCGCGGTTTCGCGCGGGTCCAGCGACAGCGGGCGCCACAAATCCTCGGCAGCGCTCACCGCCTCGGCGCCCTCCAATACCGTGAGGCTTTCGAGGTATAACGCGCGCGCCTGGGGCGACAGGATCTCCTGAATTTGCGGGGGCAGTGGCAATATCTGCAAAAAGCAGATAAATGCGAATATTGAGAAGATGAGCGACGGCAGGGAGACTGATATTGGGGTCGAAGCGCCCGTTTTTTTATTCGGCTTCGCGCTCGAAATGATCACATAAAACACTGCCGGCAACGCCACCAACACGACGGCAATGGCCACCTGTGTGTGTACGCCGCCCACGGCCATGACGCTGACGAGACATACCAACGCGGCGATAGTGCCCAATATATTTTTCATAGAGACGTAACTTGTTGAGACGCGGCTGGATTTCGAAAAGCCGCGCGTTTTGTTTGCGCGCGATTTCGAGCAGCCAATAGCTAAGATATTGCCACGATAAGGCGGGAATGCGCATGCCGCAAGCATTGCTTATTTGAAAGCGCTTTCGTTTACGAGTATCAGACCACCTGCTAGAGTCCGGCACCGTTGTACCAACAGAAATTTGGTACTCATTTTACGATTAGGCGCGCCTTGTCCCGCCTTCCGTTGTATCCAGTAGTTGATTTGCCTATGTCAGAATCAAATAATTTCAATGAGTTAAGGGCTCCCCTGCCCCAAGAGAATACCGAAGACCTGGGGGAGTTGTTGACCCATTATTGGCGCCTTCTAAAGCGCTATTATTGGGTAATCCTGCTCGCCTGCGCGCTGGGTTTGGTGGGGGCATTCTTCATCACCAAAGAGATGAAGCCCGTCTACCAGGCGCAGAGCCAGATTATCTTCCACCAATCTCAGTCCAATCTTTTCGGTAAGCAGATCGAGAAGGTCGAATTGTTGAACCCCGGCGACCGCTGGCAGTTCGAGCAATTCTGGAATACCCAGCGCGAAGTGCTGCGCTCGCGCTGGTTTGGCGGGCGGGTGGTCAAGAAGCTCGGGTTGATTGACGACTATGAGTTTTTGCCCAAGCCGGCGCCCGAGCTCGAGCAGCGCACGCCTGAGCAGCGCGAGAAGATCGTCATCGCCAAATTGCTGGGCTCCTATCAGGTGTCCCTGGCCCCCGATAGCCGGGTCGCCAACGTGGTCGCCAAGTCGAACGACGCCGAGCTGTCGGCCAAGATCGCCGACGCCGTCGCCGAGACCTATGTCGAGTATACCCAGGACTTCCAGTCCGGCGGCCTCGAAGAGATCGTGACCTGGTTCGACTCCTATGTCGCCAGCAAGAAGAGCGAGCTTGAGGAGTCCCAGACGAAGCTGCAGCGCTTCAAGCGCGACCATAATATTTTGTCGCTCTCCTATGAGAACCGCCAGAACCTCACCGCCAATAATATGGCCACCGTCAACGAGCAGTTGATGGAGGTGCGCGGAAAGCTGTCGGCCGAGAGCGCGCTGCTGAGCCAGATCCGCGAGATGGAGAAGGCCGATAAGCGCAAGTCGGCCGGCGGCGGCGCCGAGAATGCTCAGGATGATATCGACCAGGCGCGGGTGAAAAAGCGCGCCATCGCCGATCTGATCGACAATACTTCTCTCAAAGAGGCGTTCGGCCAGGAGGCCTTGCTTGAGCAAGAGCTCGCCGACCTTCGCACCCGCTACCTCGGCGATCATCCGCGCGTGCAGGCCGCCCAGGGGCGCCTGGACGTGGTGCGCAAGAATATCCGCGAAGAGATCAGCCGCGTGCATATCGGCGTGGCGAACCGCGTGTCGGTGCTCGAGAAGAATCGCGCCAACCTGGAGCAACAGCTCGAACAGCTCAAAAACGAGGTCTTCGCCCTCAACGAGCTCGGCGTCGAGTATAGCCAGCATATGGACCGCGCCGAGAACCTCAAAAAACTCTATAATACGGTGCTGATGCGCTCGGCCGAGATGGACCTGAGCTCGCTCTATAAGGGCGACACGATTCAGGTGCTGGAGAAGGCCGAAATCCCGGCCGGCCCGGTCAGCCCGCGCCTGCCGCTGAACCTCGCCGTGGGTCTGCTCATTGGCATCGCGCTGGGCAGCGCGACCATCGTGCTGATCGACGCGCTCGACACGACCATTAAGAGCGATGCTGATGTGTCGAATTACTCCGACAAGCCGCTGCTCGCGCTGCTGCCCCAGATCGACGCCTCCGCGCTGAAGTCGCTGGAGGTCATCGGCGAGACCGCTGCCGACACCATCACGTTCACGGCGCCCAAGAGCAGCTTTGCGGAGGGCATCCGCACGCTGCGCACCAACCTGATGTTTATGGCGCCGGATAACCCGCCGAAGCTGCTGCTGGTGACCAGCCCGGGCCCCGGCGAGGGCAAGACGATGACCTCGGTCAATATGGCGATTGCGATGGCGCAATCCGGCCAGCGCACCCTGATCATCGACGCCGATATGCGCCGCCCGCGCCTTCACAAGGCGCTGGGCATCGAGAATAAAAACCACGGACTCTCCTCGATTATTTTGGGCAATGAGGAGCTCGACAACGTCGTGCAGCCCACGCGCGTCGAGAACCTCAGCGTGCTGGCCTGCGGGCAGATTCCGCCGAACCCCTCTGAGCTGCTGCACTCCGAGCGCTTCGCGCAATTGGTCGAAGAAGTTCGCGAGAAATACGACCGCGTCATCTTCGACTCCCCGCCGCTCGGGGCGGTCTCCGACGCGCTGGTGCTCAGCCATTCGGTCGACGGCGCGCTGCTCATCTTGAGCTTCGGCAACACCCAGAAAGAGATGCTGCGCCGCTCGGTCGACCAGCTTATGAGCATCGGCGGCCCGCTGATGGGCTTCGTGCTCAACGAGATTCGCGCCGACGCCTCGGGGTATGCGTACCAGTATTATTATCGCTATTCGTACGATAATCGCGGCGACGCCGACGGCGACAAGCCGCGCATGGTGGGCTGAGCGCGCGTCGCGCCGTGGCCTATAAACGCCGCCCCCAGACCAGGTCTGGGGGCGGCGTTTGCGTTGCGCCCTGGCGTTTTCGCATCGCTATACAGTCCTTAAGGTATGTGTTAGACCATATTGACTTTGATAATGATTATCAAAGTCGTTTGTTGGCGGTCGACCTATTTCTTTGACTCAAGTGACCACTGCCCACGAACGGACTCCCTGAATAAATAAGTTATATCGAACCCCAAATATTGTAGGTGAAGTCATGGCAGCAGCAGATTTCAAAACAGATGATTCAGCCCAGCAAGATCGAAAGTCGCTCGAAAGAGACCTGATTAAGTCGATGGCGGGATGCTATACGGTGGACTTTCAATTCGCCGAGACCTTCGCCCCCCGCGGTGATTACGCGTTCCGTGAGCGCTACCATGAGAGCGCGCGTGAGTATGTCTTTGTGCTCGAAGAGACCGACGATATGGTGTCGCTGCAGCATCTTCTGCGCGTGGGCAACCCGAAATTTGACGGCGTGCCCGGCAAGACCACGATGATCAAGCATTGGCGCCAGGACTGGGTCTTTGAGAACCGTGAGTTCATGTCCTACGTCAAGGATTTTGAGTGGGAAAAGCTCCACCTGCCCGAAGAGGTCGTGCGGGGAATTTGGACACAGAAGGTCTATCAGGTCGACGACGCGCCGCGCTATGAGGCGCTGGGGCGCTGGGTGCACCAGCAGGGGCGCCACTATTGGGACGGCATGACGGACGCGCCCCTGCCGCGGCGAGACCGCACCACCCGCGACGACTATAATGTGCTCAAGCGCGACTGCCGCGTCGAGGTCTTCGCCGACGGGAGTTGGGAGATCGACCAGGATAACCGAAAGATCCAGCGAGACGACGCCGGCCGCGACCAGTTGATCTGCATGGAGAAGGGGTTGGAGACCTTCACCCCGACCGACTTCGAGCGCGCCCCATTCGACCGGTGGTGGAAAACGCAGGACAAATTTTGGGCGGACGTGCGCGCGTGCTGGGCCGAAGCGCGTGACGCGCGCGAGCGGCTTAAGTTTGCGCTCATCGTCGACGAGACCCTGATGTACGACGCGTTTTTTGCGTTGGCGCAGCGATTTAGCGTGGCCGACGCGTACGACCGCGAGGCGGCGCTGGCAGGGATTCGCGGAATTCTGGGCCGACACCTCGTCGACTGAGCTGCGATTGTTGACGCGCGCCTGCTGTGAGGCGCCCATTTGTTATGTGCAAAATGACCGAGGTATCTGAGATGACCAAGCATCGCTATATAATGACCCTGTTGGTGAGCATCACTCTGGGCGGCGTCGGGCCCGTCGGCTGCGACAGGCCGGAGCCGCCGCCCGCCCAAAAAGCCGGCGCCACTGACGAAGTCGCCGCCGCGCCCGACGCCGATGCCCAGACCCCGCGGGTGGTCACCATCGGAGGCACCATCACCGAGATCGCCTTCGCCCTGGGGGCCGGCGAGCAGATCGTCGCGGCGGATAAATCGAGCGTATATCCTGAAGAGGTGAAGAAGATCGCCGTGCTGGATCTCTTCCGAAATATCGCCGCCGAGCCGATCATCGCCCAGGACCCGACCTTGATTTTGGCCACCGACCAGACCAATCCCAAAGATGCCCTGGCGAGGGTAAAGGGCGCGGGGGTTGATGTGGTAGAGATCAGCGAAGACCCCGGCGTGGACCAGGCGCGCCAGCGCATCCGCGACATCGCCGACGTGCTGGGGCGGGCACAGCAGGCCGACGCGCTGATCGCGAAGATGGACCAGGACCTGGAGGCCGCCAGCCAGAAGGTCAGCGCGTGCAACAAGCCCGCGCGCACCCTCTTTGTTTACGCGCGCGGCCCCAACACCGTGTTCGTCGCCGGGCGTGACACCGGCGCGCGCGCGCTGGTTGAGCTGGCCGGCGGCGAGCCGGTGCACGGCGACTTCTCCGACTTTAAGCCCATGAGCGCCGAGGCCATCGTGGCGGCGAATCCCGACGCAATCCTAATGACCGACGGCGGCCTGCGCAGCCTGGGCGGCCTCGAAGGGCTCCAGCGGGTCAAAGGCCTGGGCGAGACCGCGGCGGTCAAGAATAAACGGGTCATCACGCGCGAAGACCTGGCCCTGCTCGGGTTTGGCCCGCGCCTTGGACAGGTCGTGCTGGAACTGACCGATGATCTTTGCCTCGACGCGGCGCCGAGCGACGAGTGAGACACCTGCGCAAAGCCCAGAAGCCTCAACCCGCGGGCGTGATGCTTCTGCTTGGTGGGATGCTCCTCGGGGCCATCTTGCTCGGTTGCGGGCAGGGGGCCACGGCGGTCGCCCCGTCCGAGATCCTGCAGGTCCTGGCCGCCAAGCTCGGGCTGCAGGCCTCGCCGGGGCGCCCGCTTGAGGCGATCGTCTGGTCGATCCGGCTGCCGCGGGTGTTGCTCGCCGCGCTGGTGGGCGCAAGTCTGGCGTTGGCTGGCGCGTCGCTGCAGGGGCTCTTTCGCAATCCGCTGGCCGACCCTGGGCTGATCGGTATTTCGAGCGGCGCCGCCAGCGGCGCGGCGCTAGCCTTGGTGGCCGGGTGGGTATTGCAGCCCGTACTATCGTGGGTTCCGGCCTGGCTCCTGGTGCCGCTGGCCGCTTTCGCCGGGGGCGTGCTGGCGACCTTCGTGGTCTATCGCATCGCCACGTTTAATGGGCGCACGTCGGTGGCCACGATGCTGCTGGCCGGGATCGCGATTAACGCGCTGGGCGGCGCGTTGATCGGGTTCTTGACCTTCGCCGCCGACGAAGCCGCGCTGCGCTCGCTGAGCATGTGGATGCTCGGGAGCCTGGGCGGGGCGGGGTGGACGCAGGTGCTCGTCTGCGCCGGCGGCTTGCTGGTGGGAAGTTGTTTTTTGTTGCGGCGCACGGGCGAAATCGACGCCCTGATGCTCGGCGCGCGCGAAGCCCAGGACCTGGGCGTCGACGTGCAGCGCTTGGAGCGGCGCATCGTGCTGCTGAGCGCGTTTATGGTCGGGCTGGCGGTGGCTTTTACCGGGCTGATCGGGTTCATCGGGTTGGTCGCGCCGCATATGATACGACTGTGGCGCGGCCCGTCGCACCGCGTCGTTTTGCCCGGCGCGATGCTGCTCGGCGCGCTGTTGCTGGTCCTGGCTGATGTGTTCTCCCGCACGCTGCTCGCCCCGGCCGAGCTGCCGATCGGCATCGTCACGGCGCTGGTCGGCGCCCCGTTCTTTCTCTTTTTGTTGATGCAGCGGCGCGAAGGAGGTTGGTCATGAGCCTGTTGGCCAAAGATGTGAGCGTGCATGTTGGGTCGAAGACGCTGGTCGATCGCGCAAGCCTTGCGTGTCTCCCAGGGCAAGTCGTGGCGCTCCTGGGGCCAAACGGCGCCGGCAAATCCACGCTGCTCAGCGCGTTGACCGGCGAGCGCCTCGCCAAGGCACCCGCTACGGTCACCCTAAACGCTCGCGCCCTGGGCGCCTGGAGGCCGGCCGAGCTGGCCCGCCAGCGCGCGGTGATGCGCCAATATACCCAGGTCCCGTTCGCGTTCTCGGCGCTTGAGGTTGTCGAGTTTGGCCATCTTCCCTGGCAAGGGAGCGCAGCCAACCGAGCGCCTCTTGGACCCGGTCGATTTGGTCTCACGCGGCCCGACGCGCGCGATTATCTCGAGGCCGTGGGGCTTGGCGGCATGGGCGCGCGCAAATACCCTACGCTCTCGGGCGGTGAGGCCCGGCGGGTGCAGCTTGCGCGCGCGCTGATTCAAGTGCGCGCGCTGCGAGAGCTGCCCGCGCCGCCCAACGTTGCCGACCCCGAGGTGCCCGCCCGTTACTTGTTGCTCGACGAGCCGCTGGCGGGCCTGGATATCGCGGAGGCCTCGCGCGTGCTTGGACTAATCGCGCAGGTGAGCGCGCGAAATATCGGCGTCATCGCGGTCTTTCACGACCTCAACGCCGCTGCCCATATCGCCGATCATATTGTGCTGATGCGCCGCGCCGAGATCATCGCGCAGGGGACGCCTGCGGCGTGCATGAGCCAGCAAAACCTCGAAGACTGCTTCCGCACGCCGATGTCGGTAACCTTGAGCGAGCGGGGGATCCCGAGGATCCAGCCCGACTTCTGCGCGAGATAGCCACGCCCGCGCCCTTGCCTAGTTTTGTGGGACGCACTCCGCGTCGCGGGCGAAGTCCGGGGTGCACGCGCCGGGTTCGAAGTCCTCGAAGCAGGCGTCGGCCGCGGCCGCCGTGGGGCAGTCAAAGAATTGGCCGTTGAGGCAGCAATGCGCCTCGAAGGTGGTGGTGGCGGTGGTGGCGCTGCCCTGCTGCGCGGGCTGCTGTTGCTGGGCCTGCTGGAGCGCTCTTTGCTGCGCCTGTTGCGCCTGAAACTGGGCTTGTTGGGCCTGGAATTCGGCGCGCTGAGCCTCCAACTCGGCCTGGCGCAGCTTGTGCATATTGCGGGCCCGGGTGGACTGGGGGTCGTCCTGTTGATACCCCGGAAACCCCTCATTACCCTCGCAGGTAAAGCTGGCGCAGGCGCCCTCCGTGCCGATCGCTCCGGTGCCGCAGCCCGCCGTGAGGGAAAGCGCGAGGACTCCGCCCAAAAGCAGCCTCAAATGATTTGAGTGAAAAGAATTCAACATAGACTCAACCTCCCGACAACGCTTTGAATTTACCGCTCTGTATCGAGACGACCTTCTCGTCGGCCTGCGGGTGCGAATAGCTCGGCACGATGCGCTTGAGCAGCTGGCGCACCTTGATATCGTCGTCGGCGTGGGCGGCCTCGATGAGGGCCTCGTAGGCGTTGCGCAGCTTGTCGAAGTCGTCGCGATTTTGGTTGCCGATAAAGATCTTTTTGTGGCGGGTCTTCTGCAACTCCTCTTCGTCGAAGGAGAGCTCTTCGTAGAGCTTCTCGCCGGGGCGCGCGCCGCTGATGACGATGTCGATATCGTCGGAGGTCAGCCCCGAGAGGCGAATCATATCCTTGGCCAGCTCCAGAATCTTCACCGGCTCGCCCATATCGAGCACGAATAGCTCGCCGCCGCGCCCGATGGCGCCGGCCTGCAGCACGAGCTGGGCGGCCTCGGGGATGGTCATAAAATAGCGGGTCATCTTGGCGTCGGTGACCGTGATGGGGCCGCCGCGCTGGATCTGCTCGCGGAAGATCGGCACCACGCTGCCGTTGGAGCCGAGCACATTGCCAAAGCGCACCGCGCAGAATTTGGTCTGCGGGCCGTCTGGCGATTGGCGGCGCGCCAGCGAGTCGACGTACAGCTCGGTGATGCGCTTGGTCGTGCCCATGACCGAGGTCGGGTTGACCGCCTTATCGGTCGAGACCAACACGAAGGCGGAGACCTGATTTTCGCACGCGAGGTCCGCGATGGTCTGGGTGCCGACCACATTATTGTGGACCGCTTCGGCCGGGTTCTTCTCCATCATCGGCACATGCTTATAGGCCGCGGCGTGAAAGACCACTTCGGGCTGCTGGGTGGCAAATACCGCGCTCATGCGCGCCTTGTCGCGAATATCACCGATGCATGCCACGAGCTGGTCGGGGTCCTGCTCGCCGCCGAGCGATGCCTGCTGCTTGGCGCGAAGCTCGCGCTCGATAAAGAAGAGCGGGGTCTCCGCCTGGTCGACCATGACGAGTCTTTTAGGGCCAAAGCGCAGCACCTGGCGGCATAATTCCGAGCCGATCGACCCCGCAGCGCCGGTCACCAGCACCGTCTTTCCTTTTAGGAAATTGTCGACGGACTTCGTGTCGAGGCGCACCGGGGCGCGCCCCAACAGGTCCGAGATCGACACCTTTCGCAATTGGGTCAGCGCAACTTCGCCGCTGAGCATCGACTCCAGGGCCGGCAGGATCTGCACGTCTGCCTGGGTGGAGTGGGCGCGGTCGAAGATCAAACGCATCTGCTCGCGCGAGGCCGACGGCATCGCGATGATGATCTGCTCGATCTCGTGGGCCGCCACGATCGACTCGATTAACTCCATGCTGCCCAGCACCGGTACGCCGTGGATCCGAAGCTTATGCTTATAGGGGTCGTCGTCGAGGAAGGCGATCGGGCGAAAGGGCAGGTTTCGATTCTTATTGATCTCGCGCACCAGCGTCTCACCGGTGTCGCCTGCGCCGAGGATGAGCAGGCGCTTGGCGTCGGTGCGCGACGCTAAATTCGAGCGCATCGACTCGCGAATCAGGCGCAGGCTGCCGCGGGTGGCGGCGAGTCCCAGAAACGACAGGCCGAAGTCGATCAGATAGACCGAGCGCGGGAATGAGCTGGGGGTCACCGCGAAGACATTGATGAGCACCAGGACCGTGCTGCTGATCATTAGCGCGCGCCCCAGTGCCATGACGTCATAGAGGCTGACGTAGCGCCACCAGCCGCGGAACATCTTCAGGGCCAGGAACACAACAAGCTTCACCGCGAGCACGATCGGCAAGAGCTCGATGATCGTCTCTTGATAGCTCGCCGGGATCTCGAAATCGAAGCGGATGGCGAACGCTCCCCAGAACGCCGCCGTAAAAAGCAGCAGGTGGAAAGTCGCGATCATGAAGACCCGCACCCCTCGGGGGAGCGTGGGCAATTCTAGAAACCAATCCGTCGGTTTATGCATACAACAACCGCATTTAAGGAAAAAAACTCTTGAGGCACTTATTTGAGTCGATTTGGGGTGTCCTCTAACTCAGATCACCGGTGTCGAGTCCTTATAAATACGGGCCACCGGGCACGCATCGCGTTCCCCACGATACTCAAAATCGGCTTATGTTGCTCAGTTCCCAAACATAAGTCAATTCCAGCAAATCGTTCGACCTCTGAGGACCCACAATAAGCTTGGTTTTAATGGTTTTTCGGTGTTTTTTTAGTCGCTTTGCTAAGAAGGAACGCCCTAAAATGGAGAGACGTCCTGGAGGCGTTTCTCGAAGTGCCGGGCGAGCGCGGTTTGCTGGGTTTGGCGGTAGTAGTCGACGATTTTTTCCAGGGCAAAGGGGTGTCGGGGGGCGAGCGCCAGCATCTCGTGGAGGCGGGGGAGAAGGTCGGCGTCCACGCCCGCGCTGCGCTCAAGCGCGTCCTCGACCTCGGCGCGCAAGATGCGCAAGCGCCCGCCGATGGGCATGCCCCGGTTGAGGTCGCCGCGCGAGAACGCCGGCGCCAGGGCGCTGCTTTGGGGCTTCTGCGGCGACGTGTCCGTCAGGGTGCCGGCGCCGCGGCTGCCACGCCGCGTCTTCGATTTTTTGCGCAGCGCGTAGGAGCGCGCGAGGCTCTGATTCATCGCCGAGACGATCGAGGCGGTGGACTCCGGCGGTTGAGCCGGGGTGGGCGCCGCGGCTGGCGGCTGCTCGGCGGAAGTCGGCGGATTGAGCGCTTCGTCGAATTCGGAGAAGAGCACCACCATGGAGAGAATATCGAGGCGGTTATGCTCGAAAATGCCGAGCAGTGGGCGCGGGTTTTTGGCCTTCAGATAGCGACTCCACAGCCTCGGAATCTCGGCGCCCGGCACATCATCAACGCGCCCGAAGTCGAGAAGATCTTCCTCAAGTTTCGATAATTTATGGCTCTTTCGGTGCGCATAGAGTTTGCGCGAGATGCGCAGCAGGTCGATATGCGGGGCGGTGTCGAAGGGATGCGCGATGCCGTGGAGCTCGCAGCGGCGTTTGAGCATCGGAACATCGAAGGACGCGCCGTTAAAGGTGCAAAGCCCGTCGGTCTTTCGCAGCAAATCGACGCTCGCCGCGAGCACGGCGGGCTCGTCGTCGGCGTCGCGCATCAGGAAGTGGTAGACCGAGAATATGCCGTCTTCCCACAGGCCGATGCCCACGCAAAATGGATAGCTCTTTTTGGACAGGCCGTTGGTCTCCAGATCGACGAAGGCCAGCCGATGCGGCGCGATTTCGGGCAGCCTGCGGGTCTGCTCGCCGGCAAAGAGGGCGGGGAATTTATCGCAGAACCCGTTAATTTCAATGTCGCGCCCCTGCTCAAGTCGCCACCTCCCGTGAGCGATGTTGCCCGAATGCGCCTGATGCAGGTAATAAGCGGGCCCACGTGCGCTCTTCTGGACTTTGGCGCCGACCTGCGCCCATGCGTCATATGCTTCGACCGTTGGCGTTTCGACCACCGGCGTCTCGGGCGTCTTTTGCGGCCCCGGCACATCGTCGGCCAAAAATACGCGTGATTCACCGTCATCGGCTGCGCGCTCGGTCTGGCGCAGGCGTTGGCGCGAGGCGTGTAAACGGGTTAGGCGTTTTTTGAATCCTGATGGCATGATAAGACACGTTCGAGTGCAGTGTGGTTCGAGCATCATTCAGACGATTCGCGACCTCGCATTATTTCCTCAACGTCATAATCAAAACTCTCAAGCATTGCAGCTATAGCGCAGGATAAAACGATGGCGAAGTACCCGCCGATGAACGATTTGTTGCGAAATCAACGCCGCAGATCGCGCCGACGCAGATCTCGCAGACATGGCAGGGGGCCCGGAAAGCTTATCTTTGTGCTGATGATGCTGGCAATCGGCGCGGGCTTGTGGTGGTGGTTCGCCGAGCGCGACCCGGAGGGCGACAAACGCCTGGAGCAGGAGGTTCTGCTGGCGCGCGCGAGCGCGGTGGTCGGCGAGAGCGTGCTGGCGGCGCGCGCCCCGCTTGAGGTCGAAGAGGCCGACCCCGAGCTCGGGACCAGCAAACGCGAAGAGCAGCTCAACGCGGTCTGGGTCGAGGGCGAAGAGGTCGAGATGCGCGGCGTGCTCAAGTCTGGCGAGTCGATCTCGGGGGTCTTAAACGCCCGAAATATCTCTACGCAGTCAATTCACTCGGTGGTCAGCGCGACCGCTAAGGAGTTCAACTTCCGCCGAAGCCGCCCGGGCGACGAGTGGTTCGTGCGGGTGGGCGCCGACGGAAAGATCAATCTTTTGCGTTATCAGAGCTCCCCGGAAGACATCTGGGAGACCACCCGAAGCGGCGATGACACCTACCAATGCGTCAAGTTAGAGGTCGCGGTGCAGGTTCGCGAAGAGGTGATCGGCGGCGTCGTTAAGAGCAGCCTGTGGCAGGCGGTCGCCGACCAGGGCGAGGACGGCTCGCTGATCTATAATTTCGCCGATATCTTCGCCTATACCATCGACTTTAACGCCAATACCCAGCCCGGCGACCGCTTCGCGTTGGTGTTCGAGAAGGTCTATATCGAGGACCAATTCTTGCGCTACGGGCGGGTCTTGGCCGGCGCGTATACCAGCGAGGGCCGCGTCTATCAGGGGTTCTACCACCAGGGCGCCGAGGACGAGGGCGATTATTACGACGAAAAAGGCGAGAATATGAAGCGCCAATTTCTCAAAAGCCCGCTGGCGAGCGTGCGCGTCACGAGCAGCTACGGCCGGCGATTCCACCCGGTGCTCAAAAAGGGAAAGATGCATAATGGGGTCGACTATGGCGCGCCCATCGGCACCAAGATCCGGGCCGTCGCCGACGGAAAGGTCGTCTACGCCGGGTATAAAGGCGCCAACGGCAACCTCATCGTGCTCAGCCACGCCAATGGCTATCGGACCATCTACGCCCATCTATCGAAGATCAACAAACAGGTGCGGCCCGGAAAACGCGTGAGCAAAAAGCAGATCATCGGGCGCGTCGGCAACACGGGGCGCTCCACCGGCCCGCATCTGCATTTTGGGATGAAGCATAACGGGCGCTATATTGACCCGAGCAAGGTCGACGCCGAGCGCGGCGAGCCGCTTAAGGGTTCCGAGCGGGCGCGATTCCTCGACGATATCGTCGAGCCGCTCTCCAAGCGGTTGAATAAGGCGCTGGAGAAGACCGGTTATAAATTAGAGGCCGCGCCGATCAACGACCAGCCGAGCATCTCGGCGCGCTAACCCAGCATCCCACTCGCCGCGATCGCTATGACTCGATGGAAACACAGACTCACCGGCCCGCTGGCGCGCAACGCGGCGATCGCGCTCTATGTGATCTGCGTGGCCGGGCTGATCATGGCCTATATGTCGGTGTCGCTGCGCAAGGTGGATTACGCGGCGTATGCGCGGGCCCAACCGGCGGCGGCGCCCGGCGCGCCGGTGGCGATGCGCGGCGTGGTGCTCGACGCGCGGCTGGGTGTGCCGCTGCGCCGCGGCGAAGTTCAATTCGACCTGGTCGATGCCGCGGCAAAAGCCACTGCCGAAGACGCCCCCCAGGGCGTCGCCTGGGCGCGCACCTCGATTCAACCCAACGGCTTCTTCCACCTGAGCGCCCCGCTGCCCGCGGGCGCTGAGCCCGGCGACTATCGCCTGCGCATGCAGACGAAGATCGATCCTCGGGCCACCGACGCCGCCCCCGAATTCACAACCGATGCTCCTTTTAATGTCCTGCCACCCCCGACCAACTTCGATTATTGGCCCGCGCCGACCGAGCGCCGCGAGGCCGATAAAAACGAGGCATCCGGCGGCGTAAAATCCTCCGACGGCCCGATTCAAATCGCGCTTTGGCCGGCGGATGGCGAGGTCGCGCGCGGGCTAAAGAGTACGGTATTTGTCCGCACGACGCGGCGCGAAGACGGCGCGCCGGTGTCGGCAAAACTCCATATTTCTCAGATAGATGGCATTAGCGAGGCTGCGGTCCCGGCGACGATTCAGACCGACTCCCTGGGGCTGGCCATCGTGCCGGTTTCGGCCGGCACGGACCTCGTCTGGGAGCTCAGCACCGAGGCGCCCGGGCGCCTGGGCGCCGAGGATTTGGCAGCGCCCCGCGCACCTTCGCCGGTCGAAAGCACGGGCGAAGACGGCGCGGGCGCGTCTTCGCAGGTCAGCCGGGCGCGGCTCGTGCTGAGCACCGTCCCCAGCCAGGTCTCACTGCGCATGAGCGAGCCGCTGGCGGTCCCCGGCCGCAGCGCCGACGGCGCGCTGCACAGCCTCTTTCGCGACGGCGGCGTGATGGTCGACCTGTATCAGGCCGACCGCTGGGTGGACGCCAAGGTCTTTGGCCTGGGCGAAAAGGGGGGCGGGATTCGGGTCGATATTCCGAAGTCGCGCGCCACCGCCAAGGCCGGCGCTGCGGGCGAAAAGGCGCCGCTGCAGCTCTATCGCGTGCAGGTCTATCGCAGCGTCTACGGCGTCGAAAACGCCTGGGATATCGACTACCTCGTCGGCGCCTCGGGCGCCCAACTCGACGATTATCAGCAGGCCGCCCGCGCCCTGGCCGAATATATCACAGCCCACGTCGACGACCCGTATTTCGACCAGATTCTGGCCGGCGATGCCTTCGAGTCGAGCACCAGCAAGCGCGAGCTGAGCGGCTGGATTCGCGCGATGACCGAGGTCCTGCCGCGCCACCTCGACGTGCCGGCGCCCCTGATAAATAGCCGCGAAGCCTCCATCGCCAAGCTCGACGCCGAGACCGCCGAGATCCAAAATAAGCTGCGCCTGCTGACCATCATCGCCCTGCTGATCGGCATGGCCGTGGTGGGGTATCTGGTGCTGCTCGGCATCGGCGCCTACCGCGAGCAGGGGCGTCTTTTGCAGGATGTAGACCTCGAGATGGACGAGGACCCGGCCGATGACGAAGGCGGCGCGATGGCCCTTTCGCGCAATATTCAGCGCGAGAACCTGATCTTCGGCGCCCTCATTTTTATCGTCGTCGGCACCCTGTCTTTGTTCGTCCTTGGACTTCTGATGGTATTAAGCTATTTCTGAGCGCGTCCGCCGATCTGGCTAAAATGACCGATTATCTGCGCCCAAAATCCCCGCTGAAACGCTGCTTGGGGGCGCCGATAGATGGTCTCAATTGATCTTCTAAAATCCCACACATTTTTATGTCTGAGAATAAAACGCTCTATATTGTCGACGGTTCCTCCTATATATTCCGCGCGTTTTACGCGATCCGGAGCTTGTCGACCGCCGCAGGTTTTCCCACCAACGCGATTTACGGCTTCACTCAGATGCTGATGCGCCTTTTGCGCGATGAGAACCCCGAATATATCGCGATGACCTTCGACGTGTCGGACGTCGATGTGCCGAATTTTCGCAAAGTTTTATACGATGATTATAAGGCGAATCGCTCGGCGATGCCCGACGAGCTGCGCGAGCAAATGCCATATTTTAGCAAGGTGGTTGAGGCGCTGCATATCCCGATTAAAACCCAGGTTGGCGTGGAGGCCGACGATGTCATCGCGACCCTGACCCGCCAGGCGCGCGCCGAGGGCTTTGAGGTCTGCATCGTCAGCGCCGACAAGGACCTGATGCAACTTCTGGCCGACGAAGTCCGCATGCTCGACACCATGCGCGACAAGACCTACACCCCCGAAGAGGTCCAGGAGCGCTTCAACGTCACGCCCGATAAGGTCAAATATGTGCTCGCTTTGGCTGGCGATAGCTCCGACAATATCCCGGGCGTGCCGGGCATCGGCGAGGTCACCGGCGGGCGGTTGATCGAGGAGTTCGGCGACCTGGAGAACCTGCTGGCCAATATCGACAAGGTCAGCGGAAAGAAGCGCAAGGAGAACCTGGAGAACTTCGCCGACCAGGCGCGCCTGTCGCTGGAGTTGGTGACCTTGCGCGATGATTGCGACGTGGAGTTTCAGCCCGAAGACCTGGTGCTGAGCAAGCCGAATTTCGCCGAGCTGGACGCCCTCTTTACCGAGCTTGAGTTCGGCTCGCCGCTTCGGGACGTGCGCAAATGGATGGAGGCAAAGGGCTGGCTCGAGCCGGAGCCGGAGAAACCCAAAAAGGCCAAAAAAGCCAAGAAAAAGCCGTCAGACCAGCTCGATTTTTTCAGCAGCGCCGCCGGCGCCAACAGCGCCGCCGCGGAGCAAAATGACCACACCAATAGCGGCAAAAACTACCGCGCCATCCGAAGCGTCGAGGCCTTCGAAGAAGTCCTCGCCAAGCTCGCCGAAGTCGACCGCTTCGCCTTCGATTTGGAGACCACGAGCCTCAACCCGCTGGACGCGCAGATCTGCGGCATGAGCTTCGCCTGGCAGCCCAACGACGCGGTCTATATCCCGTGCGCCCATTCTTAT
This sequence comes from Bradymonas sediminis, assembly GCF_003258315.1. Classification (GTDB taxonomy): domain Bacteria; phylum Myxococcota_A; class Bradymonadia; order Bradymonadales; family Bradymonadaceae; genus Bradymonas; species Bradymonas sediminis. The sequence goes on from NZ_CP030032.1 coordinate 4,726,915, forward strand.
GAGGGCGTCGGCGAGCAGCTGGACCTGGATTATATCCTGGAGAAATTGCGGCCGTTTCTTGAGAGCGAGGACGCCAAAAAGGTCGTCGGCCAGCACCTTAAATACGAATGGTTGGTGCTTCAAAAATACGACATCGACCTGCGCGCCATCCTCTATGACACCATGCTTATGAGTTATCTGCTCGACCCGAGCAGCAATAAACATGGCATGGACGCGATGGCCATGCAGTGGCTCAATTATCAGACCATCAGCTACGAGGACGTCGCCGGAAAGGGCAAAAGCCAGGTCACCTTCGACAAGGTGCACCTGGACGCCGCGGTCCCCTACGGCGCCGAAGACGCCGACATCACGCTGATGCTGTGCAACCTGCTCGAGCCGATGTTGATCGAGGCGGGGCTCAAAGAAATCCACGACACGCTTGAGGTGCCGCTCACCCGTGTGCTGGCGATCATGGAGGCCGAGGGCATCCAGATCGACCCGGAGATGCTCGGTGTTCTGAGCGTCGAGTTCGACCAGGAGCTCGGCGAGCTGCAGGACCAGATCGACGAGCTCTCGGGCGGGCCGACCAACCCGAATAGCCCCAAGCAATTGCGCGAAGTGCTCTTTGAGCGCCTCGGCCTGCCGGTCAAAAAACGCACCAAGACCGGCCCCTCGACCGCGGCGAGTGTCCTCGAAGAGCTGAGCGAATTGCATGAATTGCCGGCGCTTATCCTGGAGTACCGCTCCTTCTCCAAGCTCAAAGGCACCTATGTCGACGCGCTGCCGCTGCTGATTCGCGAGGACACCGGGCGCATCCACACCAGCTTCAATCAGGCGGTGGCGGCGACCGGACGGCTGTCTTCGTCGAACCCGAACTTGCAGAATATCCCGATGCGCACCGCCCGCGGCCGCCAGATCCGCAAGGCGTTTGTGCCGGCGCCGGGCTATCAGTTATTGGTGGCGGACTATTCGCAGATCGAGCTTCGTATCGTGGCGCATATGTCCCAGGACCCGCTGCTTTTGGACGCGTATAAACGCGGCGCGGATATCCACCGCCTCACCGCCTCGCAGATCTTCGACGTTGATTTTGAAGAGGTCACCTCGGCCCAGCGCGGTGCCGGAAAGACGATTAATTTCGGGGTGTTATACGGCATGGGTGCGCGCCGGCTCGCCGCAAGCCTGCGCATCTCGCAGGGCGAGGCGACGCAATATATCGACAATTATTTTGAGCGCTACGCCGGGGTCAGCGCGTTCTTCGACAAGCTGGTCGCCGACGCCACCCACAGCGGCTACGCCGAGACGATGTTTGGGCGAAAACGCCAGATCGCCGATATGGGGACGCTGGGTCGGCGCGAGCAGGCATTCGCCGAGCGCGTCGCCATCAATACACCGATTCAGGGCAGCGCCGCCGATATCATTAAATTCGCGATGGTGAATTTACAGGCCAAGATCGAGGCCGAGGAGTTGCCGATGCGCATGCTCCTTCAGGTGCACGATGAGCTCGTATTCGAGGTCGAGGATGCCTTCGTCGACGCGGCCAAGACGATCGTGCGGGAGGCGATGGAAGGCGTGTGCGAGCTGGACGTGCCGCTGCTGGTCGACCTCGGGTGCGGCGACAATTGGCTCGACGCCAAATAAGGTCGACTCAGCAGGGCGCGCGGGGTCAATCGAAGGGGAGCAGCCCCACCTCGGCGCCCCGGGCGAGCGCGTCGAAGCCCGGCAGGTCGGGCAGGTTGATCTCGGCGCCGCCCTCGGCGAGTCGATAATCGCAGTAGACGGCCTGAAAGCGCGGCTTCATCTCCGCGTCAGGCTGCTCTTTGTCGAGGGTGTCCAGCGCGACGAGCGCCTGGCCATCTGGCGCCGCGTCCTGGGCGATCGGCCCAAGGTAGGCCAGCCGGCGGGTGTTGATGATCGGCGCGCAGTCGTCGGTCTTGACCGCGAAGGTCGGCCCACCGTCGAAGGGGTCGATGGAATTATCCCACTCAAACCCAATCTTCTCGAGCATCCGGCGCGCCGGCACGGTCTTCTCGCCGACCACGCCGATGATCTTGCGCACATGCTCGGGCAAGAGCGCGGTATAGATCGGCTTGCTGGGGAAGAGGTTGCGGATGAACTCGACATTGTCGCGGCTGAGAAGATCCGCCTCGCGGTAGTTGAGGCCGGTGAAATTTCGCCCCAGACAATCCCACAGATCACTGGTCCCATCGTCGTTGAGCGGCGGCAATAACTCGGCGACCACCTCGTCGCGAAAAAGGTCGCGGTGCAGGCCGATAAATAGAAAGCGCACGAAGCTTAAGATGCGCCCCAATTTAAGCGGATGCGCGCGGTATTCGGGGGCAAGGATCAGCCCGCCGATCTCGGTGGGACCGTCATAATCAAAGCGCAACTGCAGCACACGGTGGATGATCAATTTGTCGAGGGTCGACGAGTATTTTTGCTCATTATGCACGTCATAATACACCGCCGGGCGCTCGTGGGTGCCGTGCTGAGCGATGATCAAGCAACTCCCAATCAGTCGCTTCTCGGCGACATCTTCGAGCACAAATAGATAGTCGCGAAAGCGCGGCTTTCGGTAGGTCCCGTCGAAGCTCTCGCGGCTGATCTGCACGAGTCTTTTGAGCCGCGCGGAATCATCCGGCAGGTTCAATGTGTTTAAGGTACGTGCGAGGCCTCGCAATTGGTCGAGGTCGGTAGGCAATGCTTCGCGTAAAAGGAACATAGGGCTAATTTCTCGATGATGATGACTCCAATTCGCCGCGATAGAGTCGCGAATTGGACGCGACATTTTCGATCCGCCGGCAGGCTACACCAAGTTGGGTTGCGCAGAAACACGCGACTTCGGCGGACGTCCGCTGCGGGCTAGGTCTGCGGGCCGGTGTGCTTGTATTTGTCACAGCCGCCTTAGTTGTCTATCTTTGAGGAAGCCGAACGGTTTTATCCACGCTGAACTAACCCGTCTTGACGAGAAAAATTATGAGCCGCTCCATCAATAAGTTAATTTCGGGACTCGGGCGCCGCGCGGCGCAACAATTGGGCCGCACTGCGGGCGCCTCCGTGGACACCTTTCAGCGTAACCCGGCCGCCGGGACCCTGAACCACGCCTATTGGGCCGCCAAGCAAACCCAGCAGGGCCGCTTTATGATGGGCGCGATGCGCACCATCGCCTCGGGGCCGGTGCTCGAATTGAGCAAAATGTGCGGGCGCGCGGGCGTCGCCGGCGCGGTCATCGACGGCGCGCTGGGCGGGCAACAGGCCTATAAATTTATGCGCAGCGGGCAGATCGACGGGGCGCAGGCCGCCAAGCACGTCGCCGCCGAATCCGGCTGCGGGTTCGTAACCTCCGCGTCAGGCACCGCCGGCACCATCGCCGTCTATATGATCACCGGCTCGATGGGACCCACCGCGATGGTCATCGGCATGGGCGCCTCGATGGGCTCGCGTATGGCCTATCGTAAGCTCGTCGGCGAGACCCTGCCGCAGCCCGAGAAAGCCGCCCAGGCTGTCCCTGATACCGCGGCGAAGACGGACTCCGCCGAAGAAGATGTCATCGAAGATATCGGGCCGAAGTCGGGCGAATAAATCCAGCGTTGATTTTCCAAAAAGCCCGGGCGTCATTCGCCCGGGCTTTTTGGTGTCTGGCGACGCAAAAATCAAGACGCCGAAAAGGTCGCAATCTCCCCGGAACAAAGGGCGATATTCGCTTGATTTCTTTACTTAAGACCCTCTGGCCCATATACTCGCGCCGTGGCTTTTGCATTAAATTAAAACAATGAGCGACTGCGATGTACAAAAAGAAAATGTTTTTTATTCAGGCCCTCGTCGCGACGCTGTTTTTATGGGGCGTTTCGGCGAATATCGCGTTCGCACAGGACAATGACGAAGCGCTCAATGTGGCGGTTTTGAACCTCGAAGGCACCGGCGTTGACCCCCAATTATTGGACACGTTGACCTCGGTGCTGCGAAACGAAGCCCAGCAATTTTCCTCCTACGATATCGTCAACCAATCCCCGATTAACCTCTCCGAAGTCGCCATCGTGCTGGGGTGCTCCAGCGATAGCCTGCCCTGCCTGGGGCGCGCTGCGGACCAGCTCGACGCGCGGGTCCTGATCTTTGGGCGAGTAGCGAAGGTCGAAGATACCCACCGGGTCACGGTCGTTATTTTCGACGCCCAGAGCCAAAAGATCGTCCGCCAGCTAGTGCGCACCCTGGCCAGCGAAACCAAGACGAGTCAGGGGCGCTCCGCTGACCCGGTGAGCGCGTTCCGAAAGGAAGTTCAGAGCCTGTTCCCGCGTGACGCGAACCCGGTCGCCGAAAACCAGGCCACGCTCCTGCAGATTGAGTCGAACGTCGATAATACCGAGATTAAGTTGAACGGCACGATGGTGGGCGTCGCGCCGATCAAACGCTCTTCGCTGCCGCCGGGAATCTACCGAATCGAGGCGTCGCGCCAAGGATATACGACCTGGAAGACCAACGTTGAGCTGATCGCCGGCGCGGACGTGCGCGTGTGGGCGCCGATGAAGCGGGCGCCTGGGGCGAGTGATAAGGTCGCGGCGAAGGCACCCGTCAGCGGGCGTAAGACGGTGACCCCGCCGCCGATGCCGGCGTCCTCGGGGCCGAATTGGGGCGCCTGGAGCGCGATCGGCGTGGGCGGCATCGCCCTGGCCGGCAGCGGCGTGATGGCGCTGATGATCTTCGACACCGAAGATGAATTAAAGGCGCTCGACGCGAATCGAGATCCCGCCCCGGCCAAACGTGAGGCCTATCTTAACGACCGGCAGGGCCTGCTCGACAAAGGCGAGAGCTATGAGTTGGGCCATCGCGTGCTGCTCGGCGTCGGCCTGGTCAGCGTGGCAGCCGGCGTCGTCTGGTTGGTCCTCGACGACGGCGGCGAAGCGCAGCAACGCGCCCAAAAGATCGACGACTCGAATTGGGATGTCGGCCTGTCAACGCGCGGCGTCCAGGCGCAGTGGAGCTGGTAAATATTCGCGATGATCGGCGCCCCCGACGGGCGCCGATTTTCTTGCTCCCTCTCCTCAATTCTCATCCATCCCTTCTTTCTGTTCCCCCATTATTCTCAATTATGAAGTATTTCTCCACGAAGCCTGGCCATCGGCGATGGATGCAATTTCTGCTGATGGCGGGGCTCCTGAGCACCTTCCTCTGGGCCCCCGCGGCGCAGGCGCAGCAGCGCGGGCTGACCGCCGCCGACCGCCTCGGAATCCTCTACGCCCCGCAGCTTAACTTCACACCCGAAGGCGACCCGATCATCCGAGTCGCGGTCATCGAGGGCGCCAAAAAAGTCGCGTTTACGCCCACCGAGACCATCCGCGTGCTCCCGCAGGGAGAGTCCGGCCCGGAGATCGTTTTGCCCGGAAATAAGACCTATACGGTCGAGATTTCGCAGGCGCGGCCGGGCGAATATAAGCATTGGGTGGTCGTCGAGAGTCTTCCTGTCGCGCGGCGCGCGCAGCTTGAGGCGGTGAAAGACCAGTGGATGAAACGTGGCTATCTGCCCGACACCTTCGAGGTCGGCGGGCTCTTCGGGATTCGCGGTAAGGTCTTTGATTCGCGCCAGATTCTGGTGGCCATCGGCGGGTCGAAAGATCTGAAGCAGGCCAAGAAACTTCAGCGCGACCTCGAGACCAAATACGGCCTGGAGGGCCGGATTCATAGCGAGATTACCCGGTTCCCCTCGGGCATGATCTCGCTGACCGGGCAGGGCTTGTCGATGGAGATTCACTCCCCGGACACCCTCTGGGTCGCCCCCAAAAAGGGGCGCGACGAGGATATTCGCTATACGATTCCGGGCGTAAAGAAGAGTTATAACGCCGGCACTGAGACCCGCACCTACCTCGGTAAGCTGGTCTTCGCGCCCGACAAAGATGGCAGCCTGGTCGCCATGACCAGCCTGGGCGCCGAGCGTTTGCTGCGCGGCGTCGTCCCCTCCGAGACCTACGCCAGCGCCCCCAAAGAGGCGCTGATGGCCCAGGCGGTCGCCGCGCGAAACGAGATCTTCGCCGCCCTCGGCGTGCGTAACCTCGCCGACCCCTATATGCAGCGCGCCGATATCTACGACCAGGTTTATGGCGGCGTGGGCGCGGAGGACCCGCGCGCCACGCGCGCCGTCAAGGCCACCCGCGGCCAGGTGATGTTCTACAAGCAGCAGATCGTCGAGGCCGTCTATAGCTCGAACGCCGGCGGCTTCACCGAGAATAATAATAATGTCTGGGACGCCAAGGCGCGGCCCTATCTTCGCGGCAAGGCCGACGTGCCGGCCGAGGATGTGCCTGCCGAGTTCCGAAACGGCATCACCACCCAAAACCTCGAGGCCTTCCTAGCCAGTGATATGCCCGCCTATTCGAAGACCTCGCCGATGGGCAGCACGAAATATTATCGCTGGCAAGACTCGGCGAGCATCGCCGAGGTCGAGGCCTGGCTTGGGAAGCAGGGCTATAAATTAGGCAAGATTCGCGGCGCAAAGGTCTTGAGCCGCGGGGTGAGCGGGCGGGTGATTCGTCTCGAGCTCACCGGTCAAAAGGGCAAGGCGGTCATTGAGCGCGAGCTCAACGTGCGCCGGCTCTTCGGGGGGCTAAAGAGCGGGCTCTTCGTGATGGATTATCAGACCGACTCGGCCGGAAATATCACGAAATTTACGTTCCGCGGCGCCGGCTTTGGCCACGGCGTTGGCATGTGCCAGACCGGCGCGATGGGCATGGCCGCCCAGGGCAAGAGCTTCCAAGATATCCTTGGCCACTATTATTCGGGCATCGATATCCGAAAGCTCTACTAAGCCCGGCGGTCTTTAGAACGAGCCGGCGGCGGCCATCTTCGCCCCGGCCTGCGTCATCTCGGCCACGGCCTTTTCGATATCGCCCGGGCTCACGATGACGCCGCGGCATGCGTCGATAATCACCGTGGTGTCGAAGCCGTCCGCGCAGGCGTCGAGCGCGCTGAATTTCACGCAATAGTCCGTCGCGATCCCCACCAAAAACACCTGCTCGACGCCCTGCTCGCGCAGGTACTCGGTCATGCCCGTCGCGCTGTGGTGGCCGTTATCATAGAAGCCGCTATAGCTGTCGTAGCGCGCGTCGCTGCCCTTGCGAAAGACCCGCTCGATGCGCGCGGTGTCCAGGCCTTCGGCGAACTCTGCGCCCGGCGTATCCTGCACGCAATGGTCTGGCCACAAGACCTGGGTCAACCCCTCCACCTCGATGACCTCGCCGGGCTCTCTCCCCGCGTGATTGGAGGCGAAGCTCGCGTGGTCGCTCGGATGCCAATCCTGGGTCGCCACGACCAGGTCGAATCGCCCCATTAATTTGTTGATGGGCTCGATGACATCGAATCCGCCCGCCACACCGAGCGCGCCACCGGGCAAAAAGTCATTTTGGATATCGATGACGATCAACGCACTTTTTGACATGATTTACTCCGCTTCTCGAGAAAAATTCCAATCGGGCGAGGCGCATCGCGTGCGCGAACGCGTCGCCTGTGGGCCTTGAGTTAGCCCGTTTCATGACTGCGCGCAACGCCATCAGCGCTGGCCAAATCAAGGGAATGTGGGGATTGCAAATCGGCGATGCACACCTGGTCGAGCGAGCGCAAAAAAGCCTGGCGCGCCAGCTCTAATTGCGCGCGCAATCTGCAATGACCGCTGAGTTGGCAGCAATTTTGGGAGGGGTTAAAGCACTCCACCAGCTCGAAAGGCTCCATTTTTCGCACGACATCGCCCACGCGCAACGCCTCGGGGTCGGCGCGCAATTGGGTGCGACTTCCGCGCCCACGGCTGGTGTGCAGCCAATCATGCCCGCTCAACTCGGCGATGATCTTGGCCGTATAGGTCGGTGAAATCTGATGCGCCTCGGCGGCCTCGGCCGCGGTCGCGCCGGCTTCGCCCCGGTCGGCAAAATAGACCAGCAAGCGAATCGAAATATCTGTTTTTCGGGTCAAATTCATCGCGATTCGCCTATTTACACTGGCCAGTAGATGCGGGATTCTGTAAATGTGGACTCTGAGAGTCCTATTTGTTTCTATGATCTTTATAGAGCAGCTTGAATTTGAATGCACGAGCATTCGGAACCATCCGCTATAATGCACGGAGAGTACCATGTCCTTTGCGACGCGAGAGCATAATCTGCAAATGCAGGGGCCGCGCCCCGAGTTTAGCCGCGAAGATATCGAGACCTTTGTCCACGCGTTTTACGGCCGCGTGCAGGAGGACGAGCTTATCGGCCCGGTCTTCGACCTCTATATACTCGATTGGGGTCCACATCTGAAGCGCATGGTCGGGTTTTGGAGCGCCGTGCTTCGCGGCGAGCGCAGCTATACCCAGAGCCCCAAGGGGCCGCCGCCGGTGATGCATTGGAATATGCCGGAGCTTGAGCACGCCCATTTTGTGCGCTGGCTCGACCTCTTTAAGCAGACCCTCGAAGATGTCCTCGAGCCCGACCAGGCTGCGTGGCTGGCGGGGCGCTCGCGCTTTATGGCCGACGCGTTGTCGCGAAATCTTGGGCCCTACGAGGGTGAAACCTGATGTGAATATGTTAAGGTGCCCCAGGGCATCACAATACACCCGGTTTTTGGGGAAATGCCTCTGTATTTTAAGTTGAATTGCTAAAAATATGTAGTGTTTGAGGCGATGATGAGTGACCCGAAAATCTCTTCGAGTAATCAACACTCGATCGTGGTGGATGGCATCAGCAAAACCTACGGGGATTTCAGCGCGCTGAATCAGATCAGCTTTAAGGTTCGGCCCGGCGAAATTGTCGGCTTTCTGGGCCCCAACGGGGCGGGGAAGTCGACCACGATGAAGATCTTAACCTGCTTTATGGACGCGACCGCGGGGCGCGCGTCCGTGGCGGGTTTTGATGTTGGCACCCAATCAAAACAGGTGCGCAGTCGGGTGGGCTATCTGCCCGAAAACGTGCCCCTTTATGACGATATGATCGTCTACGATTACCTCAACTTCATCGCCGAGATGCGCGAAATCCCGCGCAGTGAGCGCCGTCGAAGCCTCGACGAGGCGGTCGAGCGAACGGGGCTGAAGTCGGTCATTCACCGCGAAATCCGCGAGCTCTCCAAGGGCTATCGCCAGCGCGTCGGGCTCGCCCAGGCGATTATCCATCGCCCGAAGGTGCTCATCCTCGACGAGCCCACCACCGGCCTGGACCCCAACCAGCTCATCGAGATCCGCGATGTAATCAAAGATCTGGGGCGCGAAAATACCATCATCCTCTCGACGCATATTCTCCAGGAAGTCAGCGCGGTTTGCGACCGAATTATCATCATCAATCGCGGCGAACTCGTCGCCGATGACACGCTCGACGGGCTAAAGCAGGAGCTGCCCACGCGCTTCCCGGACTGGCAGAACGCCCTGGGTGAGGGCAGCCCCCCGGACGCCCCGAAGGAGCCCACGCTCGAAGATATCTTCCGCGTCTATACCGCCGGCTCGACCGAGGAAAATCGCGACGCCGCACCCTCCCTGGCCGAGGTCTAAACAACGATGAATAAGATCGGATTTATCTTCAAACGCGAAGTCAGCGCCTATTTCAACTCGGCGGTCGCCTATATCGTCGTGATCCTATTTTTGGTGATCACAGGCTCCCTCTTCTGGCTGAATTACTTCCAAGATATCAACGTCTTATCGCTGCGCGGGTTCTTCGCGCAGGCGCCGCTCTTTTTGGCGTTCTTCGCCCCGGCGATCACGATGGGACTGTTCGCCCAAGAGAAGCGCTCGGGCACGCTTGAGTTGATGATGACCCTGCCGGTCAGTGATTTTCAGATCGTCGCCGGCAAGTTTTTGGCGGCCGTATTTTTGCTCGCCACGGTCTTCGCGGTGACGCTGGTCTACCCCTATAGCCTGTCGCTGCTCGGGCCGCTGGATTGGGGCGCGGTGTGGTCGGGCTATATCGGTTTGCTGCTGCTCGGCGCGACCTACGCGGCCATCGGGCTGATGGCTTCGAGCTGGAGCACCGACCAGGTCGTCTCAATTCTGGTGGGCTTCTCGCTATGCATTTTTCTCTATCTTATCGAACAATTGGTCGCCCACCCCACCGGCACGACCGCTCAGATCATCGAGTATCTGTCGACCGGCTATCATTTCCGAAATATCGCGCGTGGCGTCATCGATAGCCGCGATATTATCTATTATTTCTCGCTGATCGGCGTCTGCCTGGTCGTGGCGAAGACGAGCATTGCTGCGCCGCGCAGAAAACACCGATGGGTCAAGGGAGCCAGCGCCGCGCTGATGATCGTGGCGGCCGTGGCGAGCGCGCTGCTCATAAACGTGATTTCCAGCCAATTCTTCGCGCGCGTCGACCTCACCGATAACCAGAGCTACACCCTCTCCGAGGTCAGCCTTGGCGCCGCGCGAAACCTCAAAGAGCCGGTGCATGTGAAAGCGGTGATTTCGCCGGACCTTCCCCCGCCGATGCATAATTTGGCCCAATCGGTGGCCGACAGCCTCGACGAATATGTCAGCGCCAGCGCGGGCAAACTGACCTATGAGATCGTCTCACCGAGCGACGACGCGAAGCTCGACGAGGACGCTCGAAGCGTGGGGTGTGAGAAGGTCGGGATCAGTCGGCGCAGCGCGGATGAAGTGACTGTTCGCGCAGTCTATAAATGCGTGGCCTTTGCGATGGGCGAAGACCTTGAAGTCGTCGGGGATCTGCGCCCGGCGGCCGGCGGCGCCCTGGCCGATTTCGAATACGATTTCACCCGCGCGTTGCTGAATTTGCAGGTCACCCAGCCGCGCAAGGTCGCCTTCGTTTCGGGTTACGGCGGCCCGGTTTCTTATCCGCGATTCTTGGATACGGTGAAGCCGGTATTCGAGCAATTATACGGAAAACTCATCGAGGTTCAGACCATCGACCTCGCCGCGAAATCCCCAACCATCGGCGATGATATCGCGGCGTTGGTCATCCTCAACGCGGACGAGCCATTCTCGGAAGATGCAATCTTTGCCCTCGACCAATTCATCCAGCGCGGCGGCAACGTCGGCTGGTATCAGTCCGCGACGGCGGTCGATCTGCAGGCGCATCGACAATATATGCAGCAGTTCCCGGACCGCCAGCCCCCGCCGTTTCGCCGGGCGATCGACCCGGGGCTCAGCAAGGTGTTTGATAGCTACGGCCTTGAGCTTCGCCCTGACCTGGTGCTCGATCCCGAGCGCGGGGTCGACGCGCTTGCCATGACCGCGCAGGGCATCGCCGAGGTCCGCCACCCCGCGACATTTATGATGGATAACCTCGACCAGACGCTGCCCTTTATGCGCAATTTCAGCGCCCTCGCCATGCCGGCGCCCTCAACGATTGCCCTAAAGCCCGAGGCGGTTGAGAATAAGTCGCTCAAAATACACCGGGTGATCCAGACCGAGGCGAGCGCCAGGCGGCGAAGCAATATACCGAGCGCCTTTCAATACGAGGTGCTCGCGCAGCCGGAGTCATTGGATAGCCCCGGCCCCTGGACCGTCGCGGTGGCCGTGGAGGGGACGCCCCCGAGTTATTTCGACACGCACCCGCTGCCCGCCGGGCGCACGAGCGCCGACCTCAAGCGTGATCCGGCGAGCGCGCGCATATTCATAGTTGGCAGCGGCAACTTCTTTCAGGCGATGCCCGAGATTGGGTATGGGCAAGGCCTGGCCGAGCTCGGCGTGCATTTTCTCATCGCCAGCATTGAGTGGTTGGTGCAAGACTCGGCGCTCAGCGAAATCCGCTCGAAGTCCATGCCGCGCCTGATCGGCAAGGTGGACGCCGAGTCGCGCTACTCGCTGCAATTTGTGAATATAGCGGTCGTCCCGGCGCTCTTTGCAGGTGTCGGTGTGCTGATGATGCGGCGACGCCGTCGCCGCAAAGAGGCGCTGCAGCGGGACTGAGCCCCGCGTTAGGATTGTCGATGGTGTTATAGGGCCCCATATTTTAACTCTCTGCGACGCCCGGTGCGCGCGGCGATGGAGCGACGCGCGGTTTGACGTCGGCCCTATCTTTACTCTAAGCCAGACCATCGGCGAACGGCTGCTGCCGGCTGCCGAATCATTGCGAAAACTACCGGCCAAAGAAGCGTTATTCGAGACTTTCGAAGCGGCGGCTATTTGCGCCAAATAATTCCAGATTTGATATCGAGGCGAATATGAAGATCGGTTTTGTGATGGACCCCCTGGATTCGGTAAATATCGACGCCGACACGACCTTCGCGTTTATGCTCGCCGCACAGGAGCGTGGCCACGAGGTCTTCTATCTGCGCATGCAAGATATGGCGGCCGAGGGCGACGTCGCCTGGGGCGTGATGCAACCCTGCGAAGTGCGCCGAAAAGCCGGCGACCACTTTACGCTCGGGGAGGCCGAATATGCGCCCATTCACAGCCTCGATGCGGTCTTTATGCGCAAAGATCCGCCCTTCGATGTCGACTATTTGCACGCCGCCCATCTGCTTGAATTGGCAGAGGAAAAGGGCTGCTTCGTGATGAACAAGCCCAACGGATTGCGCGCGGCGAACGAGAAATTATACGCCCTGCATTTCGCCGACTTCATCCCCGACACCATCGTGACCCGCGACGCCAAACGCATCCTCGAATTTGTGGATGCCCACGGCGGTCGCGCCATCATCAAACCCGTCGACGGCCACGGCGGGTCGGGAATTTTTATGCTCGAAAAGGGCGACAAAAATATCAACGCGATGATCGAAGTATCGACCCGCGTCGGCACCGAGCGGGTGATCTGCCAGAGCTATATCCCCGAGATTCGCAAGGGCGACAAGCGCATCCTGGTGCTCAACGGTGAGCCGATCGGCGCGATTATTCGCGTCCCGGCTGAGACGGAGCATCGCGGCAATATCCACGTCGGCGGCACGGTCGAGAAGGTGGTCTTAAGCGAGCGAGATCGAGAGATCTGCGCGGCGGTCGGAGAGCGCTTGCGCCGCGACGGCATCTGGTTCTCAGGGGTCGACGTCATTGGCGATTACCTCACCGAGGTCAACGTCACGAGCCCCACCGGCATCCAAGAGATGAGCCGTCTGGACGGCGTCGACGGCGCCGGCATGGTCATCGAATTTATTGAGAGTCAAATCTCGTGAGGCCGGAGGCGCTGAAATTAAATCAGCGCCAGCGTCAGCATGACCGCACACCACAATAAAATATTGATGATGAAGATGCGGTCATGCAGCAGCAAATCCGTGGGGCTTTCGGGAGAATCCTTTTTTATCAATTGATAGAATCGGGTGATCCCGAAGACCGCGAACGGAATGGTAATCGGCAGCCATGGCGAGGCGAAGGGCGTGTGTTGGCTGCGCAGGGGTTGGGCCGGCAGCGCCGAGGTGAGGGTATAGATCGTGTAGATCGCGATGGTCATGCCGGCGACGAAAAGCACCGCAAAATCAAGGTGTTCCTCGCGGTAGCGCTCCAGGACTTTGCGCGAGTTTTCGACCTCTCCGCGGATCTTCATCTGAAGCTCGTGGTCCCGTTTTCCCAGCCCCAAATACAGCGCCAAGAAGAACGTACACGCGATCAGCCACTCCGAGATAAACACATCAATCGCAAACGCCCCGGCGAGCACGCGCAACACGAAGCCGGTGGCGATGATGCTGACGTCGAGGAATGCGATATTTTTGAGCGAGAAGGAATAGGCGAAGTTCATCACCAGATATAGCGTCACGGTGATGCCGACTGGGACACCCAGCGCAAACGAGCCAGCGATGGTTCCAACCCCCAGCACAATCGCCGCTACGCGCGCCACCGAAATCGGCAATTCCCCCGAGGGAATCGGGCGCAAGCGTTTGGTCGGGTGGCGGCGGTCCTTTTCAATGTCAAAAATATCGTTAAAAAGATAGACTGTGCCGGCGGCCGCGCAAAATAAGAGCGCCGCAGCCAGCGCGAGCACCGCTTTGTCGGGCGCCATAAACGATTTTGAGAAGAATAGCGGCGCGAGGACGAAGAGGTTTTTGACCCACTGATGCGGTCGCAGCGTTCCTAGTATCCCGAGCGCCATCCCCTTAAAGCTCGGGGAGACCGTATCGGTCGATGTCGTTTTGCTCTGGGTCATAGGTTTTTACCGCGTCTCAACAATTCGACGAGAAAGTCATAAGAGCCTGAGCACGCCCGGTGAACCCCGGAGCGCCCCTGCCATTCGGCTCACCTTAAATTGAAAGGCATTTCGGAGCAAATAGGTTCTGAACGGCGTCCACGATAGCGCGCCGCCAGTCTTCAGTTATGTAGATATTTCAAGCACCTACACATGTTTAGCGCCTTTACCTCTCAGTTATAGTGGGCAGTATTCAAACCATGTTCGAGTTCAACGACCTTAGCACACTTCAAATCGCGGTCCTGGTCGCCTACTTCGCGATTTTGCTCATCTTGTCGTTTTACGGCGCGCATCGCTACCGCATTGTGCGCCTTTATCGCAAATACGCCAGCGGCCCGGACCCCGAGCCGGCGCAGCGTTTCGCGCCGGCCCAGTTGCCGATCGTGACGGTTCAATTGCCTCTGTTTAACGAGCGCTATGTCGCCGAGCGGTTGATCCGCGCGGTATGCGCGCTCGACTATCCCGCCGACCGCCTCGAGATCCAGGTGCTCGATGATTCAGCCGACGATACCACCGAGATTTGCGCGAAATTAGTGCAGGAAATGCAGGCGCTTGGGCACGATATCGTCCTGATTTATCGCGAAAATCGAAGCGGCTACAAAGCCGGCGCGCTCGAAGCCGGACTCGCCCAGGCTCGCGGCGAATTTGTGGCGATTTTTGACGCGGACTTTGTCCCGAAACCTGATTTTTTGCGCGCGACCGTCGACTATTTTACCGACGAAAAGATCGGCATGGTGCAGGCGCGCTGGGATCATATTAACCGCGAGCATAGCCTGCTGACCCGCGCCCAGGCGATCCTCTTGGACGGTCATTTTGTGCTCGAGCATTGCGCGCGAAACCGCGCCGGGCTCTTCTTTAATTTCAACGGTACGGCCGGCATTTGGCGCGCCCAGGCGATCTCGGACGCCGGCGGCTGGGAGCATGACACCCTCACCGAAGATCTCGACCTGAGCTACCGCGCCCAGATGGCCGGCTGGGATTTTCTATTTCTGCGCGACCTCACCGTTCCCAGCGAAATCCCGGTCGAGATGAACGCCTTTCGCACCCAGCAACATCGCTGGGCCAAGGGCTCGATGCAGACGGCGATTAAGCTATTGCCGCGCGTCCTCAAGAGTGATCTTCCGCGGGACGTAAAATACGAGGCATTCCATCACCTTAGCTCCAATTTCGCCTACCTATTAATGGTGATATTGGCCGTCCTAATGCCGTTGGCGACCATGATTCGCATCCATCAGGGCTGGCACGAAGCGCTGTTTTTGGATCTGCCCATCTTCTTATCGGCGACCTTCTCCATCTGCTATTTTTATTGGGTTTCGCAGCGAGAGATCGGTCGCAGCGCCGGCGAGGTTATCGGGCTTATCCCTGGAGTCTTGGCGCTCGGAATCGGCGTGTCTCTCAATAATGCGAAGGCGGTATTAGAGGCGATCGTTGGGCATCAAACCCCGTTCGTGCGAACGCCCAAATACGCCATCTCTCAGAATAATAAATCCTGGAGCTCAAAGCTCTATATTAATAAGTCGATCATGTTGCCGGTCGTGGAGTTCGCGTTGGGGGCGTGGTTTAGCTACGCGATCGTCGTGGTGCTCATCGGCGAGCGCCAGAGTCTATTTAGCATCCCCTTTTTGATGCTCTTTCAATGTGGGTTCTTCTATGTTGCGCTGCTTAGCCTGACGCAGAGTTTCCGGGGCATCCTGGGTCGTGTTGAGCCCCAATCATGAAGTCGGGCGCCGCACCAGCAGGCCGCAACTGGGCGAACGCCCACGGCAAATCTCTTGGCCTGGGCGCGCTGATCTCAATGATCCTATTGAGCGCGCTCCTCGCGCTGATGAACTCCCCGCTGCTCAATGCGCGTCTTTCTGACAGCGCCGTGCTCGCCCTGTACGGCGCGCTCTTTCTTCCCTGGGGCCTTCTCATCTGGCGCTCAGGGGCGGGCTCGACTGAGCCGAAATTTCAAATCCGCTGGCCGCATCTGATCGCCACCGGCATC